>NZ_JBHXNY010000002.1:0-265440 GCF_042719275.1 Nocardioides sp. NPDC058538 | reverse complement strand
GCCCGCGGCCCCCCCCCCCCCCCCCGGGGGGCGGGGCCCCCCCCCCCCCCCCCGGGGCACGGGGCGGGGTCCCCCCGTGTGGGTCCGGCGGCCCCCCCCCCCCCCCCTCCGGGGTGGGCCCCCCCCCCTCCACTGCGCTAGCTGGCCGGAGCCGCCCACCTGCCGTCGGCCGCGACGGTCACCTCGTCGCCGTCGACGGTGAACTCGTAGCCTCCGGCCGCCAGCGTGAACTCCGCGACCACGAGCCCGTTCCGCTCGCCCATCGCTTCGAAGGTGACGCCCGGCATCTCCTCGAAGTCCCCGATCTCGTCCTCGACCGGGAGGTAGAGCTTCGCGGTGGTGTTGGCGGGCACGGTGGCCGCATATGAGGTGAGGACGCCGTCCTCGGCCTTCCACGCCGACTCAATGGTGCCGTGGTGGGACTCGTAGCTGCCCTCGAGAGCGGTGAACGTCCCGCCGGGAACGGGCTGGAGGACGAACTCCTTGTAGCCCTTCGCGCCGTCAGAGGTGATGCCGAGCTGGTACTCGTACATCCACTGCGGGGAGGCGCCGAGGGCGAAGTGGTTCTGCGAGTTCATCGCGCTCTGGCCACCCTGGCCAAGGGCCCGCTCATAGGAGTTCCACAGCTCCCACATCGACGTCGCGCCCAGGGTGACTGGGTAGAGCCAGCTGGCGAACTGGTCGTTGCTGAACAGCTTGTAGGCCGCCTCCACCTCACCGTTCTTGGTCAGCGCCGGGAGGATGTTCGGGTCCCGTTGAAACCGGTCGTCAGCGTGTAGGGCTTGTTGCTGGCCTGACCGCCGGAGAAGAACCCGGTGCCCGGCCGGGGTCCAGCCCCGTCGTTGCTCTGAGCCGGGTCCGCCACCAGTTCCGCGAGGCGCTTCGTAGCGAACTCCTGGTAGCTCAGCCCCGCGCTCTCGCCGGCTCGGACCTTCATCTCCGTGCTGAACAGTCCGAGGTTGAGAGGCGTCGCGTACGAGGCCTGCGAATCCTGCAAAGTCCGGCCGGCGACCAGGTTGTCGCCCGGAGTGGCATTGAAGGTGTAGCCGGTCTGCGGGTCGACGTAGAGCCGGTTGAAGCTCTCCTTGCCCTGCGCGAAGCGCTGCCCGAGCGACTCGGCGTAGGCATCCTCCCCGATGACCCTGGCCATCTTCGACCGGCTACCACGGGGCTACGCTTCGATCGATCGCCGAACTGGCCGACATGAGTGTGCCCGGCGTGTATCACCACTACGCCAGCAAGCAACACCTGCTCGTCCGGATGCTCGACATCACGATGGCCGACCTGAACTGGCGCGTCGAACAGGCACGGGACGAAGGCGACGACCCGCTGATGCGTGTCGCGCTCATCGTAGAAGCACTCGCGCTGTATCACGCCTGCCGCAGCGACCTCGCCTTCATCGGCGCAAGCGAGATGCGCAGCCTCGAGCCCGACAACTACCGCCGGATCGCCAACCTACGCAACCACGTCCAGGAACTGCTGGACGAGCAGATCGCGGCGGCCATCGCCGTCGGCGGCCTCAAGGTCACCCACGCACGCGACGCCGGCAAAGCGATCACCACGATGTGCACCGGGCTGGTGACGTGGTTCCACGCCGATGGAACCATCTCCCCCACGCAGATCTCCAGGGAGTACGCAGGGTTCGCGATGCGCATGCTGGGTGCCGACTGAACCGAGCAGACTCTGGGACGCACCGGAGGTCGAAGGCCACCGCGAGATCGGCGCCCAACTCATCGAAGGCACCAGTTCACCACTGGCGTGAGCCTCCTGGGTCGGCGGCCACCAGGACTTGATAAGCAGTCTGGCGCTGACTGCGCGCCGAAGTCTCCTCTGCTAGCCCGGCCCGGGGGCCGACCCCTCGCCCACGCCTGGCGGATCGGTCCGGTGCTCCACGGTCAAACCGCAAAGGTAGTCCCGCCGGGCTATGATCGCGACCGCCGACGTCCGATCCTGGGCCGGGAAGGCGACGGCGTACGCACTGAAACGTTCAAGGGCGCCGCCGGCCGATCGCGGGTACCTCTCCATAGGGGCGGAGCACGACTGGCCCCAGCAATCCGTAGTCCTGCAGGTTTGTGCCGTTGGCCGCGTTGTTGAGCGTCGAGGCAACGATCACCTGGATCTGGTTGGTTCCGCCCTTGAGGTAGGGGCCCAGGTCGATGTGGGAGCGGTCTTGCTGATTGACCGGCACCGGCTTGCCGTTGACGGTCAGCCTGGCGGAGTCGTTGGTGTTGCCGAGATCGAGATAGGCGCCGTATCCGCCGGTCCAGCCGTTCGCCGGGAGCTTGACGGTCGCGGTGTAGGCGCCGATTCCGGAGATCTGGTCCAGTGAGCCGTTGCTGACGAGGTCGCGCCATCCTGGGAGCTTGCCGTCATCGCGGGCTTTGACGTCGAAGGTCCCCTTATCGACCTTGACGGTGGTGCTGGCGTGCCCTGGTGCTGACTTGTCGGTGCCGGGCTCCCAGGACTCCAGACTCAGGGTCCAGTCGCTCAGCATCTGCGGCTGCGGGACGTTGCTGATCTCGGCCGCGGACTTCCCCCCGTCGGCCAGTGTCGCGGTGAGGGCGCGATTCGTCGCGGAGCGGAGCGTCACCGTCCCGTCCTCCGCCACATCCACTTTGTCGGCGTCAGTGTCGGTCACATGGTTCTTTGGAGAAGGTCCGCCGCTGAGGTTCTTCTTGCTGATTGCGATGACGGTGGCATCACGAGCACCGATCGTCACTGGCACCTCAACTGTGCCGGCATCCTCGCCCCCGCCGACCTCGTACTCCCCCAGCGGGGCGATCGTGCCCTTCCACTGATCGAGCACGTAGGGGCGGCCGGCACCCCGGAGGGTCCAGGTGTCGCTCACCTCGGCGTCGCTGTTGTTATAGAGGTAGTAGTAGTCGACCCCCGGCGCCGAGCGGCGGACATTGAGCGTGGTGCTGGGTGTGTCCTTGCCCGCGGTCGGAGTCACGCCGATCTCGGCCAGGGCCGCCGGGGCAGCTGCCTCGTCGACCACCTGGACGGCGTTGTCACCCTCAGAGATGGCGGCCGCGATCCGGGCAGAGGCACGCTTGACGGTGCGATCCTGCGATCCGGCGGGGTCGTGTCCCGGGGACCGCGCGGGCAGGTCCCCGATGACCAGGAGCGGCAGCCCATCCTCGACCAGGTCCGCGATCCGGCGGATCGCGTCCGGCCTGATGGTCGCCTGGTTGTTTAGCACCAAGGCCTGGTACGCCGAGCGATCCGGGAAAAGTCGATGTCCGTCCCAGAGTCGCAGCGAATCGGAGGTCAGGTAGGCGGGGCTGAGGAACTCGGTGGTGAGACCAGCTATGTTCAGCGGACCATCTGCCTTGATGCCGGGGGCTTCGGGGCCCTGGAAGATACCGGCACCGAAGCTCTGATTGACGACGGCCAGATCGTAGCGCGGTTTGCCCTGACGGAGGACGAGGCTGAGACGAGCCACAGCGTCGTTGATGTCCTTGACGCCGCCGGCACCCCATACCGGCATCCGGGGGCCGAATGCCTCCGAGAAGGAGCTGGTGCCGCCCTCGGGGCTCCACGCGTGGTAGCCCGGCCAGGCGGCGACGGGCGAGGTCTTGTAGTCGAATCCATGCCAGATGGTTTGGTTCACACCGCCGGCATAGGACTGGAGAATCTGCCGCATGGGCGAGGTCGGGTCGGTCAGCTGGGCCCGGTACGTCTGGCCACCGGATGCGCAGCACTCGTTGGAAACGGTGTCGGTGCCGGACATGTGGGCGCCGCTGGCCACGATGGAGTAGGTGTTGACGTCGTCATTGAATCCCAGTGCCTCGGCCTCAGGGATCGACACGAGGCCAGAGAGCTCGGATGTGTCGATGGGGAAGCTGCCGTAGGCCTGGAAGCGTCCGCCGAGCCCGTTCTTGGCTGCCCATTGCTGGATCTTGGAGACGAATCTGTCGGCGAACAGGTCGGACCACGTCTGTCGGTAGTCCTCCCGGATCCGTTCGACGTCTGCGCCGACGATGTCGAACTGGTTGCCCGGCTCGATGGGGTATCCGGTGAAGTAGCCGTCGTACGGGCCTGAGGTGGGTCGCGCTGCGACGGTTGTGCCGGACAGTGCCGGTAGATAGGGCGTCAGGTCATAGCCCCGGCGGGCCTGCCACTCGTCGAGGAAGTCTGAGGTCCACTTCGGGGTGAAGGGCATCTCGAGGGAGTCCTCGAAGAGGGTCTGCAGGCCGCCCTTGTTCTTCCTGATCGAGGCGCGCAACTGGGGCGTCAGGACCTCCTCGTCCCAGTGCTCGATGAGGGCATCGGCGCCGGTAGAGCTGAGATGGTCGACCGCATAGTCGAAGCCGTACGGCGAGAAGGAACCCTTCATGAACGGACCGTCGTTGACCATCTGCTGGACGTAGACGACCCACGTGCCGCTGGTACGCCATGACGTGTCATCGATGGCACCGTCGGCAGCGTCGGCGGTGAGGTCCACGACGGAGGAGGCAAGGATCTTCTTGGGGGCCTCGGCGCACGTTGCCACGCACCGGTAGGCCAGGGCTGCCGTGAGGGTCTTGTCAGCCTTGGCGCTGACGGGAGTCGTCAGACCCCGGTCAGCCGTGAGCGGGTCGGCGATGCCGATCCCGTCCCCTTGCGGCCCGTCGACCACCACGTCTTCGGTGGGTCGGTGGTTCTTGGTCAGCGGAGTGACGTTGACTCCCTCGCCGATGTCGCGGGCGCTGGTTCCTGCGGTCACCGCGCTGGTGAGAGCGGGCTCGAAGGAGATCTGGTTCGCGACTCCGTCGACGCCCTTCGCGGTGACCTTCACGATCTGGCCTTTGTCTGGCGCACCGAGGAGTGCGTAGCGGCCCGCGGCGAAGCTGGAGGCGTTGGCGAGGACGGCGGTGGTCGCGCCCTCGGTGGCGGACTGGCTGACTCTGCTGGCTCCCGAAGCCGGGGCGCGGCCGATACTGCGGACGGTGACCTTCTCTGCCGCGTCGCCGGAGCCGATGGTGATGACCTGGCCCGGGTTGAACGGGGAGTACACGGCGCCCGGGCCGTCCTGGCCCGCGCCGCCGGCGAGCGCGCTGACGAAGATACGGCTTTCACCGGACTTCGCGGCTGCGACGGTGCGGCCACAACCCCAGGTGCCGTCACCGACTGAGGTGACCGTGGTGGTCTGGGCAGACTGGCCGGTCCCGATGGTGATCGTGTCGCCGGCGCTGAGGGCACGGGTGATGACCGGCTGAATGCGCTTGTCCCCGGCGGAGGCTGGGGCGCACAGCGCCGTGGTCATCGAGACGTCCATCGTCGGCGGCACCGCGCCGTCGAACGCCGCACTGTCAGCCAGGATCGTGTAGCCGGAGACGAGCCGTTTGCTGCCGGACTCAGCGTTGAGACCACCGGGCGTCGGCACACTGACTGCGTCTGAGCCGAGCCCCGACATGGTGTCATCGAGGACGAAGTCTTCCTCGGCAGCGGTCGCGTACATCGTCGCGAGCCTGTCCTTCCACGCCTCGCTCATCCAGCCGCTCTGGATAAGACCCTGGCCGGTCCCCTGGGCTCCGCCGGGGTTGAGGAAGGGTGAGATCTCGGCACCACCGGCACCAGCCGCCTTCATAGCGCGGATCTCGTCGGAGAGCTCCTGCGGATCTGTTCCCGCACGTGGCATCCACCATCGGTACTTGGGCCGCACGGCCATCGGCGGGTCCGCAAAGGTCCGAGCCGTGAGACCAGGCGTCTGCGTCGACTTCACCGACTGCACCGAAGGCGCTTCCGGGGGCAGCGCAGAGGAGGCAAACGGAGCGGTCAAACCGGCTCCCAACAGCGCGCCAGCCGCGACCAGCGGGGTCACGAAGCGAAACGGTCGTCGAACGCTCATCCGAGCCTCTTTCATCGATCAGGCAAGTGAAACGATTCAGTATGCCGAGGCTCCTACGCTATGACGACCGTCACATCGCAGGCAATAGGGCAACCGTGGTCATGTCCAGATCCGGCCACGTCCTTTGCAGAACGGATGCCGGTCGAGTCACGAGCGTCTACACCAAGCGTGTCAGCCAGGGATGTCGAGGCTGTTCGGGGACATCGCGGCGAACGCCCGATCGAAGACGTCGGCCAAGGCCGCCTCTCCCCCGTCCGACTGCCATTCACGGCCGCCCGCGACGAACGCGCCCATGCTGGCGGCCGAGACAACCGACGCGTACAGCCGGTGCTCGTCGGAGAGACCGAGGCGACGCGAGATCAGGATGGCGAGGCTTGCGCGCCACTGATCGACCGTTGCCAGATACGCCGCGCGCAGGCCCGGAGTCTCCTCGACGAGCCGGATGATCTCGAGGGCACGAGCGCGGTTCTCCTCGCTCCAGTCGACGAAGGGATCCATGCAGTGCCGAAGAGCGGTCCAGACATCCTCGTCGGCCGGCCGTGCGATGAAGACCTTGGAGCCGGCCTCCGCGAGTCCGTCCAGCAGGGACACGACGAGGGCTTCCTTGCCCTTGAAGTAACGGAAGAAGCTGCGGCGAGACATGCCTGTGGCGGCGCAGATCTGGTCGACCGTGGTGGCGTCGAAGCCGTTGTCGACGAAGAGGGCCATCGCGGTCGTGGCGACCTCACGCCGTGCTTGCTCCTTCATCCGCTGTTGGAGCGTGCCCGCCTTCGGTGTCATGGAACGACCCTAGCCAGATCGACGACAGATCCGAAACCGAGTGCTAACGTGGCACCAAGTGCCATTCCGACATCGAAAGGCGGAAGATGCGAGCTCTCGTGTGCAAGGGTCGCGGCTTCGATGATCTCGCGGTGGTCGATACACCGGCCCCGCGGGCCGGCCCGGGCCAGGTCGTCGTCAGCGTGCAAGCCGCCACGGTCGACTTCGCCGACACGCTGATCGCGACGGGGAAGTATCAGATCCAGGTCCCTACCCCGTTCACGCCCGGCAACAACATCGCGGGCGAGGTCGTCGAGGTCGGCGCGGGCGTCTCCCGGTTTCAGATTGGTGATCGAGTCCACGGCATGGCCTTCGTCGGGGGATTCGCCCAGCGGGTCGCACTCCTGGAGACGCAGCTGCGACCCACGCCGGACGACCTACCTGCGGATCTCGCGTGCCTGACCGGTGCCCCCTATCGGACCGCCTACGACGCCCTGGTCTCCGCCGCTCGTGTCCAAGCAGGCGAGAGCGTCGTGGTTCTTGGTGCCTCCGGAGCAGTGGGCAGTGCTGCGGTGATGATCGCCAAGGCGCTCGGGGCACGCGTCATCGCCTGCGCCTCCACGACGGACAAGCTCGACTTCACCTCCGAGATCGGCGCGGACGAGGTCATCCTGACCGCGACACCGGATTTCAAGGACCGCCTCAAGACACTGTGTCCGGGCGGGGTCGACGTCGTCCTCGACATGGTCGGCGGCGAGCTCTCGGAGCCGGCGTTGCGCGCCGTCGGCTATGGCGGACGGTTCGTGGTCGTCGGGTTCGCCAGTGGCGCCCCGGCGCGTATCCCTCTGAACCTACCCCTGCTCAAGGGCTCGAAGGTGTTGGGCTACGAGATCGCGTCCTTCGAACGCGAGGAGAGCCTCGCCGCACACGCGAACCGGGACGCATTGGAGCGGCTGATCGCATCCGGCCGCGTCCGCCCTCCGATCACGGCGCGGTTCGATCTGGAACAGGGCGTCGAGGCACTCAGACACGTCGCCGGGCGAGCCAAGCACGGCATCGCCGTCATGGAGATGGGATGAGCGCCGAGCTCGCCCTGCCACGTCAGAACTGAAGTATCCATCCGCCGTCACCAGCGAGGAAGCCATGTCTCTCACCCGTTCACTGCACCGTGGTGTGCAACAGCATCCCGACCGCATCTACAGCATCTTCCGAGACCGCACCCACACCTACCGGGAGATGCAGGACCGAGTCAGCCGGATCGCAGGCGGTCTCAAGGGCTTGGGTCTCGAGCCCGAAGGCCGGGTGGCGATCCTGGCGGTGAACTCCGACACCTACCTGCAGGTCGTGCTCGCCATCGGTTGGGCCGACGGCATCGTGGTCCCGGTCAACACACGGTGGACCGTGGCAGAGATCGTGGACTCGCTGGTCGAGGCCGAGGTCTCTGTGCTGATCGTCGATGACCACTTCGCGTCAGCCGGGACGGCGATCAAGGCACATGTGCCGAGCATCGCTCACCTCATCCATGCCGGTGAGACCGCAAACCCGGACGCCAGCGCCTCCGTGTCCGAGCTCGCGGTGAACGAGGCGCCGATCGCAGACGCCCACCGCAGCGGTGAGCAGCCGATGGGCATCTTCTATACCGGCGGCACCACGGGCCGTTCCCGCGGTGTGGTCCTGTCCAACCGAGCGCTGACCGGGGCAGCTCTCGGCGCACTGGCAACCGCGCCGTTCGAGCAGGAAGACGCCTGCCTGGTCACCGCGCCCCTGTTCCATCTCGCGCAGTTCTCAGCCTGGTTCACCGGCACGCAGATCGGCGCGACCCAGGTGATCACCGCGGCTTTCGACCCCGTCGAGGTGATGCGGGTGATCGACAAGCATCAGGTTCGACGTGCCGTCCTGGTCCCGACGATGCTGCACGTGCTGCTCACCCATCCGGAGTCCGCCAACTTCGAGCTCGACTCGCTTCGTACCATCGTGTACGGCGGGTCCAGCATCTCGCAGGTCACCCTCGCGATGGCCCGCTCCCGGCTGCCCGAGGTGAAGTTCCTCCAGATCTACGGAATGACCGAGATGGCAGCCACGGTCACCGCCCTCCAGCCCGAAGACCACGCCGACCCCGAGCTCACCACCTCGGCCGGCCGAGCAGGGGTGCACTGTGAGATCAAGATCGTGGACCCGAACACCGGCCACGACGTCAACGACGCAAGGGTCGGAGAGATCCTGGTACGCGGTGAGGGACTGATGAGCGAGTACTGGCGCCGGCCGTCGGAGACCGCCGAGGTCATGCGCGGCGGTTGGCTCCGCACGGGAGACGCGGGCTGGATCGACGACGCCGGGTATCTGTATGTCGTCGACCGGGTCAAGGACATGATCGTCAGCGGCGGCGAGAACGTCTACTCGGTCGAGGTCGAGAACGTCGTCGCAAGCCATCCGGCCGTATCCCAGTGCGCGATCATCGGCACCCCGGACGAGGTCTGGGGTGAACGTGTCCACGCGGTCGTGGTGCTCCACGACGGCGCCCACCTCGACCTCGCCGAGCTCGACGCCCACTGTCGGGACCGGATCGCCGGGTATAAGTGCCCGCGCGGCCTGTCGGTGGTCGAGGCACTTCCCGTCTCGGGCGTCGGGAAGGTGCTCAAGCGCCAGCTCCGCGGCGCACTGGCCTGACGACCCCGACCCGAGCCCGCGGCAGAAGAGGACCCGACATGAACAAGGCATTGAAGCAAGGCGAGACGGTCGCGGCATCCGCTGTCGTACGCGCAGATCCTCAGCGCGCCTACGACGTGATCTCAGACGTACGCCGCATCCCCGAGTGGAGCCCGGAGTGCATCCGCGTCGAGCGGTTGGACGACGTACGCTTCCGTGGTCACAACCGGCGTCGCTCCGGACGATGGACCACGACGGCTCGCATCGTCGCGGCCGATCCCGGCAGAGAGTTCGGATTCGTCGTCGGCCTGGTCGGCCGTGACTTCACGCGGTGGACCTATCGACTCGAGCCTCATCCGGACGGTTGCCAGGTGATCGAGGAAATCGAGATGTGCATGGATCTCCCGTTCCTGGCGCTCCTCTTCGAGCGGGTCGCCCTGCGGGTCAAGGACCGTCGCACTGACCTGAAGGGCAACTTGGACTCGTCGTTGCGCAGGCTGCGAACCATCATCGAGGCTGAGCACGACACCGGTTCCGGAACAGACTCGCCCGCTCCTCGGGAGACCGAATGAACCGCCCGCAGGAGGCCGACTACATCGTCGTCGGCGGCGGTTCGGCAGGTGCAATCGTCGCCGGCCGGTTGGCATCGGCTGATGCGTCCGTCGTGCTCATCGAGGCCGGCGGCAGCGACCGTCGTCCTGACGTGTCGGTGCCCGTCGGAATCATCAGCACCTTCCGCACCGCCAACTGGCGCTATCCGACGGCGCCGGACGACAGCAAGACCGGCGCCGCAAGCGCGTTCGCGGGTGGACGGATCATCGGCGGCAGCGGCTCCATCAACGCCATGGTCTACGTCCGCGGGCGCGCCTCCGACTACGACGGGTGGGCGGCTGGCGGCGCCACCGGCTGGTCCTACAAGGACGTCCTCCCGCACTTCAAGTCGCTCGAGACCTGGGTCGGCGGCGCGGATGAGTACCGCGGTGCGACGGGTCCGATCTCCGTCGAATGGTGTGGGCACGATCATGAGCTCGATGACGCCTTCATCGAGTCCGCTGTGCAGGCAGGCCACCGGCTCAACCCTGACCAGAACGGCGAGACCCAGCTCGGGGCGGCTCACGCCCAGATGAACCAGCAGCGGGGACGGCGACTCTCCTCAGCTCGCGGCTTCCTGCGCGGCCTCCCCCGCGATCGACGCGTCCGCATCCTGACCGGGACCGTCGCTACGCGACTCATCATCGAAGGACGACGAGTTGTCGGCGTCGAGGCGGGTGGTCAGATCCTGCGTGCCCGCGAGGAGGTGATCCTCAGCGCCGGCGCTATCGGCAGCCCGGCGCTCCTGATGCGCTCTGGGATCGGGCCCGGCGGTTCGACGTTGGACATGCCAGGCGTGGGCGAGAACTTCCAGGATCACCTGCTGGTGTCACAGCAGTGGGAGTCGCGTGTTCCCACCCTGAACACCCTGGGGCCGGTCCGGGCCGCAAAAGCGGTCGGTCAATATCTGGCCACCGGAACCGGCGCGCTGACGTCGGCACCCTTCGAGGCCCAGCTCTTCACCGACGACTTCCAGATCGCGATCACACCGAGCCATTACACCCTCGACGCGGTCAGAGGCCGCGCAACCCTGGAACGCGAAGATGCGTACACCATCTTCTGCGCATTGCTCCATCCCGAAGCGCGCGGCCGTGTGCGGCTCCGGGACGGACGACCAGAGGTACAACATTCGCGACTGGGCAACGAGAGCGACGTCCGCAAGCTCCTCGGGGGGGCACAGACAGTCGGCGACCTCGTTCGGTCCAAGGATCTGAGCGCCCTCACCGGCGCGAGCCTGAACGGCGATGGCCCCCGAGACCGAGACTGGCTGCGCACGGTCGAGACGAGCATCTACCACGCGGTTGGCACCTGTCGGATGGGCGAGGACGACCTGGCCGTGGTGGACCCGGAGCTGCGTCTCCGCGGTCTCGAAGGTCTCCGGGTCGTGGACGCCTCCGTGATGCCGACACTCACCTCCGGCAATCCGAACGCCCCCACGATGATGATCGCGCACAGAGCGGCCGATCTGATTCTCCACGGGCTTCCCTCCTCGACGAACCACCAAGGAGATTCCCGCCCATGACCACCACGGAAGCCTCCTCCTCCAGACGAGTCGCCCCGCCTCGACCGCTGCACCGCGACGCCCAGGACCTGGGTCTGCAGGAGATCCTCGACCTGCAACGAGCCGCCGTCCTTCGTGACGGCATTCCGAGCGCTGCCGTACGTCAGGATCGGATCGCACGCCTTCAACAGCTGCTCGTGGACAACGTCGATGAACTGGCCGAAGCGCTTCGCGCCGACTTCGGGAGTCGGGCCTTCGACCTCTCCCTGTCCACCGACCTCGTCGTCACCGCCAAGTCGCTCTCGCACGATCGATCTCACGTCGCCGAGTGGATGCGTCCCCGACGCACCGGAAACCCGCTCACCCGACCCGTCTTCCGCGGAGAGGTCCACCCTGTCCCGAAGGGTGTAGTCGGAGTGCTCGGCCCCTGGAACTTCCCGTTGAACCTCGTGGTCCTGCCCGCCGGCGCCGCCTTCGCCGCCGGGAACCGGGTGATGATCCGCCCCTCTGAGATCACGGGTCGAACCACCGCCGCGTTCGCGCGCCTCGCCGGCGACTACTTCGACGTCGAGGAGCTGGCGGTGATCACCGAGGTCCACGGTGACGGCGCGGACTTCGCCGGTCTGCGCTTCGACCATCTCTTCTTCACCGGCTCACCACAGGTGGGCGCGCTGGTAGCCGAAGCGGCCGGGCGCAATCTGGTCCCGACCACGCTCGAGCTCGGCGGCAAGAACCCCGTCGTCGTCGACCGCTCCGCCGACATCGAGACCGCAGCCCGTCGCGTGGCGGCCGCGCGCATGGTCAACGGCGGGCAGGTCTGCCTGTGCCCCGACTACGTCTACGTCCCACGGCACCAGGCTGAACGGTTCACCGAGACGGTTCTCGACGAGTGGCGCTCCCGCTATCCGAGCATCACCCACAATGACGAGTTCACCTCGCTCATCGACGACCGCAACTACAACCGCGTCGTCGCGCTCATCGAGGACGCGGTTGCCCAGGGTGCCATCGGGCGATCCCATGTCCCTGAGACCGAGGGGCTGCCGGACCGCGCAAGTCGGAAGGTCCCGCCAACACTCCTCACCGGTGTCACACCGTCGATGCGCGTGGCGCAGGAAGAAGTCTTTGGACCCGTCCTCACAGTCTACGCCTACGACGAGCTCGACGAGCCCATCGACCACATCAACACCGAAGACAGTCCGCTGACCCTCTACTGGTTCGGCAGGCGCAACAAGACGTTCGCCAGTCTGGTCGCGCGCACCCGCAGCGGCTCGGTGAACGCCAACGACTTCGCCGCAAACCTGCTCAGCCCCGACCTCCCCTTCGGTGGCGTCGGCCGCAGCGGAACCGGCTACTACCACGGCCGCTACGGGTTCGACACCTTCTCCCACCTCCGCGCCATCGCCTTCTCGAGACTTCCCTTCAGCTTGGGCGGGTTGCTCAACCCGCCCTATACGAGCAGCAAGAAGCGCATCAACAGCGCGCAGCTACGCCAGCTGCGCCGATCACTCGGACGCTTGCGCAGCGTCTCGTACGGGGGCAGAGGAATGACCCGCCCCTGACGTACGCGTCGTGCTCGAGAAGTACTACGCCGCTGCTATCGGCGGCGAGGAACGCCTTCGTCTGGCGAACTTCGTCGCCGATCTGACTGCACGCGACTACGGCGGCTACCAGCGCGTGCTCGCTACCCATGCCGAAGGCTCGTTCGAGGCGGAGAAGCTGCAGATTCTGAGGTCCTTCGATGCCTCGTGCGCGGTGGCGTAGGAGCGATACCTCGCTGGTCTGGCCCCTCGCTCACGCGCGAGATCTAGTCAGTCGCGGATCTGACGGCCGCGAGAAGACCTGTGAGTGCTTCGTCGACGTCGAACACCGCGGCGTTCGACTGTTGCGCGAACCCGAGGATCGTGCGGAGAGGCATGGAGCCGAAGAGAGGCAGAAACTCCTCGTTGGTGAGTGCGTCGGCTTGCTGGCCGATCTCCGTCATCGCCTCCTGCAGCACATGCATGCCGACCGGGTGCGTCACCCATTCCGCGAGGGTCGAGTCCAGGTCAAGCGTGGCAGGTGGCGCGGGAACGTCGAGCGTGACGGTTTCGGTGAGCGGAAGCCGCCGGGAGTGCTGGCCCGCATGGATGGTGAATGCTCCAGGTTCCACCCTCCAGCCGGAGGGAGACCAGAAAGCGAACGCTCTTTCGTCGAGCTCGATGCGAACGACCTGTTGCTCCCCCGGGGCCAACCACACCTTGACGAAGCCCTTCAGCTCTCGCTCCGGACGACCGACGGATGCCTCTTCATCTGTGACGTAGACCTGGACGACTTCGGCGCCTCCGCGGTTGCCGGTGTTCCGCACCGTGACGTCGACAACTGCATACGGCGTGGTGGCGTCGGGCACCGCCACCGTCATGTCGGCGTGCTCGAACGTGGTGTAGCTGAGGCCGTAGCCGAACGGGACTGCGACCCCTTGCCCGGTCTTGTCGTACCAGCGATACCCGACGTAGAGCCCCTCGCCGTATCGAACGACTCCGTTCTCGCCCGGCCAGTTCACGTACGCGGGCGTGTGGGTCAGAGCCAGCGGAATCGTCTCTGCGAGACGACCTCCAGGCTGGGCGGCACCGAAGACGAGGTCGGCGGCCGCGGCTCCCGACGCCTGACCGGCCAGCCACATCTCGAGAACGGCGGGCGCGGTGCCGATGATCCCGTCAAGACTCACGATCCCGCCGTTGCTCAGGACGACGACGATGTTGGGGTTGACGCGTGCAATGGCGGCGAGCAGCGTTCGCTGTGTCTGCGGAATCAGGAGGTGCGTACGGTCAAAGCCTTCCGATTCATCCTTCGCCGGGAGGCCGAGGAACATCACGACCACACTCGACCGTCCCGCGAGCGCGACGGCTTCTTCGTGGAGGGCGTCGTCACCGGCGCCGTCGAACGTGAATCCGGCTGCGAAGTCGACCGTCCTGCTGGTCGCTTCACGGATCGCCGTCAGCGCGTCATCGAGGCGTGTGGGACTGACGTGTGAGCTCCCGGCTCCCTGATAGCGAGGGGTCTGCGCGAACTCCCCGATGACCGCGATCGACCCTCCGTCCGCGGCGGATAGAGGAAGGATGTCCTGCTCGTTGGCCAGTAGCACCGCGCCTTCCGCGGCGAGCCGACGCGCAAGTGCGTGGTGGGCGTCGGGGTCGACGGGCTGCGCAGGCTCGCGATCGACGAGAAGTCGATCGTGCACGGTGAGGATGCGCGACACCGCGTCGTCCAGCGCAGACTCGGGCAGCGTGCCCGAGGCGACTGCCGCGATGATCGCGCCGGGGCTGCGATCACTCGTGCTCGGCATCTCCAGATCGAGGCCGGCAGCGACAGCGGCGACGGGATCCACAACGGCACCCCAGTCGGAGACGACATACCCGCCGAACTCCCAGTCGTTGCGCAGGACGTCGGTGAGCAGCCAGGAGTTCTGCGACGCGTGAGTGCCGTTCACCCTGTTGTAGGAGCACATCACCGTGGCGGGAGCGGATTCACGGACGGTGCGTTCGAAGGCCGGGAAGTAGATCTCACGGAGCGTGCGCTCGTCGACCTGTGCATCGACCCGCATCCGGTCGGTCTCCTGGTTGTTCGCGGCGAAGTGCTTCACCGATGTGCCCACACCCTGCGACTGCACACCGCGCACGAACGCTGCGCCCATCACGCCTGCGTGGAACGGGTCCTCGGAGAAGTACTCGAAGTTGCGACCGCACAGTGGAGATCGTTTGATGTTCACACCCGGCCCGAGCAGCAGGTCGACACCGAGAGACCGACTCTCGCGTGCCAGGGCCACCCCCATCTCGGCGATCAGCTCGGGGTTCCAAGTCGATCCGGTTGAGCTCGCTGTGGGAAAGCACGTGGCCGGCTCGCTGGCGTTCAGGCCAACGTGGTCGGCGGCCTCGCGTTGCATCCGGACCCCGTGCGGGCCATCCGTCATGGTGACCGTAGGGATGCCGAGCCGCTCGACCGGACGTGTGGTCCAGAACGCGGCTCCGGAAACGAGTCCTGCCTTCTCCTCGAGTGTCATCTCTGCGACCAGCGCGTGCATGGGAACTCCTCTTGCCGACGTGACGTCAGCGTATTCGTGTGACGGGATCAAGCGTTCGGTTCTGTCAGGTGGCCGTCGAGGCCAGTGCGTCGGCGAGGTCGTTCTCCAGCTCGGGCGAGACCCCCGGGACGTACTGGAGCACGGCATTCAGTGACATGGCCGCGGCCTCGGGCGCCGACGGGTCGAGCGGAAGACCTGGGAAGTAGCGCTGCAGCACCTCGGAGACCGCTCCCCAGACTCTCCAGTCCTTTGTAAGGTCCCTGATGGGCGAGTCCATCGTCACTTGGGCGGTGGCCCCGTAACCGGCGGGCGCCGGATATCGCCACGAGTGCGATCCCTCGCCGGCGGTGTGCTCTGCGTTGTCCGACTTCAGCGGAAGCACGATCTCGGCTTCGACGCCGCTGGGAACGGTGACTTCGAGCGACACCTCTCCTCCCTCGATCTTCCAGGACACCTCGATTCGTCCTCGAACGGTGTCGTGCGCGGCGCGAGCCCAGGTGAGTCCGCCTCCTGGCTTCGGCGCGATGCGGACGCGCTCGTATCCGGGCTCGATCCGCGCCAGACCGCCGACGACCCGATGCAACCAGTCCGCAACGGCGCCCAAGGCGTAGTGGTTCAGGGAGGTCATCCCGGTGGCGTTGACGGTGCCGTCGGGAAGCACCGAGTCCCATCGCTCCCAGATGGTGGTGGCGCCCATCTTCACCGGGTAGAGGAACGAGGGACACTCCTCCTCCAGGAGAAGACGGTAGGCGGTGTCGATGTGTCCGGTGATGCTCAATGCGTCGGTGACGAGAGGAGTTCCGGCGAACCCGGTCGAGATGCGGTACCCGCGCTGCGAGACGATCTCCGAGAGTCGATCACCCGCCTTCTGCAGCTGGTCGGTGTCCAGGATGTCGAAGGTGATCGCGAGGGCGTACGCCGTGGCCGACTCGGTGACGAGGCGGCCGGAGGCGGTGACGTACTCGCGGCGGAAGGCACTGTGCACCCGGGTCGCGAGAGCGCTGAACTCAGCGGCATCGAGATGGTGGCCCAGCAGCCGCGCGGTAGCGGTCATCTCCCGAGTCGTCTTGCACAGGAATGCGGAGGCGACCAGGTGACGGTCGGTCTTCGCTGCGGCAGGATTGGCCGCGGGAGCGTCGGGATCGAGCCAGTCGCCGAACTGGAAGCCGGAGCTCCACAGATCTGCGTCATCGAGCAGCGCGGCCACCTGGCGAATGTGGGTGGTCATCGAGTCGTAGCTCGCCCGGAGAATGTCGAGGTCGCCGTACTCCTGGTAAAGCGTCCATGGAAGGCTGACGGCGACGTCGCTCCATAGTGCGGTCGGCGAAGACGGTTGAGACAGTGCGTCCGGCACCACCCAAGGCACGTGCCCCTTCTCCGACTGTTCGACCCGGAGGTCCTTCAGCCACGAGCCGAGTACGCCGCGAACGTCGTAGAGGTAGGCGGCTGTCGGTGCGAACGCGTTGATGTCGCCGGTCCAGCCCAATCGCTCGTCACGCTGCGGGCAGTCGGTGGGCACGCCGACGAAGTTGTCCCGCATCGACCAAACCACGTTCGAGTGGAGCTTCGTGACGAGCTCGTTGGATGTCTCGAACCATCCCGTACGCTCCATGTCGCTGTGGACGACGATGGCAGTGATCGCGTCGGATGTGAGGTCGCCGAGCCACCCGTCGATCTGTGCGTAGCGGAATCCGTGGAAGGTGAACCGTGGTTCCCACGTCTCGGGTCCGCCGCCCCGCAAGATATACCGGTCGGTGGCCTCCGCCGTGCGGTTCGTCTCTGTCTCCAGCTCTCTGTCGGGAGTGAGGATCTCCGCGTGGCGGATGGTGATCTCTCGACCCGACTCACCGCTGACGTTGAGACGCACCCAACCCGAGATGTTCTGGCCGAAGTCCACGATGGTCTTCCCGGACAGGCTGGTGAATGTCGCTACCGGGACGAGTTCCTCGATGCGGCGGATCGGAGGAGCGATCGGGGCCTGCAGGGTGTTCAGGTCCCAGTCGATCGGCTGGGCGGCAGACCACCTGCCATCATCGAAACCAGCCTCGCTCCATCCGTGCGGTTCAAGACGTGCGTCGTACGTCTCGCCGTCGTAGATGCTGTTGGCCAGCACCGCACCGGTGCCGACTCGGAAGCTCTCGTCCGTACCGATGATCACGACCCGGTCGCCGTAGTCCAGCTCGATCTGAAGGAACAACGCGGGCCGATCAGCATAGACGTGACGCTGCCACTCCCAACCGAGCCGTCCGACCGCCCAGCCCTCGCCGACGATCGCGCCGATGGCGTTCGCCCCTGGGTGGACGGTCGCTGTCACGTCAAGGGTCGTCACCGTCACCCGGTGGCGGTAAGAGGTCCAGCCGGGCGAAAGCATCTCGTCACCGACACGAGTGCCGTTCAGATATGGCTCGACGATCCCGAGCGCGGTCACATAGAGCGTGGCGCCGATGAGCCCCGCATCGGCGGTGAACTCGCGCCGAAAGTAGGGAGCCGGATTGTCCTGGCCATCCGGAGCGGCAATGAACCCACCTGCGGACCCGTCTGGCATACGTGTCGATGTGTCGGTGCTCATGCTGCCACCGCCTCTTTCTGGGCCTCGGTGTTGAACTCGTCATGTTGGTCGCGGGTGCGGAACACCTTCCAGCCGACTCCACAGCCGATCGCGAGAACCACGGCAAGGAACAGGTAGAAGAGGCGTGGGCTGAACGCCACGAGAAGCGGCGTCACGGTCGCCAACAGCGCGGCAGACAGGCGAGCTACCGTGATGATCGCGCCCTGAGCGGTGGTGCGCAGCAGAGTAGGGAACTGCTCCTGCGTCCAGATCTTCATGATCCCCTCGGACGCGAACGTGGTGCCCACGAGCCCGATGAGCCCAGCGATGATCGCTGTGACGAGGCTGATTCCAAAGACCACGTACACCAGTTGGGCGACCACCCAGCAGATGGAGCCCACCGCGAAGTAGGTGAGCCGCTTCGGAGAATCGGCGATCTTCATGAACCACAGGGCACCCACCACGCCCAGCGGAATGAAGGGCAGGCCGATCAAGGTCGCGGTCTGGAGGTCGACGCCGCCGACGTTCACCAGTAGGTAGGAGCCGAACTGACCTCCGGTGTTGGCAACCAGGTTCGTGAGCGCGTAGAAACCGAGAAGGCCGAGAAACGGGGCCCGGTACGAGCCACGCATCAGGTCCATGACCGATGCCCTGCCCGCCCGGACGGTCTGGATCCCTTGGCGGCGCTCGTCTCGCGCGATGAGCCATGTGGCCGACTCGGGGATGGTCAGCCGACCGATCAGGACGACGAGGGCAACAACGGCGATGTGCAGGAACAGGATCTGCGCGCCGAAGCGGCCCAGGCTCGCGACGCCGGCGCTCAAGAACGCGCAGACGATGATGCCGACGGCCCACAGGAGTTGGGTGAATCCGATCAACCGACCCCGGTTCTCATCGGATGCAGCCTCCGAGATCGTGGACAATGACACGGGCAGGTCCGCGCCTGTGGCGAAGCCCAGCACGAGCGCCGCGACGACGATCACCGGGAATGAGCCGGCAAGGGCCAGTGCTGCTGCCGCGCCGACGATGAGCACCATCGTGATGGTGAAGATCGGTCGACGACCGAATCGGTCGCCCAGGCGTCCACCGACGATGGCACCGCAAGCGATGCCGAGCGTGAGCCCGCCAGAGGCGAGGCCGATTTGGCCCGAGGTGAGTCCGATGGCCTCCTGGTAGAGGACCATGGCGGTTCCGAAGCTGACGATGGCGGCTGCGTCGATGTAGGACGCCATCCCTGATACGGCGGCAGTCCACCAAGGGCGAGTTCTGCGAGCCGACTGGAGCTGAGACACAAGCCTTCTCCTTTTGAAGATGGTGGGCTTCAGCCACCGGGGTCCACGCAATTGAAACGAATCAATCGCGCCTCCGGCACTGTACATCGTGATTGTCGTCACGACAATGACCTCTGTGGATTCCCTCCGGCATACTGTTCCTATGGCCAGGAGACCCCGAGAAAGCGTCGATCTACGAGAAGTGGAAGCAAGCTCGGCGCCCCTCCTCAACGGCCGCGGCGCCGACTTCTCCATTGCTCTGCAAGCACTCGTCACGTCGATGAACTCCACCGCAGTACGGGAAGCGATACTCGCGCAGAGCGATTTCCCCCTCCCCGGGGACATGCCTGCCTTCTTGCTGGTGAACCAGCTGATCTACCGCACCACCGCACGACCAACCGACATGGCTGACGCGATCGGCACCGGCCGGTCCAACGTGAGCAAGATCGTTCGTCGACTCGAGGTCGCCGGTCTGGTGGGTCGCATGCCCGACCCCGACGACGGCCGACAGAGCAGGATCGGCCTCACCCCCGCAGGAAGGGAAGTCGCGCAGCGCATCGTCGCCGTCTCCAGCGGAGTCTACGAGATCATCTTCGACGACTGGATTGATCGCGACTTCGAACAACTCGAAGCACTGGTGGTGCGGCTGGTGGCAGACCTGGACGACCGCCTGGACCACACGATCGAGAAAACGTCCGGCGTTCGGCTACCGCGACCGAAGCGCTTGGCTGACGAACTCAAAGAGGTGCCGGAGCCTCCACACGCTTCTGCCGTTTAGCTCGACAAAGACGCCGCAGATTGCCATCGCAGCGCGTTGAGCGCCAATACCCGTTCCGCACACCACTGAACCAGTGTTGCAACGGTGTCCCGAGCGACCCTCGCCACGGCCAAGCCTCCGACCCCAGCCCTGTGTGCAGCGCGGACGTCCGTGCTACCCGAGCAGAAATCGACGATCTCGGGTCCGGACCCACTGGCATCAATTCGACAGCTCAGCCCATGGGGCGCAATGAGTCGTGGCGGGCGAGTGTCATGGGGAGCATCGTGAGTCCACTCTCGAGGTCGCCGTCCAGCAGGCTGGTCATCGCTCGGCGTCCCATCTCGTAGTAGGGCAGCTGAAGCGATGCGAGTGCAGGCACGAGCCAGTGGGCCAGGTCGCTGTTGTCGAAGGAGATGACCGAGAAGTCCACGCCGGGCCGTACCCGGTCGCCGAGTGTCTGCAACGCGCCGAAGGCAAGCCGATCGTTGAGTGCGATCACGGCCTCCGGGTTCCCATTGTCGGCCAGATAGTCGGCCATGGCTCGGCGTCCGTCCTCTGGATCCGGTCCGTTCACCTCCTGAACCATGGGGCGATGCGTCAACGCCGCCTCTTCGAATGCCTCCCATATACCTCCCAGCCGGACGTCGAGGGCGTAGGGCCGGTCGAGAGAGTCGGCGTACTCTCCGAGGACCAGGATGTCGCGATGTCCGAGCTCGATCAGGGTCCGTGCCGCGTCGTGGCCGCCCTGGTGGTCGTCGGGGACGAAGGTCGTCGTCCGGCTCCCAGGCACGATGGTGTTCATCAGCACGGTGGGGGTGTCCTGGACAGTTGCGGGCAGGGTGGCCTCGCGGGTCACCATCGAGGCGTAGACGAGGCCGTCGACATCGCGGGTGCGGAGGTTCTCGATCACCTCACGTTCGATCGACTCGTCACCGAGGGTCTCCGCGGCGAACAGGGTCTTGTGCCGCTCGCGGGCGACGTCGAGGGCCCCCCGTATCGCAGCGCCACCGAACGGGGTCGACCCGATGGTGTCGGAGACGAACCCGACCGTGCCGGTCTTGCCCGTACGCAGCGCCTGGGCGGCCCGGTTGGGACGGTAGTTCAGTTTCCTGGCCGCTTCCCGGACGCGCTCTTGGGTTGTGGCCGAGATCCGCATGTCGTCGCGTCCGCTGATGACGAAGCCCGCCGCCCCGACGGACACGCCCGCCTCGGCTGCGACGTCGGCCAGCGTGACCCGAGCGCGCCGCTTCGGTCGATCCGCCGCGCGCCTGGGTTTCCGCGCCCGCGGGCCCGCCTCGGAAGGGGGCATCTCTCCACCGTTCGTCATCAGGATCCTCTCGACGTCTCCGTGACCGAGTCGGGGCGTCGCCCGACGCCAGTGCTAGAACGCTATATCCCGACTCTCGTTGCTCGCCAATGCGGTCGGGACAGACGAGACTGCCACCAATGTCGCCGGATCGAAGGGCCGAGGGTCGTCGATCACCCCGGCGAACCCGCCGTCCCGGACGTTGACGAACCCCATCAGGACCAGGTCGTCGGGGCCCCTCTCGACCAACCTACCGGCGTACAGACCGGAGTCCTCCGCCTTCCAGGCGGTGTCGAGGCGGAAGGGGCCGAGTGGGCTGTCAGCCCGGGCGCACCAGATGTCGCCCAGCAGCTTCTCGCTACCCTCGGTCTCGACCCGCGGCGCGGAGAACAGCAGCAGGTGCTGCCCGTCCACACGCACGATCTGGGGGACCTCCAGACATCGTTGGGTGCCCGGCGTGGTCAAGGGTGGCTGGGCCTCCCAGGTGACCAGGTCGTCGCTGACCGCGTGGCCGATCACGCCGCCGGTGGTGGCCGGCCAGCCTCGGGCCGAGGCGGTCACGAGCATGTGCCAGCGCCCGTCTTCGCCCGGGAAGACCCAGGGGTCCCGCCAGGCGACGCCGTCGAAGGTTTTCTCGGGGTCGGCTTCGTACCAGCGTGGATCGGCGGCGAGGACCGGGCCGTCGCCGACCCGTTCCCAGGTGTGGAGGTCGTCGGAGACGGCGATGCCGATCCGTTGCACGCTGCCGTTCTCCGCCCGGCTGATACCCGTGTAGAACATCAGCCAGCGTCCGTCCGGGGCCTGGATGACGCATCCGGTCCAGGTGGCCAGGTCGTCCCAGGCCGGTGTGTTACGAGGACCGAGGGCGGGCTCGTGCAATGTCCATGAGGTGAGGTCGTCGGAGGTGGCGTGACCGACGGCGGCATGGTGATGGCGTGCGTGGGGGTCCCCGAGCGAGCGAGGAGCGTGCAGGAAGAAGGCGTGATGGCGTCCTTGGTGCCTGGCGTACCAGCTGTCCCAGACCCAGTGGGTGTCGAGCGCGAGGATGTCAATCACCGTCCTGTACGCCGAGGCACCGGCGCAGCTCGTGGACGACGGTGTTCACCCGGGTGTCGGGCGCGGCGCTGCCCATCACACTGGGCAGAAAAGTGAACCCGACCTGGTGCCGCGGATCGGCGAAGCAGAGTCCGCCGGCGGCACCGTCGTGGCCGAAGCTGGCCTCGGTCAGCATCGGGCGCTGTTCCCACGGGACCATGAATCCCGACCCCCATGCCGGGTAGGAGTCCGCGGGCGGCCCGAAGGCCGGGGCGCCTTGGCTCATCGGCTTCGTCGCCGCGGTCAGCGTCTCCTCGCTGAGCAGCCGCGAGGCGCCGACCCCGCGATCATCGACCGGTCCCACCAGGGCAGCGTGCAGTTTGGCCAGGCTACGGGCGGTGCCGACACCGTTCGCGGCCGGTAGCTCCGCCGCGCGGACGTCGGGGTCGTTGTAGGCGTTCTCCAAGGACACGCCGGCCAACGGGATCGACAGGGTGCCGTTGACGGTCAGTGTCCGCCAGGCCCGGTCGTCCTCGGCGAGCATCGCGCGGATCATCGCTGCCATCTCGGCAGAGACACGGGTCGGGTCCGGCGGCAGCACGGTGGCGATCCGAGATAGCTCCCGCTCGGGGACGCCGATCCACAGATCGAGGCCGAGCGGGTCGGCGAGCTCCTCCGCGAGGACCGTCCCGAGTGAACGGCCAGTCACCCGTCGGACGATCTCACCAAGGCCCGCACCGACCGAGACCGCATGATAGGCGTGTGCCGTGCCAGGCCTCCAGAGCGGTTTCTGGGCTGCCATCGCGTCGGCGAAGGCGGTGTCGGCCAGAACGTCCGTACGCGTCAGTGGCGCGTCGACCAGAGGTACGCCGGCCCGGTGCGCCATCAGCTCACGAACCGTCACGTCCACCTTGCCGTGAGCAGCGAACTCCGGCCAGTAGACGGCGACAGGTGCGTCGATGTCGATCAGGCCATGCTCAGCCAGCCACAGCACCACGATGGCCGACACGCTCTTGCTGCAGGAGAACAGGACCGCGCTGGTCTCCTCCTCCCATGCGCCACCGGCGCCTGCGTCGGCGAGGCCACCCCAGACGTCGATCACGGGCTTGCCGCCGTGGTAGACGCTGAGCGATGCGCCGCCGTACGGGGTCGATCGGAGGTGGTCGTCGAAGGCCTCGACGACCGGTAGGAAGTCAGGCTCGTAGCGGCCGGACACGAGCTGTGGCATCAGTTGATCTCCTTGTTGTTGAGGTGGACGCCGGCGTCCCGGACACCGGTCGGATGAGCGTCGCCGGACGGGACCGGCGGGATCTCGTGCTGCCATTCGGGATAGCGGTGGCATGCCACCGAGACGCCGCCCGGCACCTCCCGCAGCGGTGGCCGCTCGACGCGGCAGACCTCGGTCGCCACGGGACAGCGGGCGGCGAACGGGCAGCGGGTCCCAGCCTCGGTAGCCGTCTCGGCCGCCACCGCGGGCACGCGTCCAGCGGCTGCCCGACGCTCGGCCTGCGCGGTCGGATCTGCGACCGGGGAGGCCAGCAGGAGGGAGCGGGTGTAGGGATGAGCCGGAGCCGAGGTGACGCTCCGCGTCGGACCCTGCTCCATGACCTGCCCCCGGTAGAGAACGGTCACGTCGTCGCAGAGACGGCGGACGACGTTCATGTCGTGGGAGATGAACAGATAGGAGAGTCCTGTCTCGTCCTGCAGGTCCATCAGCAGGTTGAGCACCTGGGCCTGCACAGACAGGTCCAGTGCACTCACCGCCTCGTCGCAGACAACCAGCTCCGGCGCCACCACGAGAGCGCGTGCGATACAGATCCGCTGTCGTTGTCCGCCGGAGAAGTGGCGGGGCAGCCGCTGCGCCGCATCCGGCTCGAGACCCACGCGTTCCAGCGCCTGGGTGACCGCGGGCAGCACCTCGGAGCGACTCATCCCGGCCTGGGCAAGCAGCGGCTCTGCGATGCTCCGACCGACCGTGTAGGACGGGTTCAAGGAGCCGCCGGGATCCTGGAACACGGCCTGTACGTGTCGGGCCAGCCGGCGGTGGTCGGGATGCTTTCCGTCGACGTCGTGTCCGGCCACCGTGATCCGGCCCCGGTCGACGGGGAGGAGGCCCAGCACGGCCTTGGCGAACGTCGACTTCCCTGATCCGGACTCCCCCACGAGTCCGACCGTCCGTCCGCGTGCGACGGTGAGGCTGACGTCGTCGAGGGCTTGGAACACGGGCGCGCGGCGGCGTCGGCGGAAGCCGATGCTGATGTGCTCCGCGCTCAGGACGTCGTCGGTGAGGACCGAGGATTCGCTGGTCATGTCAGCTCCTTGTGTGTCAGTTGCCGTCCCGCTCCGGCCGCTGCCGGTTGACGGCCCATCAGCTGGTCGGTCCGGAGGCACCGGCTTCGCGCGTCTTCGGCCGTGGCGATCAGTGGAACGGGCTCGGCTCGGCAGGCCTCGACGGCCAGCTCACAGCGGTCCGCGAAGCGGCAGCCGACAGGTCGGGCGGCAGGAGACGGGACTCGACCGGGCAGGGTCGGGAGCCGCGGGCTGTCGAGGTCGCGCGACACGTCCGCGGCAAGCAGTGCGGACGTGTACGGGTGGGATGGGCGGGCGAACAGCCGTCCGGCGTCCGCGGTCTCCACGATCTCGCCGGCATACATGACCACCACGCGGTCGCAGGTGTCGGCCACCACGCCCCAGTCGTGGGTGATCAGCAGGATCGCCAGCCCCACCTCACGGCGGAGCTCCCGCAGCAGCGCGAGGATCTCCGACTGCACGGTGACGTCGAGGGCCGTCGTGGGTTCGTCGGCCACGAGCAGCCGGGGCCTGCCGGCGAGTGCGATCGCGATGCTGATCCGCTGGGCCATGCCGCCGGAGATCTGGTGGGGGTACGTCCCGAGGACACGCTCCGGATCGGCGATCCGGACCTGCTCGAGGAGCTCGATGGCGCGCGCCCGGCGCGCGGCCCGATCGAGCCGCTCGTGCAGCGCGATGACCTCGTCCAGGTGGCTGCCCACGGTGTGCGTAGGGTCGAGGGCCGCCATCGGGTCCTGGGAGATGTAGGCGATCCCGGAGCCGCGCACAGCGGCGTACGCCCGCTTTCCTCCCTCGACGAGGTCGACGTCGTCGAAGACGACCGAGCCGGCGGCAAGGTGAAGGGTGGTCGGCAGGAGACCCAGCACAGACAGAGCGGTCACGCTCTTGCCACACCCCGACTCCCCCACCAGGCCGACCGTCTCGCCAGGCTGAACGCCGAAGCCGACGTCGGTGATCAGCGAGGTGCCGTCGGTGGTCTCGACGGTGAGCCCGTCCACCTGCAGCAGCGCGTCGCCCGCGACCTCCGCGCGGACAAGGTCACGCGCCGAGGCCGGCCGGGACCGGCGGGCGTCTCGCCTTGGGCGGACCAAGACCTCGTCGCCGTCGGCCGACAGATCCCGGGCCAGGTCGCCGAGGAAGCCGAACGCCAGGACCGCGAGCGTGATCGCCAGGCCAGGAGGGATCAACAGCCAGGAGCTCTGCGCGATGACCCCGGCTGCCTCGCCCACGATGGAACCCCAGGTGGGCGTGCCGCCGCTCGAGGTCAGTCCGAGGAACGCGAGGGCCGCCTGGAACGCCAGCGCGATGCCGAGAAAAAGGGAGCCTTGGACCAGGATCGGGCCCCGGACCCGGCGCAGGATGTGACTCGCCATGATGGTGAAGGCCGGGACGCCTGATACCCGGGCCGCGGTGACGAACAGCTCCTCGCGGACCGCCGCGGCCGCTGCCCGTACGACTCTGACCAGTCCGGGGGCGCTCAGCAGGCCCAGGCACAGCATCGCCGCCGTCGTACTGCCCTCGAAGACGACGAGAACGACCAGGACCACGATGATCGGAGGAATGGAGAGTACGAACTCGGCGATCCGATTGACCACCGCATCGGTCCGCCCGGCGAGGTAGCCGGCGAGGACACCGAGCGGCACTCCCAGGACGAGGAACACCAGAAGCGCCTCGACGGCGCCGCCGAAGGTCGGCGCGATGCCGTACAGCATCCGGCTCAAGACGTCCCGGCCGAGCGTGTCCGTCCCGAGCCAGTGCTCGCCGGAGGGACCCTGCAGGGCGTTGACCACATCTTGGGCATGCGGATCGTACGGGGCGAACCAGGGCGCCAGCAAGGCGCACACGGCAAGCACCACGAGGTAGGCCACCGACAGGGCGGCCAGCGGCCGTCGGGCGAGGACCGCGATGCCCCTTCGAACTCGCGTGAGACGGTGTGCGGGCGGGGGTTGGGTGGAGTTGGGTTCGAGGGTGCTCATCCGACTTTGACCTTCGGGTTGAAGTAGCCGTAGGCGACGTCCACGGCGAGGTTCACGACGATGACGATGGCCGTCAGGTAGACGACGACACCCTGGATCAGGGGCAGGTCGCTCGAGGCCGTGGCCTGGACGGCAGTGCCACCCAAGCCAGGGAACGCGAAGATCGTCTCGATGGCGATCGCCCCCGAGAGCGCACCGATCATCGCGAGCCCGACGACCGTCAGGACCGGGACCGCCGCGTTCTTCAGTGCATGGCGCAGCAGGATCGCCCGCTCGGAGACCCCGGCAGCACGCAGCGTGCGTACGAAAGGGCGCGCCAGCGCGTCCGAGATGGCGTCGCGGGTCTGCTTCGCGACCGCCGCGGTGGCCGGAACACCAAGGGTCACCATCGGCAGGATGAGGTGCTGGAACCACTGGGACGGAGACTCCAGGAAGGGAACGTACCCCAAAGGCGGGAGCCAGCTGAGCCGGACGGCGAAGATGACCACGAGCACCAACCCCAGCCAGAAGGCCGGGATTGCGATGCCCAGGACCGAGATGCCGTCGACGATCCGGCCGATCACCCCACCCCGCGCGCCGAGGATGCCGAAGACGAGGCCCAGCAGTGTCGCGATGACGACCGAGCCGATGATGAGAGCCAGGGTCGGCTCGAGACGGCCGGTGAGCTGGGCCGCGACTGGTTGCTGGTTCACCAGCGAGGTGCCCAGGTCGCCATGAAGCGCCCCACCGAGCCAGTCGGCGTACTGCTCCCAGACGGGGCGGTCCAGTCCCAGCTCGCCACGGAGCTGCTCGACCTGCACCTCGGTGGCGTTCCTGCCGGCGACCACGCGGGCGGCATCGCCGGGAAGGAACGTGATGAGCACGAAAGTCACCGCGGAGACGACGAGCATGAGCGGCACCGACATCGCCAGTCGACGCAGAACCAGCTTTCCCATGAGTCCGCCTCAGCCTTCGGGGTGGAGTTCGGTCAGGCGCGGGACGGCAGCGTTCTGGGTGGTGGCCTCCAGCCCGGCGTACCCGTCGGCGACGTACCAGGCGAGCGGAGCACCGACGACCGGAATCGACCAGCCCTGATCGACGAGCCGCGCATTGATCTTCTTCTCCAGCGCGTCGGCCTGGTCCGTGGGCGTGGCGAAGTACTCGGCGTAGAGCTTGTCGAGCTGGCCGTCCTTGTGGTGGAACGGGTTGAACGGTCCCTGCTCGGCGACGAAGCCTCCATAGAGTGAGTTCGCGTTGTAGAGGCCATACCCGAGTGCCGCGGTCGGGTGGTCGCCGGAGGTCATGGCGGTGAAGTAGTCGTTCGCCGTCGGCTTGCTCGTGACCTCGAGGGTGACCCCGACCTCGGCGAGATCGCCGGCGATCGCCTGCGTCATCTTGTCGAGTCCGGCCAGGGGCGCCGTCACAGCCGAGATCGTGAACCCGTCCGGGTAGCCAGCGGCAGCCAGGAGGCGCTTCGCCTCGGCCGGGTCGTACGCCACCTCGTCGTCGAGCGCGGCGTCGTAGCCCGGCGTGCCGGGCAGCGCGTACTGCGACAGCGCCAGATCGGCATCACCGTAAAGACCCTTCGCGATGGCCTCCCGGTCGACCGCAAGGTTCAGTGCACGTCGAACCTGCGAATCGGCGAGCGCCTTGCTCGCCTTCCCATCCCGGTCCATGAGGTTGAGGCCGGTCAGCGCCTGCGGCGCGGATACCACCTCCAGGCCAGCCCCGGCGGCGGCCTCGAGCGTGGTCGCGTCCCCCTGGGCCGCCTGGATCTCGCCGGCCCGCATCGCCTGGACCATCGACGAAGCGTTCGCGACGATCTGCACCACGACCTTGTCGTAGTGAACGGCTTCCGGGTCGTAGTAGTGCGGGTTCGGCACGTAGGTGTAGCGCTCGTTCGCCACGGTCTGCTCGGGATCGATCATGTAGGGCCCTGCCCCGGCAGTGCCGGTGTTCAACGACGCCGGCTTGGCCACGGCCTTCGGGCTGGCGATGTCGCCGGCGCCGAACGCCTGTGCGAAGTAGAAGCTCAGCCCCGGGTCGCTGCGGTTCAGGCTGATCCGCAGTGAGTTCTCGGTGAGCACCTCGATCGAGTCGATCGACTGGACGAGCAGTCCAGGACTGCTCGACTGCTTCTTCAGGTACTCCAGGTAGGTCTTGACAGCCTCGGCGTCGAGCGGGGCGCCGTCGCTGAACTTCACCCCTTCTCGCAAGGTCAGCTCGTAGATCTTGTTCTCGTCGTCCGTATAGCCGAACTCCGTGGCCAGGCCCGGAGAGAAGGACCCGTCAGGCTCCAGCACCACGAGGGGCTCGTAGGCCCACTGATAGAGCGGGTTATAGGCGGGATCGCCGGTCGCCGGGTTCAGTGTCGGCGGGGCCGCGAGCGCACCGAACGTGAGCGTGCCTCCCTCGCCCGATCCGCCACCAGCGGTGTTCGCGGTGCTGCAGGCGACCAGCGGGGTGCTCAGCGCGAGCACCACAGCACCGGCGAGCACCGCGCGGACCCGGCTCGTCCGGCCACTTCGAAGTCTTGGAGTCATGACACCTTCCCTTGCTAGAACGATATAGCAGGAGTGTGCGCGCCGTCACAACCGACTGTCAAGGGGCCCTTCGGAACCGTCAGGCAAAATCACCGACCTCGTTGACACCGGATGTGACGGGAGCCATACTCCAGTGCTAGATCGTTCTAGCAAGGAGGATGCTATGCCCTTCCGTCTCCCCCGCCTACCCGGGCTGCTCGCGACGCTGACACTGCTCGCCGGTGTCGCGGCGAGCGGGCCGATCTCGTCCGTCATGTCGGCGGACCCGGCCGGTCTGACCGCGCCCTCCTTGCGGACCGTCGCCCATCAGAGCGAGCCGCACATCGTGTCCCGCGAGTGGCTCACTGAGCGGACGATGCGGCTCACCGTGGCGACCTCGTCGTTCGGCACAGGCACCGCCCCCGTCGAGGTGACCCTGCCGCGAGGCTACGCAGAGCACCCGGACCGGCGCTGGCCGGTGACCTACTACCTCGCCGGCACCAACGGTGACGAGACCTGGTTCCGGACCGCCTACCGGGGCGAAGAGCTCACCGAGGACTTCCCGGCCATCGTCGTCTCGCCTGAGGGCAACGCCGGCTACTGGAGCGACTGGTTCAACCAAGGCTCCTTCGGCCCGCCGCGCTACGAGACCTTCGTGACCCGCGAACTCATCCCCCTGATCGATCAGACGTTCCGGACGCTCCCGAGACGCTCGCAGCGCGCCGTGATGGGCGAGTCGATGGGCGGCTACGGCGCCCTCATGATCGGCGCCCGCCACCCCGACCGGTTCGCCGCCGCAGTGAGCATCATGGGCGCCGTCGACACCAACTTCCCCACCGGGGCGCTCGCCCACTCCATCAGCCCGCTGATCGACCTTGCCCCGCCCGACTCGGTCTACGGCCCCCGAGCGACCCAGGAGGTCCGCTGGCGCGGCCACAACCCGCTGGACCTGGCCCCGAACCTGAGGGGTGTCGCCGTACAGATCCGAACCGGCAACGGCGTGCTTGATCCGGCCCGCGAGCAGGACCCGGTGACCCCGGCATTCTGCGCGGTGGAAGCGGGCATCATCCAGCCCGAGTCCACGAACATGCACCGCCGCATGACCCAGCTCGGCATCGAGCACACCTGGCGGGCGTACGACTGGGGTTGCCATTCTCCGGCGGCGGCCCAGCAGCAGATCAGTGACTCCCTGCCGGGCATCCTGCGTGCCTTCGAGAATCCGACACCCCGCTCGTCCTTCGACTACCGGTCGATCCAGCCCCGGTTCGAGATCGGCGGCTGGCGGTTCGGCGCCGACCCGCTGCGAGCGCTGGAGTTCCTCGACCTCCACGGCGTCGGCCGCAGCGGCCTGGCGCTGACCGGGTCCGGGTCCACCACGGTCCGCACGCCGGCGTACTTCCTTCCTGGCAGCACCGTGATCGTCGAGGTCGGCGACACCCGCCGCGCCGTCACCGCGGATCCGCAAGGCCGACTGCAGTTCACCGTCCGGCTGGGCACCCCGCACCACGCCCAGCAGTTCACCCCGGGCGCCGACCAGCCGATGGTCACGAAACGGGTCGTCTTCCACCCGTGACCACCGATCTCCCAGGAGAGACCATGCTGACATCAGACTCCACACCACAGTCCCGTACGCATCGAGCGACCGTCCCAGCCAGTCGGTGGCGCAGGCGGCTGCACCTGCTCCTCACCGTCGCCCTCGGCGTCACCCCCGTGGCCGTCGCCCTGTGCGCCCCGGTGATGTCTGACGACACGGCCCTGGTCACCTCGCAGCCGACCGTCTTCCCCGAGCGGACCGCTGTCCCCCAGCGTCCCTGCCAGCCCGGCGACCGCCCGGAGACAGGTATGCAGGGTCGCGTGCCGAAAGAGGATCTTCTCTCCGGCCGCGCCGCACAGGGCTACACCTGCAACCTCCGGTCGGTCGGACGGTTCCCGACCACGTCTGCGGCGAGCTTCGACGTCTACCAGGACTGCGCCTACGTGGCCCGGCAGCTCGGCGCCGGAGGCGTACAGGTGCTCGACGTCTCCGACCCAGCGAACCCCCGGCCCACCGACACCCTGGCGACACCGGCGATGCTCGACCCCTGGGAGTCCCTGCGGGTGAACGCCAAGCGCGGTCTGCTGGCGGCGGCCGGCGAGTACAAGCCGTACGTCGACATCTACGACATCTCCGGGGACTGCCGTCGTCCGCGGCTGCTGTCCACTGCGCCGATCCTGCCCGGGAAAGGACACGAGGGATGGTTCTCCCCGGACGGGAACACCTACTACGTCAGCACCACGCGCACCCACGAGGGCGCCGGGATGACCCCGACTCTCTTTCCCGTCGATGTCAGCGATCCAGCGAACCCCAGGACGCTGTCGTCGTGGACGTTCAACACCCAGACCCACGGCGGCGCCACGACCGAGGACGGCACCCGGTCCTACGCCTGTCAGCAGGACGCGCCACCGAAGGACGCACTCACGGTCCTCGACACCACCGCGATCGCGGAGCGTGCGTCCAGCCCGCAGCCCCGTGTCCTGGCCGAGGTCACCCTCGGTGACAACCAGTGGTGCCAAGGCGCCTACCGGGTCACGTACGACGGGCATCCCTACCTGATCCAGTACGGCGAGCGCTCGGGGTCCGCCGACTGCAGCCGAGCCGGGGACAACTGGGCCACCTTCGGCTATCCACGGATCTTCGACCTAGCCGACGAGAGCCACCCCCGGCTGGTCTCCTCGGCACTGCTCGAGTCGGCACTCCCGCAGCACTGTGCCGAGGTCACCGGAGAGGGTGCCGCCAACGGGCTCGGCTACAGCGTCCACCACTGCGCACCCGACCGGCTCTACGACCCGACCATCCTGGTCTGCTCCTGGTTCGGCGCCGGACTGCGCGTCCTCGACATCCGCGACCCGAAGCACCCCGTGGAGCTCGCCTACTTCAACCCCGGCGTGAACGGCGCCCTCGGCACCGCCGCCCGACCGGTCGTGCGCGCCGAGCGGGGAGAGATCTGGTTCGCCCACGACATCTCCGGCTTCTACGCGCTCCGCTTCGAGAACGACGTCTGGCCATTTGATGGCAGCGACCCGTGCCCCGAGTACGACGACTATTACTTCTCTCACTACAACCCGATGTCGTCGTGTCCGACGGCGAACTTCGACGGTATCGGAGAACCGGCGCCCGCCGCTCCCCGATACCGGGCTCCCACATCCTGAATCACACTGAATCACCCACCAACTCATCAAGGAGACCCAGTGCCAATCGACCCATTCCTGGAACCGCTGCTCGCGCAGCTCCCCTCCGCCGAGCTCCCCGCTGCGGACGGTTTCGCAGCCTGGCGCGATCAGGGGAACGCCGCCAGCAACGCTTTGATGGGCCAGCTCGGCGAACCGGGCCCCGAGGTGAGCGAGAAGCGGTCGGTCAAGATCCCCGTCGACGGTGGCACCATCGAGTTGCACGTCTACCGGCCGACCGAGGAGGGCGACCTCCCCATCCATCTCTTCCTGCATGGTGGTGGCTGGGTGGCCGGCGACATCCACCTCGACTTCATCGACGCCGCGTGCCGAGAGCGCAGCGCCGGCGCGGCTTGCGTCGTCGTCGCGGTGAACTACCGCAAGGCACCGGAACACCAGTTCCCGACTCCCCTGCTCGACTGCCAGGCGGCCATGCTCTGGGTCGTCGAGCACGCAGGCGAGCTCGGCGGAAGGGCGGACCTGATCACCATCGGCGGACAGTCGGCCGGCGCCAATCTCGCCGCGGCCCTCTGCCTCAAGCTACGCGACGAGGGTGGTCCGGCTCCCGTCCTGCAACTACTCGAGGTCCCCGCCCTCGACCTCGACCTCAGCCAGCCGTCGACGTCGATGGCGACCTACGCCACCGGCTACGGCCTCGAGCGTACAGAGATCGAGAAGCTCGTCCCCCTCTACCTCCCCGACCCCGCCACCGACGTCCACCACCCGTACGCCTCCCCCCTCCGCGGGCACGACCTCACCGGCCTGCCACCGGCCTATGTCCTTTCGGCCGAATGCGACCCGCTGTGCGACGACGGCGAACGCTACGTCGAGCGTCTGCGCGGTGCCGGAGTCGAGGCGACCTTCTCTCTCCAGGCCGGTCATATCCATGGCTCCGCCGCCTTCACCAAAGTGATGGAGTCCGCCCAAGCCTGGCGATCCGAGATGCTCAGCGTCCTACATAACGCGCACCAGCGGAATTCTTGAGGGCACAGACGCACAGCACGGATAGGAGTAAACACGGAACACGCAAAGAAGCCCGGGCCAATTGCCCGGGCTTCCTCACGCGTAGGTCGCGACCACTAGGTGTCACGCTCAAACAATCGAAGCGCGATGACAGCCGGCCGCCGGTCGTCAGCTAGGAACAGGTAGGGATACAAAGTGGTCGGCGTCGGCGAGTTTCTCCACACGTCCTGGCGCCCATCGAGGTTCGACCGAGTAGCGCAATCGCTGATGAGACCTGGCGCACGAACGGCGAACGTGCTGATCTGGCTACCCAACGTGTGTGGCTCCTGATCAGCTCGGGGAAACGAGTGACCTTCCACAAGGCATAACACCGAGTAGGGGCGCGCCAGCAGTCTTTTCCCTAGAGTGTTGGGGAGCATGACGCTGACCTGGAAAAACATGGGGTGCTCTCCCCATTTCGGCCGGGAGGAGCATCACGAGGAGGCAACCAAGTGGGCAATCTCCAGCGGGCACCATCAAGGCATGGATCTCTCGACGCAACGCCCCTCGCGCTGGGCGACGAGCGCGATCAAGAATGCCGCCAAGGCCGGCCACCTGCCGACCGCTGCAGCGACCCTGGCACGGGCCGGCATCCCGGTCTTCCCGTGCGTACGCCGCGGCAAGCAGCCGCTAACGGCTCACGGGTTCCACAACGCCACCACTGACCTCCAGCAGGTACGCCGCTGGTGGAAGAAGATGCCCGAGGCCAACATCGGGATCCCCACCGGCTCAGCCTCCGGACTGGTGGTCGTCGACGTGGACGTGCACCGCACCGGCGACGGGTTCCGTGCATTCTCGACCGAGATGGAGACCGGGCTGACCCAGCGTTGGGCCTGGATGGTGCGTACGCCGTCGGGCGGGATGCATGCCTACTTCGCCGCCACGCCAGGGGTCGAGCAGCGCAACTGGTCGCTGCCGAGCAGGCACGTCGACTTCCGTGGTGACGGCGGCTACGTCGTCGCCCCGCCCTCCATCGTCGAGACCAGCGCGGGGACCAGGCGGCCGTACTCGTTGATCGGGTTCGGCCGCCGGCCCGGGACCGTCGACTCGGTCGCACTCAACCAGCATCTCGCGCCACCGGCTCCCCCGCGTCACCTTCCCGCGACTCTGCCTGCCGCCGGATCCTCACCCGAGCGCTTGGCCGCCTGGGTAGCCAGGCGCCCGGAGGGCGCTCGCAATGGTGGCCTGTTCTGGGCCGCCTGCCGGATGGCCGAAGCCGGGCACGACTTCGCTCAGACCAGCCGCATCCTGGGTGATGCCGCCTCGTCTGCGGGTCTGCCCGACGTCGAGGCGTTCAAGACGATCAGGTCGGCCTACCGGACCGCCACGCGGCTCGGCCCGTCCCCGGGCACCAACTCGACCGACCGGAACCAGGGGTTAGTGATATGAACACCGACGACGGTTACTCCCGAGACACCGACCGCCGCATGCCCGATGCGACAACACCGCCAGAGCCAGCGACGCTGGATCCGCTCGCCACCCACCGCGACCCCTCCACGAATCAGGTGACGACATCGCCCGCCAGGAACGGCATCGCCTGGGTTCGCCCTAGCGACCTGCCGACGATGCTCGGCGGGCATGTCCTCGGCCGCGGCCTCGACCTCAAGGCCGACCTCGTACGCCGCGCCAGCCGCGCCACCAGCCCGAAGGCACTCAAGGCGCCGGTGACGAGGACTGCGATCGCGGACCCCGAGCCGCCCTCGATCACCCACATCCGTCCGAGTGGACTCTCGCTATGAGCCTCGACTTCACCACCTCGTCCGGTCTACGGATGCTGCTGACCGAGCTCCACTACGCCGGCGAAGGCGCCTGGCGCCAGGACCCTGATGCGGCGGCCCTGTTGGAGTATGCCGCGGACAAGTACGCCAGTTTGGCGCACAAGCACGGTCTGACCCCTCAAGACGCCGCGTACGCTGCCTTCACGGTTCTCCGCACCGACGCCGTCCGTGCCGCCTACGATCCCTGGGCAGCCACCACCCGTGCCGTTCAGATCTCCCTCATCTATGAAGAGCGGGCCAACGGTCTGCTCTGCTCCAACCAATCCGCCCGTCGCCGCGAGGTCTCCACCCACCACGACGCCGAACGCTTCGGCGATCATGAGATCTCCGTGCTCGACTACCACCCCGCCTTCCAGGTGCCTGCCGAAGTCGACCAGCGCGACGAGCCGGCCATGGACACTCGAGAGCCGATCATCACCACCGACGAGGCGTTCGAGATGACCACACAGCTCTTCACGGCGCTCGGCTGGCCTATGCACGTAACCCAGCATGCGATCAGCTACGTCTCCTCGCGGCTCATGGACTCGGGCAATCGAGTCACCGCCCACGAGACGCTCCGAAAGGACCTGCCTGCGTTGCAGATCCTCGACCTGCCGCAGCCGACCTGGTCGACCCTGCTGACCACGGTCCTCGGCAATCCGCACCCCGACTACGAGCACACGAGTTATGGCCACGGGATCTGGTGGCGTCTCCTGCTCGGCGAGACCCTGACCAATCTGCTCGCCGAGGACGACCTCGTACGCGCCATCACCGCCACTACTCCCAGCGTCGACTCCTACGACCGGGTCGAGAGGGTGCTCGCCCATGTCGCCTGAGACCGAACGCGCCCTGGACGAAATCACTGTCGGCATCCAACACCGCACGGATCTCGGCGACATCGCCGAGCTCGCCGACTCGATCGAGCAGATCGGGTTGCTGCAGCCGATCACCATCACCCCGGACGGCGTACTCGTCTGCGGACGCCGCCGCCTCGAGGCCGTACGACACCTCGGCCACCGCACCATCAAGGTCTGGATCCGCTCCGGCATCTCCGACCGCCTCACCGAGCTCCTCGCCCAGCAAGACGAGAACAAACTTCACAAGCCACTGACCCAGATTGAGCAGGCCAACCTCTACGCCGAGTTGAAGGACTTGTACGCCGAGGAGAACCGCCGCCGCCAAGAGGCCAGCCGCTTCGGGGCCGATGACGGTGTCGGCGTGCCTGGGGAGGCGACTTCGGCGGGAGAGAACGGTGCCGATGACTCATCGGCACCGCGATACTCCCGCGAGACTCGCTACCAGGCTGCCCAGACGGTGACCGGCAGCGGGTCGTTCCAACGTCTCGACCACATTCGGTTCCTCCAAGCCGTCGCCAACGACCCCTTCCAACCGCCCACGGTCCGCGAACTGGCCACCAATGAGCTCGCCGCCGTGGAAGAGGGCGGTCCGGTCGAGCCCGCCTACCGCAAGGTCCAGGCCGCGATCGAGCTCGCCGCCCAGACCACCCCCGAGACCGACGACCTCGCCCGCCTGGCCACCGAGGCTATGCAGCGCGTCAAACAGTCCAAAGCCCGCCGCGGCCTCCACGCACCGAAGCCAGCCAAGCCTCCCGGCCACGAGTCCGCTCCTCCGCGCTACCGCACTCTCCGCTCCTTCCTCCTTACCTGGACCGAGCTTGAAGGCTGGACGGAGCACTACGACCTCGACCGACTCGCCCGCGACCTCACCGACGAGGAGTACGCCCGCTTCAACCGGGTCATCGATGAGTCGGTCGCGTTCCGCGATCGGATCGAGGCGACTCGCCAAGAGCGAGCCAACGCCCCCGCTTGAGCCGTGCTGCGGTTCGCCTCTCCATACGCGACCTCGCGCCGCGTCTCCACGACACGTGAAACCTGAGCCGTGGTCTCCTGCAACCGGCTCAACTTTCAGCCGTTGTTGCACCGCGCGTCCACCGCACGCACCGCTATCGTCGGCCGCATGACCGGCGACGTGTTGAACGAGATGCCCGCGGATTCCGTAGAGGACCTTGTGGGCGCGCTGACCTCAATGCTTGAGATCGATCGGGCGACCGCCAAAGACCTCATCCGATCGTCTGAGCCATTCTGGACCGCAATGGAGCGAGCCGGCGGACTGGTGGACACCTGGGGAGGCGGCGAATTCTGCTACGTCCTGCCTCGAGTGCTCGCCTTCATACACGAGGGAACCTGAGCTCCAGCAAGTCCGTCGGCAAGACCTCGACCAGGGCCCTGGTTCGACCAGTCCTGTCCACAGTCGCCGCGAGCAGTGAGTTCGGCGAGAAACAACGCGCATCGCATTGCGCCGATGCCGATCCTCTCTGCCGACACCATCAGCGGACGGTCCACTCGACGACAGCGACACCCGTCTTCTTCGGCTGGGCGGACAGATCGATCCCCACGGTTCGCACCGCCGATGAAGCTATCGAGCAACCAACGCCTGCGCGGTCAGATGCGCGCACCTGCTGATCGACGATCCGACCAGCCAGGAGAGATCAATGCTCGTCCGCAGCGACCCCAAGTTCACCCGGACCAAGACCGTGATCATCGCCAGTTGCCTCATTGCAGCGTTGACCGCAGTTGGCGCCGCTGTGGCGCTCACCGGCGGCTCGACGAAGACCGCAACTCCACCCACGCCGGCGAGTAGGGCCGCGACTCCGGAAACCTCAGGGAGTCTGTCGGCGACGAAGTCGCCGAGATCGGTCGCCAGGACAAGCAACCCCGAGGCGTTCGTCGTGTCGGTTGCTCAGACGCTGTTCGAATGGGACACCACCGACCCCACCCCGCTGGAGGACTACACCAATCGTCTGCTCGAGGTCGCGGACCCGACGGGCGAGGAGGCTCCAGGCCTGGTCACCGACCTAAGCACCTACCTGCCCTCCGCCGAGTCCTGGGCTGACCTCAAGACCTACCGCACCCGCCAATGGATCGACATCAACTCCTACGAGGTGCCCGACGGGTGGGAGAGTGCCGAGTTCAACGGCGAGACCGCGAAGCTCGCCGCTGGCACCACAGCGTACACGATCACCGGCCTCCGCCGGCGCGCCGGCATCTGGGAAGGCAAGGCCGCGCAGACCGTCGACGGGGTCTCGTTCACGATCTTCATGACCTGCCGCCCGTCGTACGACATCTGTCGCCTCCTACGCTTGTCTCAGCTCAACAACCCGCTGCACTAACCGGGACCGAGCCATGCGGCAGGCAGCAGTGGCGATCCTCATCGCGCTCGTCCTCGTCGCCCCCGCGGGCTGTCTGTCCGGGATCGCGATGGTCACCCTGGTGGCGGCATCGCCCAGTGTTTGCGGCGACAGCGTCGCGCTCGGCGACGTGCCAGGAGGCCTCAACGCCCGAGCGAGCGACGGGACCACGATCAGGCTAGACCGGACCCAACTCACCCATGCCGCGGCGATCATCGAGATCGGCGCACGCACGCCGGGAGTGGGAAGAGCAGGCGTACGCATCGCCCTCATGGCCGCGCTGACCGAATCCAGCCTGCGAATGCTCGCCAACCCCAGCGCTCACCCCGAGTCCGCAAACCTCCCCAACGACGGCAACGGCGGCGACCACGACTCTCTCGGCCTCTTCCAGATGCGCCCCTCAACCGGGTGGGGCACCGTCGCTGAACTCATGAACCACGACTACCAGGCACGTGCGTTCTTCGGCGGGCCCAACGGCCCCAACCACGGCTCACCCCGAGGCCTGCTCGACATCCCCAGCTGGCAACAACTCCCGCCCGGCGAAGCGGCACAAGCCGTCGAGGTATCCGCCTACCCCGACCGATACACCCGGTTCGAGCCCGTCGCGAACACCGTCATCGACGCCCTCACCGCCGACCACCCCGCCCCGGATCGTGAAGGTCTCGCCACCGAGGATCCGGTCAACTCGTTCGGATGCGCCGCCACCGAAGCGGCGCCACCGGCGGGGGTCGGTGGGCAGCTCGTCGACGACCCCACCAGCAGCGGGCAGATCACGGCACGGACGGCGTACGTGCTCGCCCTGGTCCGACAGCGTTTCCCAGCGGCCTCTTGGTCGTGCTGGTCACCCCGCCCCGGCACCCAGTCAGAGCACCCGCTCGGCCGAGCATGCGACGGCACCTTCGGCAACCCCATCGGCGTACCCGCCACTGGGAACGCACTCGCTCTCGGCCAGCAGGTCACCAACTGGCTCCAGGCGAACGCGCAGAAGCTGGGCGTCGAATATCTCATCTGGCAAGGCCGGATCTGGTCGCTCGCCCGTGCCGACGAGGGCTGGCGACCCTACGGAGGAGGCGGCATGCACGACCCCGCCTCGGTCACCGGTGGCCACTACGACCACTGCCACTTCACCGCGCGTTCGAATTAGAAGTTGCATCAGATGCAAGCGTGGAACCGGCCTCGCCGCTCTGTTACCGCCCTCTCCGAGTGCCAGGCCGGATACGGTTTCAGTGTGCGGGAACCCGATGAACCCAGCGAGCGGCTGGTCGAGCAGCGGATGCGCAACCGTGCGATGGAGTCGCTCGAGACTCTCAGCGAAGGCGACGAAGGCGTCCGCATCGTCGGCGTCGGCGAGTACGTCAACCAGTTCTTCGACTTCATCGACGATGACATCCCTTGGCGCTGGCGCGAGTGGTCGACCTTCATGCCCGACGAAGTTGCATGCCTGGACGAGGTGCACGGACTCCTCAAGGAAGCGTGCCGACAGACGCCGCGGGATGTCACCGACGTCGACTTCATCGCCTCTGGCTGGCCAGAGCGAATCCAGCCAGCAGCCCAACGCGCCCTTAGCCTGATGACTGCCAGAGGGCGGTTCAGTGAGGCCGTCGAGGAAGATCAGCCAACCGGGCATCACGGCTGACCCCGCCGCCATCGAAGCGAGCACCAACGTCACGTAATGACGCGGAACAGTGAGAGAAACTCAGCCATGACGGCATCGAAGCGCGGCAGATCTAGCCAGTCGTCCCACCCAGGAACGCGGAGGTCGACATCGTCGGCCACATCTCCGCTCCAATACTCCATGTCGGTCCAGCTGCCGGCATAAAGGACGCGTAGCCCTTCCTCCTCGCCTCGACGAATCGCAACGCCGACCGAGTACGGATCAACAACCTCATCGCGCCTCGTCTTGAAGGGTTCGTCGAACGCCGCCTCGAAGCCATTCCAGGTGATCGGGCTCGGCTGAAGGTCCGGTCGCCCGGCGAGACGCTCGACCAACACGACAGCCGCCAAGTCGAGATCGATCACCCGGTCCACGTCATCACCCGGTCGCCTTCACTACTCGTAGATTGTGGCCGCTTGGAGGGCACCGTTCACGACCTCCCAACCGTTGCCCGGCGGGACCTTCTTCCGGTTCAGGTAGTAGCCGTCGGCGTCCTCCAGCCAGCGTCGCGGAAGGACAACCACCGGCTGAGCACTCCTCATTGACTTCGTGTTCGCCTTGCTCGAACTCGTAGTGGAAGCGCACATAGTGCATCAGCTCAAACACATCGAACTGCGCTGCGAGCACTCGCACGGGCTGACGGCAGTGACGACACCCAAGGCTCACCCGACCGAGCATGTCACATCGGGCGGGTGGCCGAAACGCACCTGACCAGCGTGCTATTGCGAGTGTTCAATCATCCGACGTCACCGGCAAACTGGAGGTCGGCTGACCCCGATGAGGTCCCGCGCCAGAAGAGGGCCGCCGATGAGAAGGTCGAACCCACCTGCGTCCAACACAACTCAGGCACGCCATCAACTCGGACCAACGCCGTCAACGACGTAGACCGCGGCGGGCTCCACCTGTCCGTCGCCGTGGTGGTGCTCGATGAGGCCGATGCGGGTGCAGCCGGATGCCTCGTAGAGCCGGATGGCAGCACGGTCCTTGAGCATCACGTCAAAGACAACCTCGAGGCCATGGCTCTCGGCGTGGTCGCGGATGGCGGACAGGAGTGCACCGCCGGCGCCGTTCTTGCGGTGGTCGGGTTCGATGAAGAGCCTGGCGGGGATGGCGAGCCGGTCGAGGTCTCCCCCTGTGACGTCATGCCAGACGCGCGCGGCGTCGTCGGCGGCAACGGCGTGGGTGAGGGTGGCCTGCCCGATGGGTCGCCCGCTGTAGAGGGCCGTCCAGGCACCGAACGTCCTGGGCGGAGTCAGCCACCTGACGGGATCGGCTACGCCTTCGACCGGGTACCCGTCGAGTGCGTGGACCTTCACGAGGATGTCGGCGAGGGCAGGTAGATCTTTGGTGGTGCGGGGCCGGATATTGACGTCGCTCATTCATCTACCTTCATGGTGTAGTCCAGTCCGGTGTAGTCGGCACGCATGACGAACTCGGTGACCTCGAACGGCTGATGGTCCTGGTCGAGGCCGGTGTGGAGTACGACGAGGACGGGTACGCCGTCGGGGAGTTGGAGTCCGGAGGCTTCCTCGGGTGATGGCATCCGCGCGGTGACTTCCTCGCGGGTGTAGGTGATCAGGTGCCCCTTGTCCTCGAATCGGGCGTAGAGATCTCCGGGGCCAAGGTCGTCGCTGCCGCCGAGAGCGCTGTCCTTGGCAATATCCCATGGGATGTAGGTGACGCCGCGCTGCATCGGCTCGGCGTCGGCGAAGTACCAGTTCTCGCGGCGTACGACGCTGTGAGTGTCACCGCTGACGCCGAGTCGTTCGGCGATCTCGGGTGGCGGGATGACCCGTTCGATGCTGGTCATGTAGGCGTTGGGGGTCCGCTCCTGGGCAATGACCTCGGCGTGGAAAGGTGATATTTCAGTCTCATCGCGAAGCTTCTTCGAGTAGCGGCGCTGACCGAAGCGCATCAGCCGCGGCTTGGTGCGTACGAAGACGCCCCGGCCGTGCTCGGCAACCACCAATCCGGCCTCGGCGAGCTGGCGCACTGCTTCACGGGCGGTGTTGCGGGCGACCCGATGCGCCGCTGCAAGCTCGCGCTCCGATGGGAGCTTGTCACCGGGCAGGAGGTCGCCCTGGTCGATCGCGGCACGGAGGATCGCGGCGATCTGGCGGCTCGCTGTCTCCGGGCCCTGTGGGGTTCTCTCGCTCACTGTTCGAACCTATCGCAGTCTGGCTTGAGCCAGTCGTTGACAACTGGCTTAAGCCACTATAGCGTCAATCGCGTTCATTGGCTCAAGCCAGCGAACATGCGGGTGGGGAACCTCTAGATCCGGCCCGTGCCGGATCTAGAGACCCACCGCGGCGACGAGCCATGGCCGAGGTTGTGAAGGAGACAGAACAGTGATGCAGCATCAGCGTCCAGACGTGCCGCACTCCGCCGGAGGCTCCTTCGACAAGGACGGCGAACAGCCACCCGCTCAGCCAGTCGGAGGGCTACCGCGACGCACTGCATGTTCATCTGGCTGCCCCGCCCCAACCCGCACTGTGGTCCCGGTACATCACCCCGCTCTATTGCGGGCCGTTCTCAACGGTCTCCGCCGCTTGGACGACGGAGCCGTGGCGTGATGAGGGATGCGAGCACGATGAGTCGCCAGCGCCGGCTGCCGGCGCGCCGGGCGGGCAGACCACGTTTCGCTGCCCAGAGTGCGGACAAATCACGCTCCTGGAAAGAGCCGCGTGAGGAGATCCTCGACGCCGCCGCGAGCCTGTTCGTCGACCGGGGCGTCGCGGCGACCTCGACCCGGGACATCGCCGACGCGGTCGGCATTCGGCAAAGTTCGATCTACTATCACTTCCCCTCCGGGAAGGACGAGATCCTCGCCGACCTGTTGCAGCGTTCGATCCGCCCCACGCTCGACAAGATCGAGAAACTCGAGACCCTGGGCGCCGAGACCGGTGTCGGACCTGACGTGCTTTTGTACCTGCTGGTCGTACTCGACGTGCGCACCCTGGCGCATGCGCCCCACAATGCGGGCGTTCTCGCGGGTCTGCCGGAGGTGCAGCGCAAGGAGGTCTTCGGCCCGTTCGGTGCAGCGCGCCAAGACCTCGCGGAGGCGTACGCACGGCTCGGAGCACAGGTCAGGAACAACCGCCAGGGTGCGACGAGCCACGCTCCGGGCGGCGATCTCCTCGGCGACCTGCTCCTCCAGTTCGTCGAGGTCGTCATCGGGATGCGGTCCAACGGGCACCGCCTCAACCAGAGCATCGAATCCATCATTGCCGCGTCGTGCCTGCAGGCCTGCCTGGCCGACCAGACACGCATCGACGAGGTCGCCGCCAGCGCAGGCGACCTGCTCGAGTTTCTGGAAGCCTGACCCCAGCACGGCGCAGGGAACACACCTGCGCCTCATGACCAACTACTACGAAGACCCGCTGGTGACAATGAGCGTCGGCACGCTCCGCATCGACGTCTGGTATCGCGAGGACAGGAAGGCCGGCGACGGAGGGACGCGGCGCGGCTACGGCTACCGCATCGCCGACAACGACCCGGTCCACAAGCCCCACGAGGGCACTGACCTGGAGTCCGGAGTCGGCGCCGATATCGACGTTCACGGGGCCATGCAGACCCTGATCAACTTCATGTCGGCTGCCGCCGATGCGTACCGCTACGCCATCGCCAACCCCGGCACGTCTCCAGAGAGTCTCAGCCTGTTCCCGATCTGGGTCGGCGAGGCCGCCTACATGAACGACACCGAGCTCAGCGTGCTCACCGATGTCCCCGAGCCCTTCCCGGACCAGCCCCGGGGCCGGCCCAAGGAACCGGAACCGGCCGCCGACCACGACACCGTCGACCGCGGTCCTCAAAGCGGGCTACCCGACGCCGGTCACACGCTCTGAGAGTCGCGGCGCCCACAGCGCACCTCTTCCCTGTCACACCCACACGACAGATCAGGAGCCAGCCCATGAGTCCGCACACGCCCAACGCTGCAGCGCAATTCGTCGCAGGGGTCAGCATCAACCCCAACACCAACGGCTTGCCCGGCATCGCCCAACTCCGCGAGGTGGTGGGCGCGATGATGACCGTTGGTCTGATCCTCTCCGTCCTAGCGCTGATCATCGCCGCGATCCTCTGGGCCCTGGGATCGAACTCGTCCAACCCCCACCTCGCCGGCCGCGGCAAGACCGGCGTACTCATCGCCCTCGGCGCCGCGATCGTCACCGGCGCGAGCGTGACGCTGGTGAACTTCTTCTGGAACGTCGGACAGCAGGTCTGACATGCCTGTGTGCGACATCCCCGGCGTCTCCGAGGTCTGCAACGTGGCCGGCGAGCAGGCCACCAGCGCACTCGCGACCCCGTTCAAGTGGGTCGCCGACGCACTCGCCGCAACCGCGGTCGCGGTGATCGAGGGCACCTGGGAGGTCATCGACACCACCACGATGGTCGACCTCACCACCGGTGAGTTCACCCGGATCTACAACATCGTCTTCGGCATCGCGATCTTCGTGATGCTCGGCTTCTTCCTGCTCCAGGTCATGGGCGGCATGCTCCGCCGCGAACCCGCCGCACTCACCCGCGCGATCGTGGGCCTAGCCAAGTCGGTCCTCGGCTCATTCCTCGCCATCACCCTGCTCGCCACCGCACTCGAGATCACCGACCGTCTCGCCACCGGCATCGTCCACGCAAGCGGCACCAGCATGGAACAGATGGGCGACCGCCTCGCCCTGCTCGCCGGCGGCCTAACCGCGATCAGCACTCGCAACCCAAGCGTCGGCATCATCGTCACGATCATCCTGGCCAGCCTCATGATCAGCGCGAGCTTCCTCGTCTGGCTCTCCATGCTCGCCCGCAAAGCCCTACTCCTGATCGCGGTCGTCCTCGCCCCACTCGCACTGGCCGGCGCCTCCTGGGACCACACCCGCACCTGGGTCGGACGATGGGCAGCATTCGTAATCGCCCTGATCACCTCCAAACTCGTCGTGGTGATCATCTTCCTGCTCGCAACCAGCATGGTCTCCTCCCCCATCGAAGCCGACCTGGCCGGCATCTCCGACCCCCTCGCCGGCGTCGTACTCCTCCTCATCGCCGGCTTCGCGCCCTACCTGGTCTACAAAGCCATCAACTTCATGGGCTTCGACATGTACCACGCCATGTCCGCCGAGCAGGAGACCAAGCACGCCCTCAACCGCCCCATCCCGACGCCCGCGCGCCAACCCTCCTTCCAGCCACCGAAGGTCCTCGGAGATCAAGGAGGACAAGGCAGTACGCCACCCGCGACTCCCCCAATGACGAACCCGTCCGCTGGGGCGTCATCGCCGACTGCGGCCGCGCCCGCGGCCGCCGGCAGCGGTGCGGCTGGTGGTGGTGCCGCTGCGGTCCCGCCCGCGGCCGCCGCAGTGGCCGGAGCGTACGCCGCTAAGGAGGCCGCAACCGCGGGCCCCCGCATCGGGTCATACGTCGGATCGACCACCCAACAGCACGCCGACGCCGGGGAACAGACGCCGAGTCAAAGCCAGCACTCCCCCCAAACGACCGACACTCCACGACCTTCGACGCCGTCGCCTCACGTCGTCGACCCCATGCTCGGACCACAGCCAGGAGCCTCGTCATGACCGCCGAGTCGGCGCCGGGCGAACTCGCTCCGGTGAAGTTCTCCCGCCTGTCGCGCCGCGGCGTCATCCTCGGCCTCACCGGCGGGCAGCTGACCACCCTCGGCATCGGCGCCCTCACCCTCGTGACCGCCCTCTACGCGGCAGGTGGCACCGGGCTTATCCTGGTCGCCCCTGTCCTCGCCCTCTCGGTCGCGCTGACCTGGGGCAGCATCGGCGGACGTCGCCTGGTCGCCTGGCTCCCCATCTCCAGCGTGTGGCTCTGGCGCACCGTGACCGGGCAGCGCACCTACAAACGCCGGATCTCCCGCCCCCGACCAGCCGGAACCCTCGCCCTCCCCGGCAACGCGGCATCCCTGCGGCAATGGCTAGATGAAGAGACCGGGGCGGTCATGATCCACGACCCGCACGCGGCGACACTAACCGCGATCATCGGCGTCACCCACCCGGCATACACCCTCCTCGACCCCGCCGAACAGCAACGCCGAGTCACCGGCTGGGGCCGCGTACTCGCCACCACCTGCCGCTCCGGCCGCATCGCGTCCCTCCAGGTCCTCGAACGCACCCTTCCCGACTCCGGCCGCGGCCTGAGCGAATGGTGGACCCAGCACGGCACACACGACCAGAGCTGGGCCTCGACGACGTACGACGAGCTGATCAGGCGCGCCGGACCGGCCGGCGAACGCCACGCCACCACCATCTCCATCGGCCTCGACATTAAGACCTCCGCAAGAGCCATCCGCGCCGCAGGAGGCGGCAACCGAGGAGCCGCCGCCGTACTCCGCCAGGAGATGACCACTCTGACCGCCGCGTTGCGAGCCGCCGACCTCACCCCCGGCGAATGGCTCACCCCCGGCGACCTCGCCCTCATCCTCCGCACCGCCTATGAACCTGGCCTCGCCCCCGCCCTCGAACGCCACGGCGCCCTCGGCCGCGACCTCTCCACCGCTGGCCCCGTCGCCATCTCCGAGTCCTGGGGCTCCCTGCGCTCCGACTCCGCCCACCACGCCGTCCTCTGGATCTCGGAATGGCCCCGCAGCCAGGTCTACCCCGGCTTCCTCGCCCCACTCCTGCTCACCTCCGGCGTACGCCGCAGCCTCTCCCTCCACTACCAACCGCTGCGCACCGACCTCGCCGCCCGCGACCTACGCCGCAAAAGGACCGAGTACATCTCCGACGCCGCCCAACGCACCAAGATCGGCCAGATCGACGACGCCCAGCAGAACGCCGAGTACGCCGACGTCCTCCAACAAGAAGCCGACCTCACCGCCGGCCACGGCGTCCTCCGCCTCACCGGCCTCATCGCACTCTCCGCATTCGATCTCGACGAGTTAGAGCGGACGGTGGCGGCCGTCGAGCAGGCTGCCATCCAGGCGTCCTGTGAGACCCGACGTCTCTACGGGCAGCAGGCACAGGCGTTCGCCGCATCCGCGCTACCGCAGTGTCGACAGAGGTAGTCGCAACCGTCAGACCTGACGGGCTATGCCCGTTGCTACCACACGGTCGGCGGCGGCATCGACACGGGATCAACCCGGTGGAGCAGCGGGTCCATTCACCTCGTTGTACCTGTCCAGTGGCATGACCGACATCAGTACAACGCCAGCTTCGAGGCATCCCGCTATCTGATGCGAGTAGATCACGCCGAACTGCACCGCCAAGTCCAGCCAGCCTCGTAGGCTCCACGACCATGGACACGAGCATTGTGGGCGGTCGACCAACGTTCAGACAGGCGAGTGCGAAGACCGCGACGGTCGCACTTGAGCGCCACCGCGCCGAGGACGCCTTATGACCGAGGCGTACGACCCCGCGTCGCTCAAGGACACGAGTGCCAGAGCCAGTGCCGTGGTCTTTGAACTGTTCGTACTCGTCCTCGCGAGATCCATCATGGGATCCAAACAGCAGGTCGAGGAGTACGAGTCCCTATCTCCCGATGTCGGTGTCGGCTTCGATGCCACGATCTTCGATGAAGAGGGAACACCTTGGCTCATCGCGGCCCGACTCGATAACCCTTCCACACCTGAGCGCCTTCGTGCAGTCACGGAGGCGCTTTCGGCCGCAGCCACCAAACTTTCCCGCTCAGCGACCGCTTCACCTCACCTGATTCTGGCCATACCTGGCGTCCTCGCCGAAGAGCGGGTGGAGCCGCTGACGAAAGCTGGCATCACACTCTGGGACGGTCCAAGACTCGCGGACATAGCGGCAGCCGAGGGCATCGATGTCCCGCCTGGTCTCGGGGTCCGTCGATTTATCAGACGCGGAAGCACCGAAGCCGACGGGTACCGACGACGCTTGGCCCGGATCGCGACCGGCAAGGATGGCTGGTCCGCCTTCCAAGAGTGGTGTGGGGACGTACTCGACTACCTCCTCAGCCCGCCGCTGGAGACGCCGATCCCTGAGCTCGCCACGAAGAACCGTCACAACCGGCGAGACTTCATCTTGCCGAACTACGCCGAGAGCGGCTTTTGGCAGTTCATGCGCGTTCAGTACAGCGCCGAATACGTCGTCATCGATGCCAAGAACCACAGCGGGCGACTGCCGAAGAAAGAAGTCCTCCAAATGGCCAACTACCTGTCGCGCCACGGCACCGGCCTGTTCGGCATGATCATCTGCCGCCGCGGCTTCGACCAAGGTGCCCAGTGGACCGCCCAGGAGCACTGGATGGTCCACAGCAAGCTCATCATCGCGCTCACCGTCAACGACGTGTTGCAGATGCTGGCCGCGAAAGAGGTCGGCAACGACCCGACCGCGGTGATCAAGCAGCGCATCGAGGACTTCCGGCTTGGGCTCTAACCCTCAGTCGTCCGCATATCGCTCGCCGTCACCCCACCGATGACTCTCGTGGTCACCGCCGCGTCCGAGCCCGCGAGTCCTATCGAGTTGTCCTTAGCCACGGACGCCGTGACGTATGGGCCTGCGGCGACGATCGCATCCACGCCCTTGACGCTATCTGGTCGCCGTGGCGCAGTCTCCAGTAGGGCGATTCCCATCATGTCGCAGCGGGCACCTGACTCCCCGCATCGCCCCACTGCTCGTTGACCACTTCTTGCCGGGCGGCAGCGCCCGTGTACCTCCCAGATGACCACAACCATCTGCACCGGAGCCCACGATGCCAACCAGCGACTCGACCACACACGCGATCAACGCTCGCGAGAGCCTGCGACACCTCGCCCACACCACCCGCCACCTCACCGACCCCGGAGAGGTCTACGAACTCCTCGGCGACCTGTCCGGCGCGATCACCTCGCTCGCGCAGTCCCTCCATCAGATCGGCAAGGTCCACGACAACCTCGAGGTCGGGCAAGCCCACGTCGCCGGCGGCGCCCGCACCGGCCGCGCCACCTCCTACGCCGTGTCCTGGGAGCTCCACCGAGCCGCCCAGATCCTCACCCAGGCCGCCGCCGGGATCGACCGCGCCCACGAGAACGAGGCACGCATCTCGTACACATCGCCCGACCCCCTCCTCACCCCGCGGCAGAGCTCCGGGGCCCCGACGAACAATGGTCTGCGCCGATGACCGGCGACCGACTCCATTCAGCCGTACTGATCTCACCGGGGCGCGAGCGCCGCAGAACCCGCCGCCGGCGACGTGACCTCGCCCGTCAACGCATCACCGAGGACCACGCGGCCCGCCGAGCGCAGCAGCGCGCAACCGCCGAAGCCCTCGCAGACGAGCGCCGCACCACTCAGTTCCTCCCCAGGTCGGGCGAGCCCGGACCAGCAGCACTCCGCATGCCCGGCCGTCTCCGCCTCCCGAGACACCAGGACACCTCCGCGACACTCGCCGGGGCGTACCCCTTTCTCGCCGAAGGCGGACTCGGAGCCGACGGCGTCTTCGTCGGCCAAGACCTCTACTCCGGATCATCGTTCGTCTACGACCCCTGGGTGCTGTACGCCCGCGGCTTGATCACCGCCCCCAACGTCGTCCTCGCCGGCATCGTCGGCTCCGGCAAGTCCGCCCTCGCCAAGAGCCTCTACGCCCGCTCCATCCCCTTCGGCCGCCGTGTTTACGTCCCCGGCGACCCCAAGGGCGAACACACCCCAGTCGCCGAAGCCGTCGGCGGGCAGGCCATCGCGCTGGGCCACGGCATGCCCAACCGCCTCAACCCCCTCGACGAAGGCCAGCGACCCTCCGGCCTCGAGGACACCCAGTGGGTCAGCCAGGTCACCGCCCGACGACGCGACCTTGTCGGCGCCCTCACTGAAACCATGCTCAACCGACCGCTCACGCCCCTGGAGCACACCGCGATCGACATCGCGCTGACCGCGGTCGTCCGTTCGTACGATGTGCCGGTCCTCCCCCTCGTAGTCGATCGCCTGCTCTCCCCCGACCCTGCCGATGACCCCGACGGACGGTTGACTGAAGACGGCCGCCTCGCTGGCCACGGCCTCCGCCGCCTGGTCGCCGGCGACCTCGCCGGCCTCTTCGACGGCCCCTCCACGGTCCGGTTCGATCCGACCCTGCCGATGGTCTCCCTCGACCTCTCCCGCGTCACCGAGAACTCCACCCTCATCTCGGTCCTGATGACCTGCGCCTCCGCCTGGATGGAATCAGCGCTGCTCGACCCCAACGGCGGACAACGCTGGGTCATCTACGACGAGGCCTGGCGCCTCATGCAGCACCCCGCCCTCCTGCGCCGCATGGACGCCCACTGGCGCCTCGCCCGCCACTACGGCATCGCCAACATGCTGATCTTCCACAAGCTAACCGACCTCGACAACGTCGGCGACCACGGCTCCGCCGCCCGGGGGCTCGCCTCATCGCTCCTCGCCAACGCGGAGACCCGCGTCGTCTACCGACAGGAGTCCGACCAGCTCGGCGCAACAGCCGAATCGTTGGGTCTCACAGGCACGGAACGCTCACTACTTCCGACCCTCGGCACTGGGCAGGGCTTATGGCGGATCAAGGACCGCTCCTTTGTCATTCAACACCAACTGCACCCCGCGGAGCTCTTTATCTATGACACTTCTGCCCGCGCAAGTGGTGGAGACGAATCGGCACGGACGTAACGCGGTCTACTCGGCGCGACGTACGTCAACGCGAGCCTCGATGTGCTCAGTTGAAGGCGGTCGGTCGGTCTTCCAGATGTCGTCGTAAATCTGCGCGACCATGGGCCAGAGACGGGTGATGCCATCCTCAACCGATCCGATCGAAGACGCCAGATCGCCCGACACGACGAACTGATGCGGGATATCGCGCCCAGATGCATCTTTCCGACCCTGCGGATCACGAAGACGCAGAGCGACCACCCCCGAGACGCGCCCCCACACCTCCGGCTCCTCGGGGATCTCCGCGAAGACACGCTCGTACGCTAGAAGCGGATCGGCTAGTCCGCCGCGGAGTAGGAATCGGAAGCCCCACGATCGACCTCGCGTCGCCCAGATGACCGACTTCGAAGGCGCCTCAGCGTCATTCACTGCTTGCTCCGGAAGAGCAGACCATCCGCAACGCCCTGTTCCAGGTCGATCTTGAATTGGGTCAGTGTCGCAGTCAAGTAGTCTTTGTTCGCCAATGCTTGGTCGTGGACCTCTTTGAGTTTCTCTCCCGCAATCTCTACGGCCTTGTTCAAGAGCGGACCTGCGGCCATGGCGACGAACGGCCCGACCTTGGGCAGCTTCGCGATCAGCTTCTCAACTGCCTCCATGTGGCCGCTGACGAGAACCGCTGCCAATGCCTCAGCGCCGTCAGCAAGTTTGTCTAGCACCCTCACGGGGACGTCGAACTTCTCGGCCCACTCGACCCGACGCTGGAGAGGCAGCAGGCATGCCACAGGCAGGATGAGGTCCAGCCCCTTGCGCTTGGTCACGTCGATCTCTACCGGTCCGGCTGCGGACAGCTTGAACTTCGCTGATGAGAGAAGAGCGAAGTCCTCGGCAACTGACATCGCCGCTGGCGTGTCCACCATGCCGATGAGCGTCTTGCGCAACTGGTCGATCTGGTCAGCAGCCTTGACGATCATCAACTCGCGGAAGTCGTTGACGTCCCACTCCGGGAACAGGTCGGCCTTGGACAGCGCCATGATCCAGATGCGTGGGAACTCGATCAACCGGTCGTCGGAGTCCAGGAGGTCCTTCTGTCGAAGCACCTCTTGGCGGAAGTTTCCGAGAAGCGATCGTAGGTACCGCTCCTCCTCGCCCGTGTAGTCAAGGAGCTTTTGGCCGTCGACGAGCAGGAGTGCAACATCAGAGCGCACGAGAGCTTCGAAAGTCGTAGCGCGGCGACCCTTCTCCTCCTCGCTGCTCGGCTCACCCTCGAACCACTCGCCCGGGTAGTCGTGCCAGACGAGGCACAACTCGTCGAACGGCTGTTTCGCCTTCTTCTGGGCGCCCTTGAGGCGCAGCGAGAACCGATAGGTGGTCGCTGCGAACTGCGTGCCGGGCGGCAACGCTGCGTCCCGCTTCATCCCGAGGTAGTTCGCGAGCAGGCGATGGCCCTGCCCCGCATCGCCAGCAACCAGGTCCCACAAGTCGTTAGCGTTAGCGCTGTCCTCGGCTGCACCGAAGAACGCCGACAGCAGCACCGTCTTGCCAGAGCCACCCTCACCGAACACGGCGATGTGCTGCTCCTGCACCTTCTTCACCATCAGGCGAAACTACCGCAGTCAAGTGTCCCCGGACTCGCGAATCCATAACGGTGCCTTGCCTGGCACTGCACCGTACCGAATGACCGAGCTGGCATCGATCCGAGTTGCCAGAGGCCGAAACCCTCCTGTGAAGGTCGCTCTCGAGCCCGAATGCCTCGGGCTGATCCACGGAATGGGGACGCCATCTTCAGTCGTCCTGCCTTGCGTCACCGATTCAAAGATTGCCGTTGGCGCAACGTGCACACCTGACCTTCGCACATACTCAGGAGGGCACTGTGAGCACTTCCCACGACAGCCGCGGGCGCGAACAACAGATCGATGCGCTTCAGAAACGGCTCGCCTCGACGGTGGAGAGCCTCGTAACTGGCGACGACTGGCGCAGGTCGTTGGAATTCGCGGCGAAGTTTCGGGCACGGAGCTTTCGTAACACCATGCTCATCGCCGCACAGCACATCGACGAGTACGCCCAGGGTCTGGTGCCGAACCCGACCCCAACGTATGTCGCCGGGTTCCGTCAGTGGCAGGGCCTGGGGAGATCCGTCATCAAGGGCCAGCACGGTTACCAGCTGCTGGCGCCCGTGAAGGCTCGGTTTGCATCGACCACACCAGCCGACCCCGACTCGTGGCGACGGCTCGCGCGTGGAGAGAAGCCGCGCGGCGGGGAGGCCGTGCGGTCGAAGATGGTCGGTGTCCGCGTCGCCTACGCGTTCGACATCTCTCAGACCGAGGGCGACCCGATCCCTGCGCCACCGCAGCCGGTCAAGTCGACCGGCACCGCACGAGAGGGGCTATGGGACGGGCTCGCCGATCAGATCACCGCGCGGGGGTTCGACGTACGCCTCGTCTCGGACTCCCGATCGCTCGGCGGTGCCGATGCCCGGACGGAGTATCTGACCCGCCAGGTGTCGGTCCGGATGAACATGAGCGACTTGGAGCAGGCCACCGCGCTGTGCCACGAGCTCGCCCATATCATGCTCCATGCCCCCGGCAATCCTGACGCCGTTGCCGACGCGGAGGCTCACCGCGGGGTCCGTGAGGTGGAGGCGGAGTCGGTCTCGCTGATGGTGGCGGCGGCGCATGGGCTGGACACGAGCAGGTTCACGATTCCGTACGTCAGCACCTGGGCCGGGACCGTACGAGATCGTGATCCGGTTGAGGTGGTGCAGAGCACTGCCGAGCGCGTACGCGCCACGGCGCTCGCCATTCTCGACAAGCTCGACACCGAGCGGATCGGCGATGGCGATCCACCCGGACTCACTCGTGAGGGCACTGGGCACCAGTCCAGTTTCAGCCTCGAGGGCACGCCCGCGATGAACTGGTCCAAGCCGGTCAACCGGGTGGAGCTATGAGCCGCGCGCACACCGCCGACCCCCGCGTCCCGGTCGTCATGCCCGCGGTCGAGATCCGGGTCGACGAAGCCGGGGCGGCCCAAGTGAGCATCGACCGCGAGCCGTATGGCGTGCCGGGTGGTCTGCGACGCGACGGCGTGCGACGCCTCGTGCAGGACCTCGCCGACAGGCTCGGTCCGCTCCGGGTCACGCTCATCGAGGCGAACGGTGAGTCGTTCGTCGATATCGAGACGCCTCGTACGGAGCGCTCCGCACTTGCCCATGAGCCGCGTTCCAACGCGGCCGACCCGGTCGGCCGGTTCCAGCCCGGCGAGGAGGTCCTCGTCACCGTGGTCATCGCTCGCTGTCCCGCAGGGAGCGACGGCAAGGCGCCACTTCGGCTCCCGCCGGCGATGCTGCATCGCTACGGCGCCGACATCGTCCTCGTCGGCCAACGGTCGAACACCGTCGCTTCACTCATTGACGCCGAGGCCGAGGCGGGGGCCGAGGCGTGATGAATCCTCAGTCACGGCAGATCGATGATGAGCTCGTCAACCTCGGGCTGGTTCTGGTGCTCGGTGGTGCGCTTCTTCTTGGGCTGCTCCGCGTTGCCGGCACGATTGCCGCTCGGCTCACCGGAGCAACACCGCCGCGTCGTGGGCTCGAGGGGGCGACCGCGGTGATCGCCCATCCGTTCACCCCCTCCGGCGCATTGGACTCCCCCGGGCTCTCCCCCGTCGCCTACTGGACCGCGGTGGTCTTCCTGGCCGTCACCGCGGGGGCCGTCGCGTGGGCGGCGTGGCGCGTGTTCAGCAACCCTCGCGAGACCTCGACCCGCGACGTACGCCGTCTCTCCGGCCTCGCCACCAAGCGAGAGGTGGCCCGAGCCGCCTCACAACGTGCCCTCCTGAGACGAGCGAGGAACCTTCGCCCCTCGCTCGCGGGTCCGAGAGCAACAGACGTCGGCTATCTACTTGGCCGTTCGCGCAGGCAGGGGGTGTGGAGCTCGGTGGAGGACTCGATGCTGCTGCTCGGACCACCCCGCTCGGGCAAGGGCCTCCACATGGTCATCAACGCCATCCTCGACGCCCCCGGCGCGGTGGTGACGACCTCGACTCGGCCGGACAATGTCGCCGCCACCATCACAGCCCGCCGCGACCGCGGGCCGGTCGCGGTCTTCGACCCCCAACGCCTCGCCGCCGGGCTCCCTCACGGCCTGCGCTGGTCCCCGGTACGCGGCTGCGAGGACCCACTCACCGCGATGATCCGTGCCACCGGCCTCGCCTCGGCCACCGGACTCTCCGCGGGAGGTGTCGAGAGCGGCGGCTTCTGGGAGGGCAAGACCAGGACCGCGCTCCAGGCACTGCTCCACGCCGCAGCCCTCGACGGACGTACGCCAGCAGAGCTCTTCTCCTGGACGCTCTCCCCCTCGACGGCCGCCGACGCGGTTGCGATCCTGGCCAACCATCGCGACGCTGCCGCCGGGTGGGCCGAGTCGCTGGACTCGATGATCGAGTCCGACCCACGTACGCGGGACTCGATCTGGATGGGGGTCTCCCTCGCCCTCAGCGCCCTCGCCGACCCCAGGGTCCTGGACGCGGTCAGCCCGAGCGCCGAGGAGTCGTTCGACCCGACCCCGTTCCTGAAGGACTCCGGCACGCTCTACCTGCTCGCCACCGGCGCTGGCGCAGGCGCCTGCTGGCCGCTGGTCGCCGCGTTCATCGAGGACCTCGCCGAGACCGCCCGACGTCTCGCCGCCCGGTCCACCGGCGCCCGCCTCGACCCACCGCTCCTCCTAGCGCTCGACGAAATCGGCAACCTCGCCCCACTCCCCTCACTCCCGACCTTGATGGCCGAAGGCGGCGGCACCGGGATCACCACCATGCCCGTGCTCCAGTCCCTCTCCCAAGCACGCCACAAGTGGGGCGAGCACGCCGCCCACGCCATCTGGGACGCAGCCATCGTCAAGATGATCCTCGGCGGCACCGCCGCCGCCCGCGACCTACAGGACCTCTCCACATTAATCGGCGAACGCGACGAGCACACCGACACAATCACCATCGGCGACCACGGATCCCGTGGCGTGCAACGCTCCACCCGCCGCGTACCCATCCTCCCGCCCGACACCATCCGCACCCTCCCATTCGGCACCGGTCTGGTCCTTCTTCGCTCCACACCGCCCGTGGTCGCGGACCTGCGACGTTGGACCGACCGTCCTGATGGCGACCGCCTCACCCGTCTACGAGCCGAAGCCGAAAAGGAGCTAGGCCGAGCGTGACCGCTTGGCTTCCATCCGTTTGCCGCGACGTGCGAGCGCGCTCTCTGCCCGAGCACGCGCCTCGTTCTCCCTAGGCAGCTCTGTTTCGATCGGACGGACCATGTGCGGCATCAGCCAGGACTGGTAGACATCCATGGCGTCCGGGTTCATCGGCGGCGGAACCGCAGCGTGCACCACCAAGCACTCCCACGGTGGCTGTCCTCGCGGTACGTCCTTCGCTCGCCGCCACGCCAACAGCACACCCGGCTGGCTGTGCTCCCCGAACCTGGCGCTCACATCCACCCACACGTGATAAGGCGGCCGCCGTGGCACAGTTCGAACCTCCATCAACCTGACCGTTCGACCCGCCAAGCAGATGCTATATCGAACAGATGCGCGATCCGTACCCGGCGTGTGGATCTCGTGCACTGCTGCCGGCAGCAGGTACAGGCGTAGAGTGAACACATGTTCGGACGCCTTAACGAGCGGGCCGCGGCGGAGTGGTCGCGGTTCACGAACCGCGCGGCACAGCTGGGCCTGTCCATCGTCACGGTGGTCGATGTCTACCAATACGCGCAGACCGGCACAAAAGCCCTGGTCAACCTCTACGGCGAAGCCGAGTCGCGTGACGCCTGGTTCTGGTGGGAACACGTGGATCCGGGAATGACCCTGGCCGTCGCGCTGTCGACGGGCTACGGGCCACACACCCATCGTGACGGCGTCATCTACGTTGGCAGCGAGCAGAACGGCTCCGGTGTGTATGACGCAGTGACCGCCAAGACTGTCGTCCGCGCTCAACGTCACCAGTTGCGCGCCGCAGCCAAGGCATCTGGTTCGGGGACTCCATCGCGCACGACGCTAGCTACGCCGACGTCGTCATCTCGTTGACGGGCGCGTGAACGGCGCGAAGTTCAAGTCCGCCGACATCCATCGACTCGCCGGCGGAGTGGGCACCCGCGCGCACCTGTCTCCCAAGAGCGGCCCTGACCAGAGAGGCTGCGAAAGTACGGGAGCCAGATCATGTCGATTCCCACCCAGCTCAGCCTGCACGGCTACATCGCCACCGCCCCAGAGCTGACCAAGACCCGCAGCGGAGACCCCCGATTCCACGCACGAATCGGTGTAGAACGCTTCCGCAAGGAGACGGACGGCTCTTTCACCAAACTCGACCCCGTGCACTGCGACCTGGTCGTGTTCGACACCGCGGCGCAGCGGGCGTTCGACCAGTTTCGGGTCGGTGACTCGTTCGTCGCATCAGGGTACATCAACGAGTACGAGATCGAGCGCGAAGGCCAGACAGTTCCGCGGGAGGAGTACGTGGCCCGCCGGATCGGGCACGACCTGGCGCGAACTAACTACGAGGTCGTACGCCGGCCGCGCCTCACCGAGCCGGCGCCACCGGTGGTAACCGACGTCATCGACCACGCCATCAACTTCTGAACGGGTGCGGCCATGGAGACGACGTACGAAGGTGATGGTGGCGGCGAGATCATCCGGCCGGTCAACTGGAACCTGCTCACCGCCGAAGAGGCCGAAGGTGAGTGGCTCGACCTGAACGCCTGGGTCGACTGGCTGCGAGCGACCTACGGGCTCGCCGTCGCGGTCATTCCGCCGCTGTGGCATCGCCATGACGAGCTCATCTGGGAACTCTCCGCACTGCACACCGCCTGGCTCAACGCCTACGACCCCGAGGCGCCGCCGGCGGCGCCACTGGCCTGGCACCGCGAGTTCGCCGAAGCCCGAATCCGGCTCCGCGAATGGGTCGCCACATGCGGGACCAAGCTCGACCGCGACCGGCCAACCCGGCGGGCAGCCTGGCCCGGCGATGGGCCGCCAGCCTCGCCGGTCGAGCAGCCGATCGAGCATCGGGACGCCGACTTCAACGCCTTCGTGGTCGACGACCTGGCTGCGCGGAGGCAACTCGAGGACGAAGCCCGCGATGCCGCCCACCACCGTGCCCTGGACCTGCTCGACCGTCTCGGAGGGGCGGTGGACCGTTCCCAATGGCGTTTCGGTCGCGATCTCTCCACCGACCTCTGACCCCACGGCACATCTCAGCTACGGCTAGGCGGAGACGCGTCCGCTCCCCTCGACCACGACTGGAGGAACCATGCTGCTCGCTCACGCCATTGCCCTCGCCGAGGCGAGGTCCTACCTCGCCGCGCTTGCTGATCAGAGCGACGCGCTCAAGACCACCGTCGCGTACGACGACGCGCTCCTCTACCTCGACTCCATTCACGCAGATCAAGTGCCTGCCCTGGAACTGCTCCCACCGCTGGAGACAGGCCTCCTCCACGTACTGACAGAGAAGGCGCTGACCGACCTCGCCCCCTTCGGTCTTGATCCGCTCCACCTCGAACTCCTTCTGGCGATGATCGGGGACGCACGCGAGGACGCCGCCGCCGCGATGCCACCAGACCCGGGACGCGAGTCATGACGTACGCAGAGAGCGGCGCTGCCATCCGCGACGGACTGACCAAGCTGCTCCACCAGCACCGGCTTCAACACCGCATCGGAGGCAATGGCGTACCTGTGCTGCCTGAGGAGACGACAGCCACAGAACGCGAGGCGGCTGGCGTTCAGATCCGTCGCTACCGAAATGTCGTCCTGACCTGGTGCCTCCAAGCGGCCGTCGCGGGCGACCCTGAAGCCGATGACCCGTTCCTCACACGCGACCGCAGGAGCAAAGCCCGGAAGCCCTACGACAGATTCCGCACCGAACTCCGTCGCGCGCTCAATGCCTCAACTGACGGCATGCCCACCCTTGAGGAACTAACGAGCCCCCAAACGCTCCCGCTCGTCGAGTCCTGGCGCCAGGTCGCGAAAGGCGCAGCGCTCGGCGAGCATGATTTCTACGCCGGCCTCGAATCCGGCGCCCTTTCCATCCAGCAAGGCCAGACCCTGCTCAAGGACGCCGCCGCGATCGCCCAAGCCGTGCTGATGCTCGACCGACGCTACAAGGCGACGCCCGGCTGGGAGCACATACCGACGCCAGGCCGCCTCGCCTGGGCCACCATGGCCACCGCACTCGAGGCGAGCCTCGATCCCCCGGACTACAGCATCGACGTACGCGGCTGGCGACCACCCGCACGCTTCATCCGAGGCCCCGCCAAACCCGGACTCACGGGCATCCTCCAAGCCGAACACAACCTGCTCGTACGCCTCAACGCACTGCCCAGCCCGATCAACTTGAAGAAGGTCGTCGAGTCTCAGCGAGTGCTGAGCGCCATCCTCGCCGAGCGCACCCCCTCCCCCGCCCTCGCCGCCCGATGGAGCCGCAGAGCCAGGACGTACGAGGTCGTCTTCAACGAACTGCGCAACGTGTCCGGTCGAGTCGGCGACGGAGCCCACGCCGCCGAGGAGGCGGCGAACATCCGCATCCGGATCGACGCGCTCCCCAAGCAGCCAGCGCCCGAACAGTCAGACCAGAGCTCACCGATCTGGTCGAGCTTCGACAACCGCTTCGAGAAGGTCGACGCCCGCCTCGCCGACATCATCGAGACCGGCATCGCCGAGAAGACCCTCGTCCGGCGCTCCCACGTCCCTCGCCTCGTGGAGAGCAGCCCACAACTGGTCAAGCCCGTTCGCGTACGTTTCGCACCCATCGACGGCCGCCACGGCACCGACCTGCTCACCACCGTCCGAGAGCAGCTTCGACCGGCACCAGCACAGCCCGTCGGCACGCCTGAATCCGCAACAAGCCGCACAGCGCTGTTCAGCGCCATCACGACCCGAGCGACCGTGGACAGCCCCGGTCTGCGCGCGCCGGCGATCGGCGACTGACGGAGCCGGCGTCCGCCGTGCACCTTCCTGCAAGACGCCGTCGATGTGGAACGGCGCTGACGAAGCAGGAGATGGACTGATGCCTTCATCGGTAAACACCACTGTCCCGTCGCGCAGACAGGTGAGGAGTTATCCACAGCGAGCGAATCAAGCGAGCAGAGCCAGTACCGAGCGACGGACCGTCGGACCGAACGCGACTCCGTCAACACCCGGGAGGCTCACATGCCCTGCCAAGTCGCACCCATCCTCAGCAGCCCAGACCTTCGGTCACCTGCCCCTCCCCACGGATGCCGCTACCCCCTACGGCGACCGCCAGCGTCGACCGGAGGCCGCGCCGTGGAAAAGCTGATGTCGGCCGAGGACGTCGCCGACCTCCTCGGCGTACCGATCAACACCCTCTACCAGTGGCACCACAAGGGCACCGGGCCGACGTGCTTCCGAGTCGGCCGTTTCCTGCGCTACACCCCCGGCGATGTACGCGCCTGGCTCTCCGAGCAGAAGGGAGCCTCCCATGGCCACCGTTGAACGACGAGAATGGCGCGACGCTCACGGCCTCCTGCGCAAGGCGTGGCGAGTCCGCTGGCGTGGGCCGGACGGCAAACAGAAGAGCAAGACCTTCCAGAAGAAGGCCGACGCCGACCGGTTCAGCGCTACGGTCGCCGCAGACCTCATCCGCGGCGACTACACCGACCCCGAAGCCGGGAAGGTCTCGTTCGAGACGTACGCCAAGCAGTGGCTGAAGGCGCAGACCTTCGACGAGCTGACTCGTGAGGCCGTCGAACTGCGTCTCCGGCTCAAGGCGTACCCCCACCTCGGCGAGCTCAGCCTGAACACGATCAAGCCCTCCACGATCCAGGCTTGGCTACGTACGCTCGACGACCTCGCCTCCACCTACCGAGCCGTCATCTTCGCCAACGTCTCCACGGTGTTCACCGCGGCTGTCGACGACAAACTGCTCGCTGAAAACCCGTGCAAGGCAAAGTCCGTACGCCGCCCGAAGCCCGACCCACGCAAGGTCATCCCCTGGCGACGTGAGCGAGTCATCGCCGTCCGCGATCGGCTTCCCGAGCCGTACCCTCTGGTGGTCTGGCTCGGCGCCGGCCTCGGCCTGCGGCAGGGCGAGATCTTCGGCCTCTCCCCCGACGACCTCGACCTCGAGGCGGGAAAGGTCCACGTGACCCGGCAGATCAGGGTCTTCAGCGGCAACCGCCTGGTCTTCGCACCGCCCAAGAACCGCAAGATCTGCAACGTCCCCTTGCCCGACGTCGTATTGGAGGCGATCAACGCCCACATGACGAAGTACCCGCCGATCGACGTGACCCTGCCCTGGGTGAACCTCGACGGCGAGAAGGTCACCATCCCGCTGCTGCTCTACACGCGCGAGTCAGGCGCGCTCAACCGCAACTACTTCAACACCTTCATCTGGCGGCCGGCCCTGAGGCAGGTGGAGGTCCCGGCCATCCGCGCCAACGGTTGCCACGCGCTGCGGCACTTCTACGCCAGCACCGCGCTGCACGAGGGCGAGACCATCAAAGCCCTCAGCGAGTACCTCGGCCACTCCGACCCCGGCTTCACGTTGCGCACGTACACCCATCTGATGGAAGGGAGCGCCGAACGAACCAAACGCGCGATCGACTCGGTCTTCGGAGCAGTCACCAAGGCGGATGGCAACATCGCGATCGAAGGCGAAACCGAACGTGACACAGAAGCAGACGACGGTGCGTAGTAGCGCCGATCTGTCCGGCAAACAGGTCCGGTCGATTCAGATCCAAGGTGCTGGCCCACCTCCGAAACGCGTCCCGCGCTGACGCACGGCTCCCGGCGGTTTCGAGGACGCCTGTCGGTGGGTCCGACTAGCCTAATCGTGCCCCGACTGAGGAGACGGTGTCCCACCAATGAAGTTGAACAGGCTCTACGTCCGATTCTTTCGATCGCTCAACATCGATTACCTGCGCAAGTACGCCCCGGAGCCAGCCAACGACCCATGGGATGTGGTCGGGCCCGACGACCAGTACTACCCATTCGTCAGGCTCGACCTTGAGAATGACATCACCACGATCGTCGGTGCAAACGAGGCAGGCAAGACCCAGGTGCTCACCGCCATCGAATGCCTGCTCACTGGCACCGGGTTCGTTGAGGAAGACTTCTGTCGTTACTCGGTTTGGTTTGCAGAGGACGACGGACCACGGCTACCTGAGTTCGGTGGCAGATTCACCGACCTCACCCCTGGCGAGACGGAGACCCTCAAGGCGATCGCGGACTGGGCCGATCCAGAACTCACGTCCTTTCACCTTTTCCGGTTTCATGACCGTAACGTCGTCTACGTAGGCGACGAATGCGCCGCCGTAGACGACCTCTCGAGCCTCGGTCTACCGCGAGCGTTCAGCATCAACGCGAAAGTCCCCCTGCCGGACAGTGTTGAGATCGCCTACCTGGCATCCAGTGAGGGCGCCGCCTCGCGCACCCGCGTCTCTTGGCTCGAACGAATGTTGTTCGTGCGCAACAACCCCACCGCGCTGGTTGCGGCACCCCAAGGACAGGCCCGCCCAACTTTCACCGGCTCCGACAGCGAGCCAACCTCCGAGACCCTCGCTCAATGGGAACTCGCCAAGAGACTGCTGACCGAGGTCGCAGACGTCACCCCCCATGACTTCAAGCAGTTGAGTGCCGCGGTTCAGTCATCGGACGCCTATGCTGAGGCGCTCGTTGCGAAGATGAATCGCAAGGTGGCGGACTCGCTCAACTTCCGCAAGTGGTGGACGCAAGATTCCGAGTTCGCTCTCCAGTTGAAGCTGCGCGATTTCGACCTCGTCTTCACTATCCGAGACCGCACCGGTACGGACTACACGTTCCGTGAACGAAGCCAGGGCCTGAAGTACTTCCTCAGCTACTTCGTCCAGTACCTCTCGCATGGTGACAAGCGCGACGAAGAGATCCTGCTTATGGACGAGCCGGACGCCTACCTGTCGAACTCCGGGCAGCAAGACCTTCTGCGCATCTTCAATGCATTCGCTGATCCCGAGGATGGACGCGACCCGGTACAGGTCATCTACGTGACGCACTCACCGTTTCTTATCGACAAGAACCACGCGGAACGTGTCAGGGTGCTGGAGAAGGGCGACGGCGAGGAAGGGACTCGAGTCGTCAAGAACGCGGGGCGCAATCACTTCGAACCACTTCGTACCGCGCTCGGAGGCTTCGTGGGCGAGACCACCTTCATCGGGACGTGCAACCTCCTCGTTGAGGGCCAAGCCGATCCGATCCTCCTCGCAGGCGCAAGCAATGTTGCGCGGAAGGTCGACCCCCTCGGCCACGCGCTCGATCTGAACACGCTCACGGTTGTCGCGTGCGGCGGGGCTCAGAACGTCCCATACATGGCGTACTTGTCGCGCGGTCGCGACGAGGACAAGCCCGCGGTAATGGTGCTCGTGGACAACGACAGCGACGGCGTCGGCGCCATCGCCAAGATCAAAGCCAATAAGGGCCTGGTACCCGAGGGCCTCGTCTTCACGGTCGCAGACCTGCCCGACGGGGGCAGCCGCAGCGTTGCGGAACTCGAGGATCTGATTCCGACTGATCTAGCGAACGAGGCAGTCCTAAAGGTCGCCGCGCAGGTGCTGGCATCCGCTGACGCTGAAAAGCTCGCAGCGAACTGGAAAGCGGTGGAACCGAAAGCCGGACACAAGTTGTTCAAGCTCCTCGAAGAAGCCGCCAAGGCCGCCAGTGACGCGGCGGGGCTGACGCGGGCATTGGAGATCCCGAAGGTGGCCTTCGCCCGAGCCGTCGTCGACCTCGCCCAAGAAGGCAAGCCGAGCGCCGAGGTGGTCCGCGAGTATTACGACTCGTTCGCTCCGCTGATCGAGCTCGTCAACACCAAGCAGCGCGAGGCGAACCGACTCCAGGCCGGCGCCAAGGTCTCCACGATCATCAAGCGACTCCGAAAGGGCTTCATCGACGATCACCCTGAGGACATCCGCAAGAACGCGGTAACGGGGCTCCTAGAGACCTTGATCGCCCAGCTTCCCGACGATCCGCTCTCCGACGCCGCGCTCGACAAGATTCGAGGCATCCAACGCGACTTCAAGCTCTCGGAAGAGCCACGGTCACTCGTCGACGACCCCAACGCGCTGCGCGAGGCGCTGATGAACCTGAGTTATGCGCCTACTCACGCCGTTCAGGACGAGGACAAGTCGTCGGGCGCGTAGACGAGTGCCGCAACTCGTGAGGACGAAACAAGATCTGGCGTGCCCACTCCGCGCCCATGCACGCACTAACCACCCTCGCACCTGCGGGAACACCACTACTACGACATCTGAGCACGAAACGCCTGCTGACTGCCGGTTACATCCGCAGTCGGCGCGCGGTCCGCACGAGCCGTCATCGCCCAGTCGATGGCGGCTCGTGTGCGTCAGGAGAGGTACTTCTCCACAGTCTCCGGAGGACGTACGTGTGCCTCGGCCTCGGGCTCGCCGAACTCCCGCTTGGCGCGCCTCTGGCGGAGCAGATCCCAGCACTGGTCGAGCTGGACCTCGATCTCGCCGAGCCGTTGGGTGTCGGCGCTCGACCCGGACCGGAGCTGGTGCTCCTCATCCACGAGCGCGCTGATCCTGGTGATGATGTCTTCGTCGGCCATGGGTCCACCATGGCACTTCCACGAAGCTTCGTCACCAGCGTTGGGGTCCTGAGTGCCGAACCATGCGTCGGCGCTGCGGCAAAGCTGTCATCGCCGTCCTGTTCACGGGTGCCCTCGAGGAGTATGTTCATGGTGATGGCTGGTCCTTCGGCGGCCGCGTTTCTCGCAGTGAGGGAGTCCGCTTCTCCCGACCCTTGATCGAGAAGATCGACATTCTCGCCGAGAAGATCCCGGATCGCCGCCCCTGCACCGGGAGATCTTCTGCCCGATGGTTTCACCTGGATTCTGAACCGGCGCGTGCTGGGCTCGAGGAGCCTTCAGCCGCCCAGACCCTGAAGACTCATATCTGACGATGAGGACCATCATGACCATCAAGCTTGAATCCGTATCCCTCGACGACGCGCAGCGCGTCATAGCCGCCGCCCAGGCGAAGGCGGCCGAGATCGAGTCGCCGAGCAACGTCGCCGTCGTCGACGTCGGCGCGAACCTGGTCGCCCACGTTCGCATGGACAACGCATGGGCCGGCAGCATCGACATCTCGATCAACAAGGCCTTCACGGCGCGGGCGTTCGACATCGCCACCAAGGACCTGGCCGCGAACGCACAGCCCGGGGAGCAGTTCTTCGGTATACACGGCTCGAACCAGGGACGGGTGATGATCTTCGCCGGCGGGATCCCGCTCCTCCGCGGTGGCGCAGTCGTAGGCGCGGTGGGAGTGAGCGGGGGCAGCGGCGAGCAGGATCAGGCGATCGCCGAAGCAGCCGCAGCGGCGTTCTGAGTCCGACCTCACCACAGGGCCTGCTGCCTGTTGACGTACGCAGACCTACGGCCCGATGTGAAATGCTGGCCGCGTGATCAGCACGACATTCACCTCCCGCCGGACGCTGCTCACGGGGGCGCTCGGAGTTCCGCTCGCCACGGCACTCGGTGGCTGCATCGGACGGTCCTGGGACGAGCTGGCCGGGACGAGCCTGTCGATCGCCACCGGAAACCGCGGAGGTGTCTTCGACCGGTACGGCAACGCCCTGGCCGCCGTGCTGGAGGAGCGCCTAGAAGGCGTCACCGCCACCACCCACCACACCAACGCCTCCCTGATCAACCTGCGCGAGGTGGCCCAAGGCAAGAGCGACATCGGTTTTGCCCTGGGCGACGCGGCCGCGGATGCGATCCGGGGCACCGGGCCGTTCGCCGATCCGGTCGATCTGGTCGCCTTGACCCGGACCTATGACAGCTTCGTGCACCTCGTGGTGACGGCCGACTCTCTGGTGACGGAGGTGGCCCATCTCCGCGGACGTCGCGTCGGCCTGGGCAACCAGGGATCGGGGACCAGACTGGTGGCCGGCCGCATCCTCGCCGCCGCTGGCATCGCGTCGGACGACGTCACGGACACCGACCACAGCCTGGAGGATTCGGCCGACGGACTCCGTCACGGACGGCTGGACGCGTTCTTCTTCGTGAGCGGCATCCCCAACGCCGTGGTGGCCCGGCTGTCCGAGAGCGTGCCCATCCGGCTCGTCGACCTGGGGGCACTTGTCCCCGAACTGACCGAGGCGTACGGCCCCGAGTACACCTTGGGCCCGGTGCCGACCTCGAGCTACGGCCTGCCCCGTGCGGTCGACACCGTGAGCGTCAAGAACCACCTCGTGGTCCACCCCGGTCTCGACGGGGATCTCGCCTACGCGGTGACGCGCGTGATGTTCGAGGCACAGGACAGGGTCGACCGGATATCGCCTCAGGTGCGGCAACCCAACCTGGGAGCCGCGATCTTCACCTCGCCTCTGCCCCTCCACCCGGGAGCTGAGCGCTATTACCGTGAGCGTCGCCTGTGACCGCCGACAGCACCACCGCCACCTCGAGACCACCGTCGCTCGGCGTCGAGACGACCATCGACCCGCCCAGATCGTCGACGCGGGCCCGTACGATCGCCAGGCCGAGACCGGTGCCGGGCACGTTTTGATGCTGCCTGCCCCGGAAGAACCGAGCGCCGACCTTGGCGACGTCGTCGGGATGAAGTCCCTGCCCGTGGTCGCGGACCCGCACCTCGACCTTTCCAGCCAGGGCACCACAGGTGACCGTGACCTGGACCGGCGAACCCGGGGCGAACTTGGCGGCGTTGTCGAGCAGCGAGTCGAGGACGACCTCGACGACGTCCGGCGAGCTCAGCGCGAGGGCCCTGTCGGGCAGGTCGACACGGAGCCGGGTGAAGACGGGTTCCCATATCGCACACCGCTCACGCACGATCCCGGCCACGTCGACCTCGACCGGCGCGACCCGACGCGCACCGACCTGGCTCAGTCTCAGCAGGGACTCGACGATGCTGCTGAGCCGATCGGTCTCCTCCAGCACGGGTTCGACCGCAGCAGCAGGTGACCCCGTCGCGGCCAGGTTCTCGACGCGCAGCCGCAAGGCGGTGAGCGGGTTCCCGAGCTGGTGGGCCGCGTCGGCGACCAGCTCCCGCTGCTGGCGCTGGGACATCTCGACGTTGTCGACCATCGCGTTGAACGACCGGGCGAGATGACGCAGCTCCGGCGGCCCCAGCTCGTGGGCGCGGGACGACAGGTCACCGTCGGCAAGGTCCTTCGCCGCGTGCTCGAGGTCGTGCACCGGCCGGAGGATCCAGCCCACGAACGGCACCACCGCGCCGAAGACCATCAGCAGCACGACCACGAGTCCGGCTGCCACCAGCCAGGCGAGCCCGAGCGCGATGCTGCCCTGGACGGCGCTCGTCGGTGCGACGACCACGACCGCTCCGAGGACCTGGGCATCCCTGCCGACCGGCGAGGCGATCACGACGTCGTCGCCGCTCCACGGCCAGACCGTGTCGGGTGGATGTGAGCCCGCGCCGGAGAGAGCACGGTCGATGGTCTCCTGCACCTCGGGGGCGTCGCCGACCGCCTTCGCACCCGCTTGCGCGACGACCTGACGGTCGGCGTCGACGACCAGCACCGACCCGCCGTAGACGTCCACGTAACGCTCCAGGTCGACGTTGAGCTCCTCGGCGAGTCCCGTCTCGAGGGCATCCTCCGCCACGACCGCGAACCGGGTGACGTCGCCGAGCCGACTCACGAACATGGCTTGGGTGCGGTCGGAGGCGTACGTCGCGACCAACGGCACCATGAGCGCGAGGAGCAACAACCCGATCAGGGACAGGGACACGAGCAGCAGGCGACGGCGCACGCATCACTCCTGCGTGATGACGCGGTAGCCGACGCCGCGGACCGTCGCCACCAGACCCGGCCGACCCAGCTTGGAGCGCAACGCCGAGACGTGGACGTCGAGCGTTCGCGAGGCACCTACCCAGGCGGTGTCCCAGATTCCCTCCATCAGGGTCTCCCGGGTGACGGTGTCTCCGGCCGCCTGCACGAGCATGGAGAGCAGGTCGAACTCCTTGCGGGTCAGGGCGACCTCCTCCCCCGCGACGGTGACCCGGCGCGTCCCATGGTCGAGATGTACGTCACCGACATGCTCCACGAGCTCGGTCGGCCGCTGCCCCACACGTCGCATGACGGCATCGATCCGGGCGAGGAGCTCGGCGAGCCGGTAGGGCTTGGTGACGTAGTCGTCCACGCCCGAGCGGAGGGCGGAGACGACGGTGAGCTCGTCCCTGCGAGCGGTCACCGCGATGATCGGCACGTCGACCCGGGTCCGGAGCTGGCGGCACAGGGCCAGCCCGTCCTGGTCGGGCAGTCCCATGTCGAGCAGGACCAGATCCACGCCCTCGAGAAGCTCCAGAGCCTCGGCCGCGGTGCCGGCCCGGCGTACGTGGAGGTGCACGCGTTGCAGGGCAGGCATCAGCGCCGCCACCACCCGGTCGTCGTCCTCGACGAGCAGGACTCGCATCTCACCTCACCTGCCCGACACACGTGCCAAGGAGCTCGATCGGGCCAACGTTAGAACTCTGTAAAGTCTCGCGCCCGAACTGGAAGATGTGACGCACGACACTCATAAGTTACGCAGCATGCCAGTCACCCCCTCAACCCGCCAACCGGGTTCTCAGGTCGACGTCGACAGCCTCGTGGCGGACTACGACGAGGAGAAGCCGTCCCGGAGCCTGTCGCCGCGCCTGGAGCTCGTCGTCGGGCTGTGGTGCTTCCTGGTCGCCCTGTTCGTGCTCCGTCAGGTCTTCGACCCCCTCGACCAGGGCAGCCAGTACTACCTGATCCTCTTCCTCGGCGTGACGCTGCCTCTCGTCTTCCTGACCTATCGGATGCGGGGACGTCGCGATTCAGCGAACCCCCACGCTCAGCATGCGGACATCGACCCAGGGCTCGCCACGCCTCACGGCAACGCGAACCGCCCTGCCGACAACCCCGGTGTCGTCGACTGGCTGTTGGCCGCCACCGCCCTGGTCGTGGGCCTCTACCCGGTGCTTCCGGTCCCGCTGACGGACATCGGCTTCGGCGGGTTCGGGGGGTTCCTCGACCGCCAGGGCTCGCTGCTCACGCTCGACGTCGTGGCCGGGACCGTGTTGCTGGTGCTGGTGCTGGAGGCCACCCGGCGTACGACAGGGCTGGTGCTGCCGGCCGTCTGCGCCGTCTTCTTCGCCTACGCCTACTTCGGCGGCTACCTGCCCATCGGCTGGAGCATCAGCCACATCGGGCTCAACCTCGATCAGATCATCAATGCGCTCTACAACGAGGCCTCCGGCTTCTTCGGCGTGCCTCTCGACGTGGCGGCGACCTACATCGTGCTGTTCACGATCTACGGCGCCGTGCTCGATCGGATGGGGGCGGGCCGGTTCTTCGTGGAGTTCAGCTTCTCCCTGTTCCGCAGGTCCGGGTCGGCCCCTGGTCGCACCGTGGCCACGTCCGGGTTCCTGCTCGGCACCGTCTCCGGTTCGGGGACGGCGACCGCGGTCACCCTCGGCTCGTTCGCCTGGCCCATCCTCAACCGGGCCGGCTATCCGAAGGAGGCGGCCGGAGGCATGCTGGCCGCGTCCGGCATCGGCGCCATCCTGTCGCCACCGACCATGGGGGCAGCGGCGTTCATCATCGCCGAGTATCTCGGGGTCTCCTACGTATCCGTGCTGGTGTGGGCGATCGTTCCCACGCTCCTCTACTACCTCGGCATCTTCCTCGCCGTCGAGATCGATGCCCGCCGGTTCGGGGCGCGTCGCGTCGAGCTCGCGATCGGCAACCCCCTACGGCTGCTGGCCCGCTCCGGATATCACTTCATCAGCCTCGGCGTGATCGTGTTCTTCCTTGCCATCGACATCCCACCGTTCCGGGCCGTCGTCTACGCCACCTGCGTCGCCGCGCTCTTCGGACTCCTCGAGGCGGTGCTGTCCCGTCGCCCGGTGGTCAGCGGCTTCGACGACCACGACCTCGAGCAGGAGCGGATGGCGCTCGGGGAGTCCCTCAAGGACTACGCCCGCCGCATGTACGAGGCCCTGAGCACCGGCATCCGCTCTGCGCTGCCCGTCATCGCGGTGTGCGCCGCCGCGGGCGTGATCACCTCGGTCATCGCCAAGACCGGCCTGGGGCAGGTCCTGTCCAGCATCCTGGTCGACCTGGCCTCGCTGCTGTCGTTCAACGACGCGTCGCTGCTGGTGCTCTCGGCGCTGTTCTCCGCGTTCGCGATCCTGCTGCTCGGTCTCGCGGTGCCGGTGACGGCGTCGTTCATCCTCAGCTGGGTCATCATCGGCCCGGCACTGATCTCGCTCGGCGTGGACGCCCCGCAGGTGGCGATGTTCATCTTCTACTACGCGGTGCTCTCTGAGGTCTCGCCGCCGACGGCGCTCGCCGCGGTGGCCTCCTCCGCCATCACCGGCGGCAAGGTCATCCCGACGATGATGCAGGCCTGCAAGTACACGCTGCCCGCCTTCCTGGCCCCGATCGCCTTCGTGGTCACCGACAACGGCGCGCACCTTCTCTCCCGCGGTGACTTCATCGACATCGTCTGGACCTTCCTGGTGGCCGGGTGCGCGGTCGGCGCCCTCGCCATCTGCACGACCGGATGGATCCTCGGCCCCACGAACCTTCTCGAGCGCGCCCTGTGCCTGCCCGCCGCGCTGCTGCTGCTCTACCTGGTCCCGACCTCCATCGCGCTGGGCTTCGCCCTGTTCGCCATCGCACTGGTGCTCCATCTCATCCGCCGCAGGGCGACCGGCGCGACGGCCGACGAGCAGGACCAGACCAGTCCCGACCCGACGTACGCATGACCCCAACCCCCAAGAAAGGCAACCCCATGAAGCGCATCACCCCGCTCGCCGCGATCGCGGTCGCGGCTGCCACAGCTCTCGCTCTGACCGCCTGCGGTGGCCAGCAGAGCCGGCAGCAGGCAGGCTCCGGCGCCGACGAGAGCAGCTGCGACGCCGGCCAGGGCCGCATCTCGATCGCCACCGGAAACTCCACCGGCGTCTACTACGTCGTCGGCGGCGGCATGGCCAAGGTGATCAACGACGAGACCGAGCTGAAGGTCACCGCCGCCGAGACCGGCGCCTCGGTCCAGAACATCGAGCAGGTCGTCGCCGGCAACTACAACGTCGGCTTCTCGCTCGCGGACTCCGCCGCCGACGCGGTCAACGGCGAAGCCGACTTCGAGCAGCCGCAGGACATCTCGACCCTGGGCCGCATCTACTCCAACTACACCCACGTGGTCGTCCGCAAGGATGCCGGCATCGACTCCGTCGAGGACTTCGCCGGCAAGGCCATCTCGACCGGTTCTCCCGAGTCGGGCACCGAGGTCATCGCCAACCGACTGATCGAGTCCGCGGGCCTCGGGCTGTCGGACGTGAAGCGCCAGCGACTCGACCTGACCAAGACCGTCGACGGCATGAAGGACGGCTCCATCGACGGACTGGTGTGGTCCGGCGGCCTCCCCACCCCGGCGATCACCGACCTCTTCACCTCGATGGGTGACAAGGTCGAGTTCATCGACGTCACCCCGCTGCTCTCGAAGATGCAGGAGGTCAACGAGGTCTACGAGGAGGCGTCCATCCCGGGCGACACCTACGAGCTGGACGAGGACATCCCGACCATCGTCGTGCCCAACGTGCTGGTCGTGAAGAACGACATGCCCGACAACCTGGCCTGTGCGCTCACCACGCTGCTGGTGGAGCAGAAGGACAAGCTGGTCCAGATCCACCCGGCCGCCACCGAGATCGACCCCGCCACCATGGCCGAGACCGGGCCGATCCCGCTCCACCCCGGTTCCGAGCGCGCGCTGGCCGACCTCGGCTGACCGCCGCCAGGGTGGGTCGGCACAGCCTGTGCTGCGCCGGCCCACCCTCCGCAGACCCGACCGCACCGATTCCAGCCCACCGCATCCCAAGGAGACCGCCCCGTGACCGCCCGCACTTCCCAGACCCCACTCGAGCTGTTCGCCACCGACTCGCTGATCGGCGAGGAGGAGCGGGCGATCAGCGACACGGTACGGCGATTCGTCGAGGACCGGATCAAGCCGGAGGTCGCCGACTGGTACGAGTCGGGCTCGATCCCGGCCCGTGACCTGGCCAAGGAGCTCGGCGCGCTGGGCGTGCTCGGCATGCACCTGGAGGGCTATGGCTGCGCGGGCACCAGCGCCACGGCGTACGGCCTGGCCTGTCTGGAGCTGGAGGCCGGCGACTCGGGGCTCCGCTCCCTCGTCAGCGTGCAGGGGTCGCTGGCGATGTTCGCGATCTGGAAGCACGGCAGCGACGCGCAGAAGCAGGAGTGGCTCCCGCGGATGGCGGCCGGCGAAGCCATCGGCTGCTTCGGCCTGACCGAACCGGACTTCGGCTCCAACCCCGCCGGCATGCGGACGCGCGCGGTCCGGGACGGGTCGGACTGGCGGCTGACCGGGAACAAGATGTGGATCACCAACGGCTCGGTGGCCGACGTCGCGGTGGTGTGGGCACAGACCGAGGACGGCATCCGCGGGTTCGTCGTCCCCACCGACACCCCGGGCTTCTCGGCGCCGGAGATCAAGAAGAAGATGTCGCTGCGCGCCTCGGTCACCTCCGAGCTCGTGCTCGACGACGTCCGGCTCCCCGCCGACGCGGTGCTGCCCGAGGCCACCGGCCTGTCGGGGCCGCTCTCGTGCCTCAACGAGGCCCGCTACGGGATCGTCTTCGGCGCGCTGGGTGCTGCCCGCGACAGCCTCGAGACGGCGATCGCCTACTCCAAGGACCGTGACATCTTCGACAAGCCGCTGGCGGCCTACCAGCTGACCCAGGCGAAGCTCGCCGACATGGCTCTGGAGCTCGGCAAGGGCATGCTGCTCGCGCTGCACCTGGGCCGCCTCAAGGACGCCGGCACGCTGCGGCCCGAGCAGGTCTCGCTCGGCAAGCTCAACAACGTCCGCGAGGCGATCGCCATCGCCCGCGAGTGCCGCACCATCCTCGGCGCCGCCGGCATCACCCTGGAGCACCCCGTGCTGCGGCACGCCAACAACCTGGAGTCCGTGCTCACCTACGAGGGCACGAGCGAGGTCCACCAGCTCGTCATCGGTCGTGCCCTGACCGGAGAGGCGGCCTTCCGGTGACCCGAGGAGCCCTCTCCGGCGTACGCATCGCCGACTTCAGCCGGGTCCTGGCGGCGCCGTACGCCACGATGCTGCTGGCCGACCTGGGCGCCGAGGTGGTGAAGGTCGAGCGACCGGGTGACGGCGACGAGACCCGCTCGTGGGGTCCGCCGTGGTCCGAGGACGGCGAGTCGACGTACTTCCTCTCGGTCAACCGCAACAAGGAGTCCCGGGCGATCGACCTGCGCTCCGCGGAGGGGCGACGCGCGGCACGTGACCTCGTCGCGCGGTGTGACGTCCTCGTCGAGAACTTCCGCGACGGCACGATGGAGCGGCTGGGCCTGGGCTACGACGCCCTGTCCGCCGAGCACCCGGGGCTGGTCTACTGCTCGATCACCGGCTTCGGCTCGCGCGAGGGCGCCTCGCTCCCCGGTTACGACCTGGTGGCCCAGGCCGTCGGCGGGCTGATGTCGGTGACCGGTACGCCGGAGTCCGGGCCGGTCAAGGCCGGCGTGGCACTGGTCGACGTGATCACCGGGCTGCACGCGACCATCGGGATCCAGGCCGCCCTGCGCCACAAGGAGCGCACCGGGCAGGGACAGCGCGTCGAGGTCAACCTGCTGTCCTCGCTCCTCTCCGCGCTGTCCAACCAGGCCTCCACCTACGTCACGACCGGCCAGGTGCCCCAGGCGCTCGGCAACGTACACCCGAGCATCGCGCCGTACGAGCTGCTCGCCACCGCGGACCGGCCGCTGGCCGTCGCCGCGGCGAACGACAAGCTCTTCACCCTTCTCGCCAAGGGCCTGGGCCGGCCGAAGCTGGCCGACGACCCGCGCTTCGCGACCAACGCCGACCGGGTGGCTCACCGCGCCGTGCTGGTGGCCGAGCTCGAGGACGTCTTGAAGGAGCACCCGGCCGACCACTGGTTCACCGAGCTGTCGGCGCTGGGGGTCCCGTGCGGCCCGATCAACGACCTGGGCCAGGCGTTCGCCCTCGCCGAGCGACTCGGCCTGGCACCGGTCGCCGACCTCCCCGGCGAGGGTCGGGACCCGGTCCCGACCGTCGCGCACCCGATCACGCTGTCGGCCACGCCGGCGACCTATCGGAGCGCACCCCCACGCCTCCCCGGTCGTACGCCGCCCATGGACGACCCGACGAGCGGCCCCGTGGCTGCTGAGGAGACCCCATGACTGCCCTCAGGGTCGCCGTGGTCGGCGGCGGCATCATCGGCACCGCGGTCGCACGGCACCTGGCACGCCGCCACGACGCCGCGGTCACCCTGCTGGAGAAGGAGGACCACCTGGCCGCACATCAGACCGGCCACAACAGCGGCGTGGTCCACGCCGGCCTCTACTACGAGCCGGGGAGCCTCAAGGCGACGCTGTGCCGCCGAGGCGTCACCCTGCTCCAGGAGTTCGTCACCGAGCACGCGATCGCCTACGACGAGTGCGGCAAGGTCGTGGTGGCGCTCTCGGAGAGCGAGGCCGGACGCCTCGACGCACTGCACCGGCGCGCCGTCGCCAACGGGGTGCCGGGCGTCAGGATCGTCGAGGCCGACGAGCTGCGGGCGATCGAGCCCCACGCTGCCGGGGTGCGAGCGATCCACTCGCCGCAGACCGCGATCGTCGACTTCCCTGCGGTGACCGAGGCCCTCGCCGGCGAGCTGCGCGACGCGGGCGGATCGGTGCGCCTCGGCCATGAGGTGACCGCCCTGACGGAACGCACCGACGGCGTACGCGTCGAGACGACGAAGGACGAGGGCGAACACGACCTGGTCATCGTCTGCGGCGGGTTGCAGAGCGACCGGCTCGCCGTCCTGCTGGGTGAGAGCCGCGAGCCGCGGATCGTCCCGTTCTACGGGGACTACTTCGTCGCCGACGCGGGCCAGCGCTCGCTGGTGCGCGGGATGATCTACCCGGTGCCGGACCCGCGCTACCCGTTCCTCGGCGTCCACGTCACCCCGAAGATCGACGGCACCCTGACACTCGGCCCCAACGCGTTCCTCTCGCTCGGGCGCGAGTCCTACGAGCACGGCAGGGTCGTCCCCCGTGACGTGCTCGAGGCCGTCGGCTTCCCCGGATTCTGGCGCTTCGCCTCCCGGAACGTGGCGGCAGCGGTCCGGGAGTCCCGCACCGCGTTGAGCCCCCGCCGGTTCATCGAGGAGGCCCGCAGGTACGTGCCCGACCTCGACCCCACCGGGGTCCGGCGCGGTGGCCGCGGGGTCCGCGCCCAAGCGATGGACGACGCCGGCCGCCTCGTCGATGACTTCGTGATCACCGGCACCGACCGGGTGGTGTTGGTCCGCAACGCACCGTCTCCCGGAGCCACCTCCGCCCTCGCCATCGCCGAGCACGTCGTCGACGAGGCGCTGCGGCGCCGTAACGGAAGGACATCTCGATGACTCCCCCACCCCTCTCCCCCGGCCTCTGGGGCATCCTGGCCACGCCGTTCCACGGCGACGGGCTCGCGGTCGACCTCGCCTCGATACGTACCGAGGTGGACCTCTACCTCGGCATCCCTGCCCAGGGACTGGTCGCCCTCGGTGTCTTCGGCGAGGGCGCCGCCCTCGACTCGGCGGAGCAGGCCGCAGTCGTCGCCACAGTCGCCGAGCAGGCGCCCGGCCTCCCCCTGACCGTGGGGCTGTCGGCGCGGACGACCGCCGTCGCGGTCGAGCAGGCGCGCACGGCAGCAGCCGCGGCCGGGCCCGCGCTCGCCGGGCTGATGGTGCAGGCGAACACGCCGGACCCAGCGGTGCTGGCCCGACATCTGCAAGCGATCCACGACGAGATCGGTGCCGGCATCGTCCTGCAGGACTACCCGGTGGCCTCCGGCATCCGGATGACCGACGCCCAGGTGCTCGAGACCGTGAACGCATGTCCGTTCATCGTCGCCGTGAAGTCCGAGGCACCGCCCACGGCTCTCGCGATCGCCCGTCTGAGCGCACACACCGACATTCCGATTTTCGGCGGGCTCGGTGGGGTGGGGCTGATCGACGAGCTCGCTGCCGGCGCCGCCGGCGTGATGACGGGCTTCTCCCATCCCGAGGGGTTGCGCGCAGCCCTCGACGCCTGGCACGAGGGTGGGTACGCCGCCGCCCGGGCCGCGTTCACACCCTGGCTGCCGCTGGTCAACTACGAGGCACAGCCGGGCATCGGACTCTCGTTGCGCAAGGAGATCCTGGCCAGGCGCGGCGTCATCGCCGAGGCCGCGGTACGGCCGCCGAGCCCCACCGCACCGGAGGAGCTCCTACGCCTGCTGCCCGACCACCTGGCGGCGGTGCAGGAGCTGCTCCCCACGACGAGCCGAACCCTCCTGGTCGGCGCCTCCCACCACCACCCGACAGAAGAACGGAGCTGACATGGACACCGGACTCACCGGACGCACCGTGCTGATCCCTGGATCCACCTCGGGTCTCGGGCTCGCCAGTGCCCGAGCCTTCGCGGCAGAGGGCGCCGACGTCGTCATCGCCGGGCGCCGGGCCGGGCTCGCCACGGCAGAGGCGGAGGCGCTCGCCTCCACGCCCGGCTCTGCCGTCGGCCTGGAGTGCGACCTCACCGTCACCGGCGCCGCGGAGCGCCTGGTCGAGCAGGCCACGCATGCCTACGGCCCGATCGACGTACTCGTCCTCAACAGCGGCGGCCCGCCGGCCGGGTCGGCCGTCGACGCCACCCCGGAGGCGGTGGAGTCGGCGATGCTGACGCTGCTCCACCAGCAGATCCGGCTCGTACGTGCCGTGCTGCCCGGAATGCAGCAGCGGGCCTGGGGCCGGATCGTGGCGATCGGGTCGAGCGGCATCCAGCAGCCGCTCGACAACCTGGCGTTGTCCAACACCGGCCGCGCCGCGCTGGCCGGCTACCTGAAGACGCTGGCCGGCGAGGTGGCGGGCAGCGGCGTCACGGTCAACATGGTGCTGCCCGGCCGGATCGACACCGACCGGGTCGCCGCGCTCGACCAGACTCGCGCCGACAAGACCGGGGCGAGCACGAGCGAGGTGCGGCGTACGACCGAGGCCGGCATCCCGGTGGGCCGGTACGGCACCCCCGAGGAGTTCGCCGCCGCTGTCGTGTTCCTCGCGTCGGCGCCCGCCTCGTACATCACCGGCGAGCAGCTGCGAGTCGACGGCGGCCTGGTGCGGTCGTTCTGAACGGGCGCGTCCCTTGCTTCACGCCGCGCGCTGATCCGACACTGGCTCCATGACACACGAAGGTCGAGACCATCGGCGCAGCCGGGCCGCTACCCGATGAGCACCGATGAGGTGGTGATCGGAATCATCTCGGCTCCGGGGTCGGCCACCGAGATCTCATCGGTACTCGCCGACGACCTGCACGCCGAGCTGAGCTTCCACCTGCCGGCCGTCCAGTGGCGGGAGTCCATCGTGGTCGACGCCCTCGTGCATCCACCTTCGGACGACGCGGCTCTCGTCGCCGCGGCGAGGGACCGGCTCTTGAAGGAAGGCTGGGACCTGGTCGTCTGTCTCACCGATCTGCCGCTGCAGGCTCATCGGCGACCGGTGGTGGCTCACGCGAGTCCTCTGCACGGCGTGGCTGTCGTGTGCCTGCCGGCTCTCGGCGCCGTCGGAGTGCGCAGACGCACCCGTGACACGGTCGTCGGGCTCGTGCGGACCTTGCTCGGGGACACGGCGGACCGCGCCATCTCGGGTCGTGTCGCTGGGCTCGGACGCCGCGCCAGCCAGCTCGGAAGGGACCAGCGGCCGGAGGGTGACGGCAGCGTGATGTTCACCGCGAGAGTCCTCAGCGGGAACCTGAGACTGCTGTTCGGAATGATCCGGGCCAACCAGCCGTGGAGACTCGCGATCGGGCTGTCGAGAGCGCTGACCGCGGCCTTGGCGACGGCGGTGCTGGCCCTCGTGACCTCCGACATCTGGGCGCTGAGCGCCGAGCTCGGCTGGGTCCGGCTCTCGGTGATCGCGGTCGGGTCGCTCGCCGGGATCACGATCTCGCTGATCGTCGGAGCCGGCCTGTGGGAGCACACGTCCCATCCGGCCGGTCGTAAGCAGGTGACCCTCTTCAACCTGGCCACCGCGGCAACGGTCGTTCTGGGTGTGCTCTTCCTCTACGTCGCGCTGTTCCTGCTCGCGCTGGCGACCTCACCGGTGCTGGTGCCCACGCAGCTGCTCGAGGAGGGCGTCGGGCATGCCGTAGGAGCTGGCGACTACGTGAAGCTGGCGTGGCTCACCAGCTCGCTCGCGACACTGGGCGGCGCTCTCGGAGCGGGTCTGGAGAGCGACGAGGTGGTCCGGGCCGCCGCCTACACGTACCGACAGGAGTCGCCGCAGAGCGCACGGCAGGGGTGACCAGCGACCGTCAGTCTCGTCGGCGCGGCAGGACGGTGAGGACCATGTCGATGTAGGTACGGAACTCGGCCATGTAGCCGCGGAGGAACTCCTTGGTGGACTCGTCGGTGATCTCGCCGTCGTCCTGGAAGACCTCGGGTGAGTACTGGATGTAGGCCTCGGGTGAGGTCATCTGGCGAGCGTTGCAGAAGCTGAGGACACCACGCAGGGTCTGTTGGCCCATGGCGGTGCCGATCTGGCCGATGGAGGCTCCGATCACCGCGGCCGGGATGTGGTCGAAGGAGTTCTGTCCCCAGGGTCGGGACGCCCAGTCGATCGCGTTCTTCAACGCTCCGGGGATGGAGCGGTTGTACTCCGGGGTGACGAAGAGCACCGCGTCGACGGCGGCGATCGAGTCCTTGAGCGCCCGGGCTGCGGGCGGATAGTCGTTGTCGAAGTCCGGGCTGTACAGCGGCAGGTTGCCGATCGGGATCTCGCTGAACTCCAGGTCGTCCGGGGCCACCCGGATGAGGGCCCTGGACAGGATGCGGTTGATCGATGTCGACGACAGGCTTCCGACGAAGTAGCCGACTTTGTAGGTGGTCATCTGTTCCTCCTGGTTTGTGTCTTCTCGGCGGCGGCGAGCCCTCACCGACGTCCCGCGGCTTCCAGGTACTCATGGACGTGGCGGATCGCGACCGAGCCCTCGCCGACGGCAGAGGCGACACGCTTGACCGAGCCACTGCGTACGTCGCCCACGGCGAACACGCCCTCGCGGCGGGTCTCGAACATGCCGTCGGAGCCGTCTGCCGCGGCCCCGGTGAGGATGAACCCCTTCGTGTCCAGCGGGATCGCTCCCTGGAGCCAACCGGTGTGCGGGGCCGCGCCGATCATCACGAACAGGGCTGTCGTCGCGACGCGGTGCTCTTCTCCCGAGTGGAGGTGGCGCACCAGCACCTCCTCGAGCGCGTTCTCCCCGATGAGCTCGCACACCTCGCTGTTGCGCCAGACCTTGATGCGTGGCGACTGCTCGACGCGGTCGGCCAGATAGCGGGACATGTCTCTGCGCAGGTCGTCGTGGCGGATGACCAGGTTGACCCCCGGCGACTGACGGGCCAGGAAGCAGGCCGCTTGGCCGGCCGAGTTCCCGCCGCCCACGACGGTGACGGGGTCCTGTCGGCACAGCCGGGCCTCGAACTCGGTGGCGGCGTAGTAGACGCTGCCGCCCTCGAGGCGGTCCGTACCCGGGACCTCGAGACGCCGGTAGCGCACACCCGTGGCGACGAGTACGGCGTGCGCGATGAGGGACTCCCCCTCCGCCAGCCCCACCACGTGATAGCCGTCGGCCCGGGTGAGCGAGGCCGCCTCGCCGGGGATGCTGAAGGCAGCGCCGAACTTGCGGGCCTGCACCACGGCGCGGTCGGCCAGCTCGGCCCCGCTGATACCTGCGGGGAAACCCAGGTAGTTCTCTATCTGGGACGACGTGGCCGCCTGCCCGCCGGTGGCGAGCGCGTCCAGGACGACCGTCGAGAGCCCCTCGGAGGCGGCGTAGACCGCCGCGGCCAGTCCGCCAGGCCCGGCGCCGACCACGACGAGGTCGTACGCCTCCCGGCTCGGCGCCGCTCGTAGTCCGATGAGGTCGGCCAGCTCGGTGGTGCTGGGGTTGCGCAGAACCGTGTGCCCTTTCCAGATCACCACGGGGGTCTGGTCGGGTGGGATGCCGAACGCCCGCAGGGTCTCCTCCGCCTCGGGGTCCTCCTCCACGTCCTCCCAGCGAGACGGGATGCGGTTGCGGCTCGCGAAGTCCCTCAGCCGGCGGGTGTCGGCCGAGTAGCGGGAGCCGATGATCCGCAGGCCGGCGCCGAGGTCGGCATGTAGGTTGCGGCGCAGGATGAAGGCCCGCAGGATCAGATCTCCGAGCGCCTGATCCTGGGTGACCGCCTCTTTGAGCCGGTCGTAGGGGACTTCGAGCACCTCCACGTCGGTCTGGGCGACGGCGGTGACATAGACCGCCTGCCCGGTCAGGATCGAGAGGTCACCCACGAAGCGACCCCGGCCGTGGACGGCGATGACACGCGGCTCTCCCTCCGGGCCGTCCTCCTGGACGACCCGGACCCTGCCGTCCAGCACGACGAACAGGCCGCAGTCGCGATCCCCCTCGCAGAACAGCATCGTGTCCTCGGTCAGCGCCTTCCGCTCGCCATACTGCGAGAGCAGCATGATCTGTTCGTCGCTGAGCCGGGGGTAGGCGCCGGTGGTGTCGGGGGTCTCGGGTAGCTCCGCGAGCTCGACCTCAGACGAACTGCTCGTCGACATAGCACCATCTCCAGTTCTCTCCCGGCTCGATCGAGCGCACGATGACGTGGCCCGTCCCGGCGGCATGAGCGCGCGCGTGGCGCATGGGTGATGAGTCGCAGCAGCCCACCTGGCCACAGGTCAGGCACTGGCGCAGGTGCACCCAGGGGGTGCCGAGCCGTACGCACTCCGCACAGGCGCGCTGGGCGGGCGGCGGCACGGGCCGGATGATGCCGAGGTGCGGGTCGGCGCCGATGTGCGGCGGGATGGCGGCCATCACGACTTCGCCGGCAGCTTGGACTCCAGCCACGTACGCAGCTGGTGCACCGGGAGGGCCCCGATCTGTGTGTCGATGACCGTGCCGTGGTCCAGGAGGACCAGCGTCGGGATCGACCGGACCTCGAACCTCTGGCTCACCGCGGGGTTGTCGTCGGCGTTGACCTTCACGAGCTTGAGGTTGCCGGCCATCTCTCCTGCCAGCTTCTCCAAGGCCGGGCTCACCATCCGGCAGGGGCCGCACCACGGCGCCCACACGTCGACCAGCACGGGCGGGCTCGCCTCGTCGACGACGGCGTGGAACTCCTCGTCGGTGGCGTCGACCACCCAGGGAAGCGGCGTGCCGCACCTCCCGCAGCGTGGCGTGCCCTCGGCAACCGCCGGAACCCGGTTCTTGGCTCCGCAGTTGGTGCACTCGACCTTGGTCGACTTCTCGGTGGTCGCGGTCATGCCACTGCCTGCTCTTCTGAGGGGACGGGGGCCGGCGTCACCGTGATCTTCCCGTCGACGACGTCGACCGAGATCGCGCCTCCGTCGGCCGCGTCGCCGCGCAGCAGCGATCGGCCGACCTGGGTCTCCACCTCACGGGAGATGAGCCGTCGCAGCGGTCGGGCGCCGTACGCCGGGTCGAATCCCTGGTCGGCGATGAAGCGCCGCGCAGCGGCCGTGACGTCGAGAGTGATCCGCATCTCGGCCAGCCGCTCGTGCAGCTCTTCGAGCTGGAGATCGACGATGCGCTCGATCTCGGCGAGCGTCAGCGGCTTGAACATCACGATCTCGTCGACCCGGTTGAGGAACTCCGGACGGAAGTGCGACTGCAAGGTGCTCATCACCATCGAGCGCGCCTCGTCCTTGACCTCGCCGCCGGCGGTGACTCCCTCGAGCAGGTACTCCGAGCCGATGTTGGAAGTCATGATCAGCACCGTGTTGCGGAAGTCGACGGTCCGGCCGTGGGAGTCGGTCAGGCGGCCGTCATCGAGCACCTGGAGCAGCGTGTTGAAGACGTCCACGTGGGCTTTCTCGATCTCGTCGAGCAGGACCACCGAGTAGGGCTTGCGCCGCACCGCCTCGGTGAGCTGGCCGCCCTCCTCATAGCCGACGTAGCCGGGAGGTGCTCCGACCAGCCGGCTGACGGTGTGCCGCTCCTGATACTCGCTCATGTCGATCCGGACCATGTTCTCCTCGGTGTCGAACAGGGCGGCCGCCAGCGTCTTGGCCAGCTCCGTCTTCCCGACGCCGGTGGGGCCCAGGAAGATGAACGACCCGATGGGCCTCTGGGGGTTCTTGATGCCTGAGCGGGCGCGGACGACGGCGTCGGCCACCACCTGGACAGCCTCGTCCTGCCCGATGACACGTTCGTGGAGCACCTCGTCGAGGCGGAGCAGCTTGTCGCGCTCCCCTTCCTGCAGACGCGTGACCGGGATGCCGGTCCAGCGCGACACGATGTCGGCGATCTCGTCGGCGGTCACGACCTCGCGCAGCAGCCGGCGGCCACCCTGCTTGCCGGCGAGTCGGGACTCGGCCGCCTCCAGCCGCCGCTGGATCTCCGGCAGCTGGCCGTGTCGCAGGGATGCCGCTCGGTTGAGGTCGTACTCGCGCTCGGCCCGCTCGCTCTCCAGCCGTACCTGCTCCAGCTCCTGGCGGAGGGACTGCACCTCGCGAAGCGCCGACCTTTCCGCCTCCCACTGCGCGCGTAGGGCATCTGCTTCGGCCCGCGCGTCGGCCAGCTCCTTGCGCAGCTCCTCGAGGCGGGCCCTGCTCGCGGCGTCCTCCTCCTCCGAGAGTGCCGCCTCCTCGATCTCCATCCGGGTCACGCGTCTGGTGAGCTCGTCGAGCTCGGCGGGCATCGAGTCGATCTCGGTGCGCAGCATCGCGCAGGCCTCGTCGACGAGGTCGATGGCCTTGTCGGGCAGGAAACGGTCGGAGATGTAGCGGTGACTCAGGGTCACCGCTGCCACCAGGGCGCCGTCGTGGATCTTCACGCCGTGGAAGACCTCGAGCCGCTCGCGGAGCCCGCGCAGGATCGAGAGGGCGTCCTCCTCGTCGGGCTCGTCGACGATGACAGGCTGGAAGCGACGCTCGAGGGCCGCGTCCTTCTCGATGTGCGTGCGGTACTCGTCGAGGGTGGTCGCGCCGATCATGTGCAGCTCGCCGCGGGCGAGCAGCGGCTTGAGCATGTTGCCGGCATCCATCGCGCCCTCGCCGCCGCCCGCGCCGACCACCGTGTGCAGCTCGTCGACGAACAGCAGGATGTGTCCCTCGGCGGACTGCACCTCGTTGAGCACGGCCTTCAGCCGCTCCTCGAACTCGCCGCGGTACTTCGCCCCGGCGACGAGGGCCCCCATGTCCAGGGCGAAGACCGTCTTGTCCCGCAGGCCCTCGGGCACATCGCCGTCGGCGATCCGCTGCGCCAGGCCCTCGACGATCGCCGTCTTGCCCACTCCGGGCTCGCCGATGAGGACTGGGTTGTTCTTGCTCTTGCGCGACAGGATCTGGACGGTCCGGCGGATCTCGGAATCGCGGCCGATCACCGGCTCGAGCTTGCCCGCCCCCGCCGCTGCGACGAGGTCGCGGCCGTACTTCTCCAGCGCCTCGTACGTTCCCTCGGGGGTCGCCGACGTCACCCTCTGGTGACCGCGCACCTCGGTCAGCGCAGCCAGGAACGCGTCCCGGGTCAATCCCTGAGCGTGGAGAAGCCGCCCGGCGGATGATCCCGAGCCCTCCTCCACCAGAGCGATCACGAGGTGCTCGACCGAGACGTACTCGTCCTTGAGCCTTCGGGCCTCGCGGTCAGCCGTGTCGAGCAGTCGCGAGAGCCGCTGGGTGATGTGCACCTGCCCGGGAGTCACCCCCGGCCCGCTGACCCGCGGGCGGCGGCCGAGCTCGGCTTCGAGCTCCTCGCGCAGCCGGTCAGGATCGGCCCCCGCCCGGGCGAGCAGCGGCGCCACCAGGCCCTCCGCCTGGTCGAGCAGTGCGAGCAGCAGATGCTCCCCGTCCACCTCGACGTGGCCGAAGCGCAGCGCCTTGGTCTGGGCGTCGTGCAGAGCCTCCTGCGACTTCTGGGTCAGTCTGTTCATGTCCATGGAGCGTCTCCTCGTCGTGCCATGCGTTGTTGTGCCTTCTCCAGTTCAGCGATCCTGTCGAGCAGCTCGACGACCAGCCCGACGGCGCAGTAGCTGAGGTTCAGACTCATCCGCAGCCGCTGGATCCTGGCCATCTCCTTCACCTGGGAGGGGTGGAACCACAAGCGGCCCTGCGCATCACGGGTGACGTCGAGCAGTCCGAGAGCGACCAGGCGGCGTACGAGCTCGGGGTGTACGCCGGTGACCTGTGCATAGCTCTCGAGACTGAGCCGGTAGGGCCGGGCGAGGGCGTAATTCGTGACCGCTCTCATCGTCTGCTCCTCGCGTCGAAGCCGGACACCTTGGCGAGCTCCTCGAAGAGGCGCTGCTCCTCGTCGGTGAGGGTCTTGGGCACGCGGACCTGCAGCTCGGCGTAGAAGTTCCCCGGATCGCCCCGTCGGTGGGGAAGCCCGCGGCCTTTGAGCCGCAACCGACGGTGGCTGGACGAGCCCGCCGGGACCTTCACCGTGGCGGTTCCGCCGGGAGTCTCGATCGACACCGACGCACCCAGGGCGGCCTCCCAGGGAGCGATCGGTAGGAGTGCGTGCAGGTCACGACCCTCGACGCGGTAGCGCGGGTGGGCGGCGATCCGGACCACCAGGTAGAGGTCTCCGTCCGCTGCCGAGCCGCTGCCAGGACCGCCCTGGCCCCGCAGCCGGATCCGCTGACCGTCGACCACGCCGGCGGGGATGGTGACGTCGAGGGTGCGGGGGCCGTCGGGGCCGCTGATCGTGAGGCTGCGCTCGGTGCCGTGGTAGGCCTCCTCGACCGAGACCTCCACCTCGGCCTCGTGGTCGGAGCCCGGGACCGGGCCTGGTCCCCAGCCGCCCCTGGCCCGACCACCCCGTCCGCGCCCGCCGAAGATCCCGCCGAGCAGGTCCTCGATGTCGATCTCCTCACCGAAGTCGCCGGCTCCGAAACCTGCCGACGGACCGGCCCCCGACGACCAGCCGCCGCGAGCGCCTGCCCCGGCGTCGGCATAGGTCCGGGACTGACGCCAAGCGGCCGGATCGGTGTCGGGAGGGACGCGCCGAAAGTCCTCACCGAAGGCGTCGTAACGGCGGCGCAGCTCGGGATCCGAGAGTACGTCGTAGGCCTCGGCGATGTCCTTGAACCGCTCCTCGGCGCCGGGGTCCTTGTTGACGTCGGGGTGGTTCTGGCGCGCCAGCTTGCGATAGGCGCGTTGGATTTCGTCCGGGTCGGCATCGCGAGAGACCCCGAGGACCTCGTAGAAGTCTTTGGCCATCAGGATGCCCTGGTGGCCACCACGACCGCGGCCGGACGCAGGAGCTTGTCGTCGGGCCCGTACCCGGGGCGTACGACCTGCGCCACGGTGCCGGGCACGAGCCCCTCACCGGACACGGTGCTGACCGCCTCGTGCACGGCGGGGTCGAAGGCCCGGCCGTCGTCGTCGCGGCGCGGGTAGCCGAGGTCGGCGAGGACGCCGACCGCCTGGGCGAGCACGGCTCGGACGCCCTCGACCACCGAGTCGGGGTCGGACGACGCGTGCTCGAGCGCCCGCTCCAGGTTGTCCAGGACGGGCAGCCAGCGGGTGGCCACCGCCGCCCGCTCCTGCTCGCGGCCACGGGCCACGTCGCGCGCGCAACGCTTGCGGAAGTTGTCCAGCTCGGCAGCCGTACGCCGCCAGGCATCCTCCAGCTCGGCGATCTGGCGCGCCTGGTCGACAGGTTCGGGCGCGTCGTCCGTCGGTGCCTCGTCCTCGCGGGCCTCGGTCATCGGTGCCTCGTGATCAGACATGGCCGTCAGTTCGACGTGAACTCGGCGTCGATGACGTCGTCGTCATCGCTGTCAGGGGTGTCGGAGGCGCTTGCCGGCCCGGTCGACGGTCCACCGCCACCGCGGGATGCGGCGCTCAGCACCTGGCTCATCTGGTGGAGCTCTCCCGTCAGCGCGCGCAGGCGGTCCACGGGCTCGTCACCCTCGACGGCCTGCTTGGCCTCCTCGACCAGCATCTCGGCCCGAGCACGGTCGTGCTCGGGCACCGAGGCGCCGGCCTCTTCGAGGGACTTGCTCACCTGGTAGGCCACCGAGTCGAGCTCGTTGCGGGCATCGACCCGCTCACGCAGGGCGGCATCCTCGCCACGATGGGTCTCGGCGTCCTTGATCATCCGGTCGACCTCCTCCTGGCTGAGGGTGGAGGTCTCACTGATGGTCACCTGCTGCTCGGCACCGGTGTCCTTGTCGCGCGCCGAGACGTGCAGGATGCCGTTGGCGTCGATGTCGAAGGTCACCTCGATCTGGGGCACCCCGCGCGGCGCCGGCCGGATGTCCTCGAGCCGGAACCTGGCCAGCACGCGGTTGTCGGCCGCTCTCTCCCGCTCGCCCTGGAGCACGACGACGTCGACGGCGGACTGGTTGTCCTCCGCGGTGCTGAAGACCTCGGTCCGTCGGGCCGGGATGGTGGTGTTGCGGTCGATGACCCTGGTCATCACCCCACCCATCGTCTCCAGACCCAGCGACAGAGGTGTCACGTCGAGCAGCAGCACGTCCTTGACATCGCCCTTGATGATCGCCGCCTGGACGGCCGCGCCGATGGCCACGACCTCATCCGGGTTGACGGTCATGTTGGGGTCCTTGCCACCGGTCAGGCGGCGTACCAGTGCCTGCACGGCCGGGATCCTCGTGGACCCACCCACGAGGATGACCTCGTCGATGTCGTCGGCGGTGACCTTGGCGTCCTCCATGGCCTGCTTGACCGGGCCGAGACAGCGCTCGACGAGGTCTGCGGTGAGCTGATCGAAGGTGGACCTCATCAGGTTGACGTTGAGGTGCTTGGGGCCGGAGGCGTCAGCGGTGACGAAGGGGAGGTTGACAGCGGTCTGGGTGACCGCCGACAGCTCCACCTTGGCCTTCTCGGCGGCCTCGAAGAGGCGCTGGAGAGCCTGGGAGTCGTCGCGGAGGTCGATGCCGTTGGACTTCTTGAACTCGTCGGCCAGGTAGTCGACGATGCGTCGATCGAAGTCGTCGCCTCCGAGATGCGTGTCACCGGCAGTGGATCGGACCTCGACCACGCCGTCTCCGACGGTCAGGATGCTCACGTCGAACGTGCCGCCGCCGAGGTCGAAGACCAGCACGGTCTCGTTCTCGAGCTTGTCCATCCCGTACGCGAGGGCGGCAGCCGTGGGCTCGTTGATGATCCGGAGGACCTCGAGCCCGGCTATCTTGCCGGCGTCCTTCGTGGCCTGACGCTGCGCGTCGTTGAAGTGAGCCGGGACGGTGATGACCGCCTCGGTGACCCGCTCGCCGAGGAACTTCCCGGCGTCGTCGACCAGCTTGCGGAGCACCTGCGCCGAGATCTCCTCGGGTGCGTAGAGCTTGCCGTCGACCTGAAATCGGGCCGTGCCGTCGGGGCCTTCGACGACGTCGAAGGAGACCGTGTTCATCTCGCTGCTGACCTCGTCGTACTTGTGGCCGATGAAACGCTTCGCGGAGTAGATCGTCCCTTTCGGGTTGAGGATCGCCTGTCGCCGGGCCATCTGGCCGACCAGGCGCTCGCCGTTCTCCAAGAAGGCGACCACGGACGGCGTCGTCCGGTTGCCCTCTGTGTTGGGGATGACCTGCGGCTGCCCATTTTCGGTCGCCGCGATCACCGAGTTCGTCGTTCCCAGGTCGATACCGACTGCCCTGCCCATGACCTCTCCATTCGCCGGAAGCATGTGTTACGACCATGCTTCTCGCGGGCCGAGGTCGCCCGCATCCCGTGAACGGGTGCTTTTTCACCGGCCGGGGTCGCCTCTGGCTAGCCGCTGGGGAGGCGGTGCCGCAGCGCCAGAACGGTCAGCTCGACTCGAGAGTGGACGTCGATCTTGAGGTAGATGTGCTTGAGATGGGCGTCCACCGTGTGGCGGGAGACGCAGAGCTCGTCGGCGACCCTGCGGTTCGACTTCCCCTGGGAGACACGGGAGACGATCCTCAGCTCGGCGTCGGTGAGCGAGGCCCACCCGTGATCTGTCCCGTCCCCGTCGCCCACGTCTACCCTGACCAAGGGATACCGGGGCGCCGCGGCAGCTCTGGCAGCCCCCTGGTACGCGGTCGGATTCACGTAATGGGGGTTCTTGATCACCGTGCCGTCCAGCAGGACCGTGGGGTGGGTGTGGAGTACTTCGACGAGCATCTCGGCCCCGAACTTCCTCAGGTCGTACAGACACATGAGGATGGCGGGCACCTCCTCGACGACGTGGTTCAGGGACGACTCGTAGATGAACAGCTCGTCCCAGCCCGGGGCGCCGGGCAGCACCCACGACATCTCGCCGGCGGCTCTGAGCAGGTCGAAGTCGTCTGCGACCGCCGCGTCCACGCTCTCGGAGAGGAAGGTCACCATGCCATCGACGCTGAACTCCCCCGACCTCAGGTAGACGTCCGATGATCGTTCGACGTCGAGCTGAGCCGATCGTCGCGAGAAGTCCGGGCCGGGCTGTCCCACGGCCAGGTCCCTGACCAGCGCCGGCTCGACATCATCGATCAGGCACAGACACTTGTCGCCCTGCCGCAGCCCCTCCTCGAGGAAGGGGTACAACAACCGGTCGCGCTCGGCCGGACCCGAATAGAGCGCACAGAAGTGCGTTCCTGGGCTGACAACGCCGACCCCGGGGATCCCAAGGCTCAGACCGTTCATTGTGGCCACCGTTCACCGGATCCAAGGAGAGATCCCCCACACTACGCGCACGCGCCACGGGTGGCCATACCACTTCGCAGGGCCGATGACAGGACGCGTCGAGTCTGCCCAGCCCGTACTCATGATCTGCATCCGGGCCCAGGCCGGAGACCAAGAAGCGGCCCCTGACGCTGGAAAACATCTTCCAATGTCTTCCAGCGTCAGGGGTCGCTGCCCAGTCGCCTGCGGGACTACTGCCTCCGCGACTACTCCGGGACCTTGTCGGCCAGGATGTCGATCTTCTCGACCTGCGGCTCCGAGAAGAGGACGCCGGTGTTCGGCCCGAGCGCCTGACCAACTCCGCCGGCGAGGTGGGCGTCCCTGGCTTCGTCGTCGGGGAACACGTCGAACACGCCGAAGCTCGAGGGGCCGAACTGGATGGCGAACCAGGCGAAGGTGCCGGGCTCTGCCATCACGATCGTCCGCGCTTTCGTGAGGAAATCTGCGAGATCTGCTTCCTTGCCCGGTAGCGCCTCGAGACGCACCAGAAGAGCTTTGGTCAACATCGATCGGACTCCTTCGCTGAGAGGGTGCACCGCTGCGGCACGGTCGGCCGCGAGCGGCGTCACATCCGGGATGCCTGTCACCGGCCATGATCCTCAGGCGCGAAGGTGGCCAGCATCCCGTGAACGGGTGCTTTCCCGGCGAGCCGCACGGGCCAAGGGCTGGACGCTGGGAGAATCCGCTCGCGCAGCTGCGGCCACGCGTCGCCGTCACCCTCGTCGGTCGAGACTCCGAAGCGGACGTCGTGGTCGACGACCCGGACCATCTCGCCCTTCACCTCGTAGTCCATGAGCGCCGAGAGGATCTGGGACCCGAGCAGCGCTGAGCTGGACTCGTCGGGCGAGCGTTTGAGGGTGCAGTTCAGGATCAGACAAGTCGGTGACGTCATGCCACCTGATAACCCGTGAGCATCACCGTCATGCGCCGATCACCGTACGGCCGACCCGCAGGTGCAGGTCCTCGAGCCGGGTGATCTGGTCGCCGGCGCGGCGGATGAGCTCGTCCAGCTGCAGCGGGTCGACACGTTCATCCCCCTCGGTGGCGGCACGCAGCAGCTGCCACCCGGCCCGCTTGGCGGTCACCGCGTCACGTAGCGCCTCCAGCTCGAAGAGGTCCGAGAGCGGCGAGCGCCGTACCAGCCGGCCGTTCGGCTTGAACCGGCCGGCGAACTCCATGGCCCGTCCCGTCGTGGCGGCGATGCGCGAGGGAGTGGCTCCCGTCGCCATGATGATCTGCCGCAGCTGCTCCCGGTCCTCGTTGATCTCGGTCGCCAGCTGTCGTACCCGGGCGGCCACGTCGGTGTCGGAGTGGGAGCGACCGACTCGCTCGAACATGGCGGCTCCGGCGCTCGACCCTGCCCAGTGGTGCTGCAGGTAGGCGTGCAACATGTCGTCGTTCATGGCTGCTCCTTCTCGTGGAGGTCAGGGTCTTAACGGCGGGAGCTCGCTGCCCGCCTTCTGCGGGATCCCGGAGAGGACGGCCTCGAACGCGTCCATGGCCGAGTGGCGTGGTTGCCAACCGAGCTCGAGCTCGGCACGGGTGGTCGACATCAGCGGCAGCTGCATGACCGCGTCCAGCAGGCTGCCTGGGACCGGCGCGAGCCGGGCGTGCCAGGCACCCTCCAGGCCATGGCGCGCGAGACGTGGCGGGACCTCGACCGTTCGAGCGTCCATCAGCTCGCCGAGCTCGTCGCGGCCGATGACGCCATCACCGGCCAGGTTGAACGCGCCCGTCACATCGGTGGTCGCCGCGGTGGCCAGGGCCCGGCCGACGTCTCCGGCGTGGACGGCCTGGAACCGCAGGCCTGCAGGCACCGGCACCACCGGGATGCGCCGCCGATCGAAGAGCTCCGGCCGGGCCAGGGCGCCGCCGAAGATGCGACGCTGCTCGCTGGCCGCGGAGCGCTGGAAGACGAACGCGGGCCGAACCCGGACCAGACGGACCTCGGGGTGGCTGCAGGCGAAGGCGTCCAGGGCCCGTTCGACGTACGCCTTCTCCCGGCAGTACGCGGCCGAGGACGCACCGTCGGTCTCCCAGGTCTCGTCGACGGGGTCGTCGTGATCGACCGGCGAGTAGGCCGCCACCGACGAGACGCACACGAGCGCCGGGACACCTGCCCGGGCCACGGCCTCGAGGACCCGGCGGGTGCCGACGGCGTTGGTGGCCCAGGTCTCCTCGGGGCGGTGGGTCGGCTGGAACTTCCAGGCGAGGTGCACGACCGCGTCGGCCCCCTCGACCACCGGCTCCAGGTTGGCCGTCGACACATCGGCCACCCGCCATTCGACGGAGGCATGCTCGTTGGTCCGAGGGCCGTCCGGAGCTCGGCGGGCAACGGCGACGACCTCGGCGGCCCCGTCTGCGGTGAGTGCCCGGATGGCAGCGCTGCCGAGGTTTCCCGACGCGCCGATGACGACCACCTTCATGTTGTCCACGCCCTCCCTGCGGCCGGTCTGCTGTGAATCTCACCGGTACCCACCACGCCCGGGTTCAGCACAGCCGCTCGCCAGGCTTGATTCCACGGATCCGGGTACCGCAGGTGTGACTCGATCCCAAGGAGGCACATCCATGAAGGCAGTCACCTGGCAAGGAAGGCGCGACATCCGCGTGGACGACGTCCCTGATCCGCGCATCATCGAGGGCGACGACATCATCGTCGAGATCACCTCGACGGGACTGTGCGGTTCCGACCTGCACCTCTACGAGGTGCTCACCGGGTTCATGACACCGGGAGACGTGGTCGGGCACGAGCCGATGGGGGTGGTGACCGAGGTCGGCCCCGCGGTTCGCGAGGTGAGCGTCGGCGACCGCGTCGTGGTGCCGTTCAACGTCAGCTGCGGCACCTGCTGGATGTGCCGGCACAGCCTGCACTCGCAGTGCGAGACCACCCAGAACCGGGACCAGGGCACCGGCGCCAGTCTCTTCGGCTACAGCTCGCTCTACGGCCAGGTCCCGGGCGGACAGGCCGAGTACCTACGTGTCCCCTTCGGCAACGAGCTGCCGATCAAGGTCCCGCACGGTCCGGCCGACGACCGGTTCCTCTTCCTCTCCGACGTACTGCCCACCGCCTGGCAGGCGCTGAAGTACGCCGACCCCGACCCGGAGAGCACCGTGCTGGTCCTCGGCGTCGGTCCCATCGGCGACATGGTGAGCCGCTTCGCGCTCGACGCCGGCCACCGGGTCATCAGCGTGGACCGCGAGCCCGAGCGACTCGACCGGGTGCGGCAGCGTGGAGCCGAGACGATCGACCTCGACTCGGGTGATGTCGCCGAACGGGTACGCGACCTGACCAACGGCCGCGGAGCCGACGCCGTCATCGACGCCGTGGGGATGGAGGCCCACGGCTCGCCCATCGTCGAGGGGATGACCAAGCTGCTGGCCACCATGCCGGGAGCCGTGAACCGCCCGGTGATGCAGGCCGCCGGCGTCGACCGGATGGCCGCGCTCCACACCGCCTTCGACTCCGTACGCCGCGGTGGCACCGTCTCGATCGCCGGCGTCTACGGCGGCGCGATGGACCCGTTCCCGATGATGCAGCTCTTCGACAAGCAGGTCAGCATCCGCATGGGCCAGGCCAACGTACGCGCCTGGACTGCCGACCTGATGCCGTTCCTCGAGAGCGACGAGGACCCGCTCGGCGTGGACTCGTTCGCCACCCATCACCTCCCCCTGAGCGAGGCTCCGGAGGCGTACAAGTCCTTCCAGGAGAAGTCCGACGGGATGGTGAAGGTCGTCTTCAAGCCCTGAGCCGACGGCTGGACTCAGCCGGCCTCGACCAACGCGCTCGACCCCTCGAACCAGCCGGGTCGTGCGGTGACTCAAAGAGCCTCATGTCGTCCTGTCTCATCACGACACCAACGCGACTGCAACGGCCTCGAAACCGTGCCCCAACACGGTTGTAACCGTTGCTGCCGTCCTACCTCAAGCGCACCAAATACAGCGATCTCATCGGTACGCTGCGACGCCGGCTGGCCGGTAACGGAGTGTCCGTCCCGGTCTGTCCTGACAACGGCGCGCGAGGGATGATGCCCAGTGGCAAGGCTCCCGATCGCCTTGCTCACCGCAACCGCTGGCGCATTCGGCTACGGACTCTGGCAGAGGCATCGCCGACACCTCGAGGCGCGCAAGCTGGACGAGGCGCGAGAGCGGACTCAAGAGCTCCAAGCCGAAGTCGGCAAGTTCATCGCGCAGGTCGAGGCATTGAACCGTGACGGCCTCACCGGCCTCTTGACGCGGGATCAGTGGGAGTCGGAGGCCGCCGTGCTGCTGGCCAGAGGCCAAGCGCAAGCGATGCTGTGGATCGACCTCGATCGATTCAAGGATGTGAACTCGACATTCGGGCACCTGGCCGGAAACGCGGTCCTCGCGGAGATCGGCAAGCGACTGCGGACGCGGGATGACGGTAGCCTCGCGGGTCGATTCGGCGGCGACGAGTTCGTCATGATTCTCCCGTATCAGCCTGCGGCAGCAGCGCTCGAACAGATCTCGGAGCAGTTGTGCACACCGATCACTGTCACAACACCCCTCGACCCGACTCCGAAGACGGTGACCCCGAGCGCGTCGATCGGCGTCGCACTGTGGTCCACCGCGGCGCCCCCTGGGGTGCCTCCCTTGTTGGACCTCTCAGATCGTGCCATGCGTGTGGCCAAGAAGTCGGGCGGCTGCGTGACTATGACCCACAGAGCCTGATCCGTCGTGAGTCCCGCCGTTTGGGCTGGGCTTCGCGCCAGTCCACAACTGGGTCGGACGCCTGTGCGACCGACGCCTCCGTCAGGAGTGACACCACCGGACTGGCCCGGCGCCTGAGGCCTACTCGCTCGCGGCGAGGTAGGCGCGAAGGCTGAGGGGCTCGCGCCCGGTGAGAGTGGCGACGGCGGTGCTGACTCCGTCGAGCTGACCTGCGGCGATCGCGGTGTAGGTGGAGACCCAGGCGTCGTACTGCCAGTCGGGCGCCTCCCATCGGCGACGCGACGCGTAGGCCTCCTCGATCGTCTCGTCGTGATAGCGCACCTCATGCCCGCGGTGCTCGGTGAGGATGTCCGCGACCTCGCTCATCGTGAGCGCCTCGGGGCCGGTGAGGTCGTAGGTGAGTCCTCGGTGATCCTGCGGCGCCGTGAGCGTCGCGACGGCGGAGCGCGCCACGTCGGCCCGTGCGACCGCCGCGAAGCGCCCGTTGCCGGCCGGACCACGGATGACGCCGTCCTCTCCGACCAACGAGGGGAGGAAGTCGAGGTAGAAGTTGTCGCGCAGCAGGGTGTAGTCCATCCCGCTCTCCTTGATCCGCTCCTCGGTAGCGAAGTGGTCGCGCGCGAGCGTGAAGACGGCATCCGGCGCGGCACCGAAGAAGGATGTGTAGACGATGTGCTCGACCCCTGCCGATGCGGCGGCGTCGACGAAGGTGAGGTGCTGCTCCAGGCGGTCCGCCGACTCCGAGGCCGAGACCATGAGCACGGTCTGTACGCCGTCGAGCGCTCTCACCGCGGCCTCGCTGTCGCCGTAGGTGACCGCGAACACTTCGGCTCCCGGGATCTCGGGGGCCCTGGCGGTGTCACGTACGAGAAGTCGGAGGGTGGCGCCTGAGCCGCCGAGCGCACGGGCGACGGCACCGCCGACGAAGCCCGTGGTCCCGGTGACGGCGACGGTGGTTGTCATTCCACGTCATCCCTGAGCGCGGCGAGGGCCTCGTCGGCGTGGATCTCGGCCTTGAGCATGCCCTCGACGACGGCCTTGATCCGAGCGTCGGTGCCGATCACGAAGGTCGTACGCTGCAGCGGACCGAGCTTGCCGAGGAGGCTGCGCTTCACGCCGTAGAGCTCGGCCACCGAACCGGAAGGATCGGAGAGGACGGGATAGTCGAGGTCGTGGTTGGCGGCGAAGCCGGCCTGCTTCTCCACGCTGTCCTTGCTGATCCCGAGCCGGTGGGCGCCGATCGCCTCGAACTCACCGGCGAGGTCGCGGAAGTGGCAGGCCTCCTTGGTGCACACCGGCGTCTCGGCGGCCGGATAGAAGAAGAGCACCACGGGACCCTTCTCGATCAGTGACGAGAGGGTGACGGACGTACCGTCCTGGGCGGGGAGCGTGAAGTCGGGCGCGACGGCACCGGTCTCGAGCGGCATGGCGCCAACCTACTCGGCACCTCCACGACCCGAGCTCGAGCCCGCCGGCGAAGGGACGTGGGAGGCCTGAGGTCACCAGGTGACCTCAGGACTCCCACGTCGCCTCGTCGAGCTAGCGGTTCCGGAGCCAGAACGCCCCAGACGCGTCGGCGTACGTGTACGCGTCACCGGCGTAGTACAGCCGGTAGTTGCGCGAGCTGGGCGGGTTCCACACGATCGCGACTGTCCCCCGCCTGCCGGCCTGCCCCGATGTCTTCGCCGACCTCACCGTGCGCCAGACGCCGTCCTTCTTCACCTGCAGCTTCACGGTCTTCCCGACCTGGCGGACACCGTTCCTGGTGAGCGTGCCGGTGACCTTCCACGAGTGGTCGCCGGACTTCGTCTTGCCGCTATAGGCGATCTGCGAGGCACGGCGAGTGTTCGATACGGTGAACGTCTTCGTGGCGGTCCGTTTCGTCTCGGCGAACGTCTCCCAGTCGACGACCGTCACGATGGCCTTGGCGGTGTAGGTGCCTCGTTTGTCGAGGTAGTGGCAGAACATGGACCCGTCGAGGGTGAACGTGTACGTGCCGTTGGCCGTCACGGACCTGTAGTCGAAGTTCATGTCGAAGATGGACCTGTCGGGGGCGGTGACGCGCAGCTCGACGTCGATGTCACCACCTTCGCCACCGAGGCCGCTGACGGGAACGGTGACCTTGTAGTCGTTGCCGTAGTAGCAACCGGTCCCGTACGAGGGGAACTTGAACGACGGGGCCGACACCGTGACCGTTCCGATCGATGCGGCAGACGCGGCCGGCACGAAGCCGGGGATCGTGAAGGAGGCGAGGAGCAGGGCGATGGTGGTGAGGAGTCCACCGAGGATTCTTCTCATAGAGGAACTTCGACTTTCAGGATGGCGGTTCGGGCTCGCTGCGAGCCGGGCACGGCGAGCAGTTTCCTCTATTCGAGCCGGCGCCACAGCCGGGATCGGCGCCCACGTACCCAACGCGGGGTATGCGCCGTTTCGGGCGGCCGCGCGTGGGAGGCTCGGACCTCGATGATCACGGCATCCCCGAGGAAAGAAACCCGAAGCCGCGGGCCGACAGGCTGGAAGCAATCGCAAAGCACGAGGGCGGCAGCTGCGGCGTACGCGGACCTTCTCGTCGACGGCGACACCTCGTTCGCGGCGCTCACTCTCGAGGAGACCGTGGACGCCGCGTTCGCCCATGGCGGTCCGGTCAAGGAGGCTTTCGTACGCCGCTACCTGTGGTGACGATGAAGCGAATCCCGGACGGCGAGGGCTAGTCCACGGCACTATGTCGGGCATGCCCGACAGCCCGACCCTCCCGCTCGGCGTACGGATCGGCTACGGCTCCGGCTCCGTGGCGACCGGAACGTTCGGCACGATCCCGGGCCTGATGCTGCTCCCGTACCTGACCGACAGCCTCGGCATCGCGGCACTGGCGGCGGGGTTCATCGTGTTCGCGCCGAAGGCGTGGGATGTCGTGCTGAACCCGATCGCGGGCCGGATCAGCGACCGGACCGTGGACCCACGAGGGCCGCGGCGGCCGTGGCTGCGAAGAGCCGGGATCGGGCTGGCGGTGACGTTCGCGCTGCTGTTCGCGGCGCCGTCGATGGCGACCGGGCTCGAGGCGTTGTGGGTGCTGATCCTGTTCCTGGCCTGTGCGACGGCGTACGCGTTCTTCCAGGTGCCCTACGTCGCCATGCCCGCCGAGCTGACCGAGTCCTACGACGAACGCACCCGGCTGATGACCTGGCGGGTCGCGATCCTGGCGCTCACCATCCTGCTCGCCGGCGCGACCGCGCCGATGATCCGCGACGCGGTCGGCGGCCGCGACGGCTATCGCGTGATGGGCGTGGTGATGGCGGTGCTCATCCTGGTCGGCGTGTTCAGTGCGTACGTCGGCACCCGCCGGGCGCCGGTCCACACCGTCCAGCCGGGGCCGGGCAGCCTGCGCGACCAGCTGAGGATCGTCGCGGCCGCGCCCGACTTCCGCCGGCTGCTCATCACGTTCGTGATCCAGGCCGTCGCGTTCGGGGCGATGCTGGCCGGCGTCGACTACCTCGCCGGCGACGTGATCGGCCGCGACGGCGCGGCGACGATCCTGTTCGTCTGCTTCGTCGGCCCCGCGCTGCTGCTCACCCCCGCGTGGGCGGCGCTCGGCGCCAGGATCGGCAAGACGAACGGGTACGTGGCCGCCTCGGTCGTCCTCGCCGCCGGCGCGCTGCTCGCCGCGACCGCCCAGACCGCGCCGGTGGCGCTGGTCTATGCCGCGGTGGTGCTCGTCGGGACCGGGTACGCCGGGTGCCAGGTCTTCCCGATGGCGATGCTTCCCGACGCGGCCGCTGTCGACGCCCGGCGCAGCGGGTCGAGCCGGATCGGCGTCTACACCGGCGTGTGGACCGCCGGCGAGACCCTCGGGCTCGCGCTCGGGCCCGGCGTCTACGCCGCGGTGCTCGCGATCGGCGGCTACCGCTCCTCGACCGGGAGCGACGTCGCCCAGCCGGACTCGGCACTGACCGCGATCACGCTCGGCTTCTCGGTGCTGCCGGCCTGCCTGGCTCTCCTCAGCCTGCTCTGGCTGCGGCGCTACTCGCTCACTGCCGACGACGTTGATGGGACCGTGACCGTATGACCGACGCCTTGACCCAGCTCCGCGCGATGCAGGCCGCCGACCTGCCCGTGCACGGCGGCCGCACGCTGGCCTACGTCTACGACTCCGGCCTGCCCGACATCGACCGGATCGGCCGCGAGGCCGTCGCGGCCTACGCCGGCTCCAACGGCCTGGACCCGACGGCCTTCCCGAGCCTGCTCCGGATGGAGAACGAGGTGGTCGGCGCGGCCGCCGACCTGCTCGATGCCCCGGACACGGTCGTCGGCACGGTCACCTCCGGTGGCACCGAGTCGGTGCTGCTCGCGGTGCAGGCCGCGCGCGATGCCCATCGCGGGATCGAGCGGCCGCGGATGGTGCTCCCCACGAGCGAGCACGCCGCGTTCCACAAGGCCGCGCACTACTTCGGCGTCGAGGCGGTGCTGGTGCCGGTCGGGCCCGACTTCCGGGCGGATCCGGCCGCGATGGCCGCGGCGATGGACGAGCGCACCGTACTGGTCGTCGCCTCGGCGCCGTCCTACGCGCACGGGGTCGTCGACCCGGTCACCGCGATCGCGGCGGCCGCGGCCGAGCGCGGGATCCGCTGCCACGTCGACGCGTGCATCGGTGGCTGGGTGCTGCCCTACGCGACCCGGCTGGGGCGGGACGTACCGGCCTGGACGTTCGCGGTCGAGGGCGTCACCTCGATCTCCGTCGACCTGCACAAGTACGCCTACGCCCCCAAGGGCACCTCGGTGCTGCTGCACCGCACCCCGGAGCTGCGGCGGCCGCAGTTCTTCGCCTCGGCCGCCTGGCCGGGCTACACCATGCTCAACTCCACGATGCAGTCGACGAAGTCGGGCGGACCGCTGGCCGGTGCCTGGGCGGTGCTGCGCTCGTTGGGCGATGAGGGGTACGAGCGGCTCGCCCGCGACGTCTTCGAGGCGGTGGACCGGATCCGCGACGGGGTCGGCGAGATGCCCGAGCTCGCCGTGGTCAGCAGTCCCGACTCGACGCTTCTCGCACTCACCACCGACGGCAGCTGCGACCCGTTCACGGTCTGCGACGAGATGGCGGCACGTGGCTGGTACCTCCAGCCGCAGATGTCCTTCGCCGGCCGCCCCGCCACGATCCACCTGTCGGTGAGCGCAGCGACGCTCCCCCACGTACCGGAACTCCTCGCCGCTCTCGGCGAGGCGGTCGCGGCCGCCGTGGCGGCGGGCCCGGTCACGGTCGACCCGGCCGTCGCCACGTTCATCGGCGACCTCGACCCGAACTCGTTGTCGCAGGAGGATTTCGACGGCCTGCTGCTCGCCGCCGGGCTCGTCGGCGCCGCCGGCGCAGAGGGCGACCCTTCGACAAGCTCAGGACACCGCCTCGCGCTGCCACAGCGGATGGCCGAGGTCAACGCAATGCTCGACCTCGCCTCCGCCGCGATGCGCGAGGCGCTGCTCGTGGCCTTTCTCGACCGGCTGACCCGGCCTACTCGACGTCGCTGAGCCGGCGGCGCTTCCTCCGGGCCAGCATCAGGATCAGGCTGAGCACGATCGCGGCGACGATGCCGCTCCGGATCTGTACGTCTCGGGACCTGGCGGCCACCTGCGCACGCTGCTTCACCTCGTGAGCCTTCTCCTTCCCGCGCGTCTTCACATCCAGTCGCGCGGCGAGCTCGTCGAGGGTGTCGGCCATCTCGTGTCGGGTGGTGTCCAGATCGGCCTCCACCGCGGCGATGCTGTCGTCGCCGGACTCGGCTGGTCGGCTGACGTGGTCGTTCGTCATGGCGTACTCCTCGGTGTGTGGTCCTCGGCGTTGCGGTGCTTGACGGCTTCCACGTCCCGCCTGAGGTTCTCGGTGGCGCGTTCGGGCTTCATCGGGGTCCCCTCGGAGACCTGCTTCTTCCCGAACAGGGCGATGCCGCCGGCGATCGCCAGGAGCACGACTCCGACCAGCACCGCGGCGAGCCAGGCGTCCATGACCAGCGCCAGGGCGATGATCGCCGCGGCGATCAGCACCCCGACGCCGTAGAGAGCCACCAGGCCGGCGGCGCCGAACGCCCCGGCCCCCTTGCCGGTGTGCTTGGCCTTCTCGGTCAGCTCGAGCCGGGCGAGCTCGAGCTCGCCGCGCATGAGGGTGGACATCTCCGTGGAGAGCCGCGAGACCAGCTCACCCATCGATGCGTCGGTCTGACGATCGGAATGAGGAAGCGTCACGACTCCCACCCCCGCGGCATGTCGGTCACCGGGTCCGTGGTGGTGTGGGGACGCGGGGTGCTCGGCGTCGTCTGGGGAGTCGAGGTGGATGCCGACGGCGGCGTGGAGTCGCCAGGCATCTTGTCCCGCACGGTGTCCTTGGCCATGTCGACCTTCTCCTCGGCCACGATCCGAGCGCGGTGCGCCTTCTCCTGGACACGCGGGTCGTGCCACAGGCTCTGTGCCTTGGCCACCATCGCGTCGTACCGCTCACGTCCAGCGCGAGCGCCGAGAACGTAGCCGATACCGAAGGCAGCGAGCCATCCTGGTTTCTTGAACATGTGTTCCTCCTCATCGCTGTACAACTGGCCGGTACCCAGGTGGCGAGGAGATACACGGGCGACCTACGCCGGAGGATCCGCGGTGAGCAGGACGAGCGCGAGGTCGGCCAGCTGGGTCTCGCGCGCCTCGCGGTTCGAGCGCGACTGATGCAGCGCCCAGTCGTAGACGATGGCGGTCACCGCACCCACGAGAGCCAGCGCGGCGAAGCGCCAGTCACGATCGACGATCTCGCCCCGGCCCACGGAGGCGGCGCACTCGGTGCCCACGATGTCGACCAGGGTCTCGCGGTAGTCGAGCCGGAGCTTCTCGATACGTGGGCTCGCGCCCATGATCTCCACGAACGCGATCCGGGCGACGCGGGGGTCCTTGAGCATCGGGTCGAGATAGGCCAGCACCGCTGCCGGCACCCGCTCGAAGATCGGCTCACCGGCGGTCGCCGCCAAGGAGGTCGCCACTCGCGCGTAGGAGTCGGCGGTGATCCGGTCGTAGAGGTCGACGAAGAGATCCTCCTTGCCGGGATAGATCTCGTAGAAGTGCCGCGTCGACACCTTCGAGGCGGCACAGACACCCGGGATCGTGGTCGCCGCGTAGCCCTGCGTGCCGATGATCTCCTTGGCGGTCTCCAGAAGCCGCTGGCGGCGCTGGGCGTCACGCTCCTCGCGGGTCAGCCCGCCGTACGAACGGCCCTCCTGCGCCATCAGCCGGGCGACCCGACCGAGCAGACGAAGGGGGCCGCGCCGGCCGGGTCGAGCGCGTTCTTCACCAGGTGCCAGACGTTGGTGTCGTAGGCCTCGCCGATGTGACCGACCGGGTCGTGCGGGCAGACGTCCTGCACGTAGGTGTTGGCGACGCCCGGCTCGCGCACGAACGCGGTCTCGGTGGGCGTGACCAGCTCGTCGTACCTCGACTGGATGATCGTGTACGTCACCCCGGGCTGCGCGATCGGACCGTTCGTCAGGGTGCGTACGGCGCTGCCGTCGGTGACCAGCTGGGTGCAGGCCACACAGCCGAAGGTGGTCAGGACCTGCCCTGCCAGCTCGTCGGCGCCCAGGGCCATGCCGAGCCGGTAGAGGCCGGCGAACGTGGTGCCGTGGGTCGGCGGCGCGATGGCGACGACCTTGTCGATCCGGGCGGAGATGCCCTGCGTCTTGGTGACGTAGAGCGTCTGGAACCCACCCTCGGAGTGGCCGACCAGGTCGGCCTTCGCGGCGCCGGTCTGCGCCAGCACGTTCTGGACGAACGCCTTGATCTGCGCGGCCGACCTGGCGATGTCCCCCACCCCGCCGACGAACGGACCGTACGCACCGGTGCCGTAGGTCAGGCTGTAGGTGCAGTAGCCCTGCGCTGCCACGTCGGCCTGGAGGAAGTTGAGGTCCTCGTCCTTGTTGGCTCCCAGGCCGTGCAGGAAGACGACCGGGTTGGGGTGGTCGGCCGATGGCCGGCACGCGGCGTCGTTGACGCCTCCCGCCGCCTGCGCCGGTGGGGCGATCAGCAGGGTCGAGGCCGCGAGCAGCACCACGACGGCACGGATGACAGCAGAACGCTTGACCATGACAGACCACTCTTTCCCCAGACAAACCGGTCACAGCCGACCCTAGGACGAGCGCGCGAATTTGACAATATGCCTTTTCAGATTAGCGCTCCTCGGTGGCCAGAGCGGTCGTGACGCCGGTTTCGTCACAGGTCTCTCCACCCGCGAGTCGATCGGTCCACTCGCGCATCACCGCGGGGTCGGTCGGGCGGGTGAGCAGGCTGACCACGACGTACGCCACGGCGCTGACCGCGAGGCCCGCGTAGACCGGCTCGTTGGCGAGGACGTCGCCGACGATCGCCATCGTCGCCAGGGTCGTGGCGGTGCCGGCGGCCATCGCCACCACCGCCGCCGCACCCGTCGCTCGGCGCCAGAGGAAGCCACCCAGGATCGGCACCAGCAGACCGCCGACGAGGATGTCGTAGGCGATCGTCAGAGCCGAGACGACGTCGTCGAGCAGCGAGGCGATCACGACGACGACGGCACCGGTGGCGACGACGTAGATCCGGTTGGCCAGCACGTCGTGCTCGGGGTTCTCCGCCTCGTCCTGGACGCGCGCGGGAGTGCGCCCGATCAGCCGGGCGAGGAGCGGCTGTACGTCGGTGCGGGCCACCGTCGCGGTCGCGATCAGGGCGCCCGAGGCCGTCGACATCATCGCTGCCACAGCGGCGGCGAGCACCAGGCCCGTGACGCCGACAGGGAGGATCGACTCGGCGATCGTGGCGTAGACGTCGTTGCGGTCCTCGACAGTGACGAACGTGGAGGCCGCGGTGCCGATCAGCGCGCCGGCCACACCGTAGAGCAGGCAGTAGACACCGGCCGCGGTTCCACCCCAGCGTGCGACCTGCGGCGAACGGGCGGTGAAGACCCGCTGCCAGATGTCCTGCCCGATCAGCATCCCGAAGGTGTAGACGACGACGTAGGTGATCACGGTGCCGGTGCCGATCGCGCCGAGGTCGAAGACGGAGTCCGTCGCCCTGGCCCTGATCCCGTCGAGACCGCCGGCGTGGTTCCAGGTGAAGGGCAGCAGCAGTACGAAGATGCCGACGGTCTGCAGGACGAACTGCACCATGTCCGTCAGGGTGATCGACCACATCCCGCCGATGGTGGAGTAGATCACCACGATGACGCCGCCGATCAGCACGGAGACGACTCGGTCGGTCCCGAACAGGACGTTGAACACGGTCGCGTACGCCATCGTGGAGGTGACCGCCAGCATCAGCGTGTAGGCCACCATGACCACGCCCGATGCCGCGGTCGCGCCGACCCCGTAGCGCAGTGCCAGCATCTGGGCCACGGTGAAGATCCGTAGCCGCTGGATCTTCCCGGCGAAGAACAGACTGAGCGCCAGGACGCCGAGGGCGATCGCCGCCACCAGCCACGCCCCGGAGAGACCGTACTCGTAGCCGAGCGCGACCCCGCCGACGGTCGAGGCTCCGCCGAGGACGAGCGCGGACAGGGTGCCGGTGTAGAGCACCGGTCCGAGCCGGCGGCCGGCGACGAGGAAGTCGGAGCTGTCCTTGGTCCGGGACTTGCCCCACCAGCCGAAGGCGACCATGGCGGCGAGGTAGATGACGATGATGGCGAGATCCATGAGAGGTCCGATCAGCTGGGGGCGAACATGCGAAGGACGGTCGGAAGAACCACGACAGCGGGGCCGCTGGTGGTGAAGGTGGCGGCGACGATCTCGCCGACGGTCTCGGGGGTCGCGGCGTGGACGGGGATGCCGAATGACTCGGCCAGCAGGACGAAGTCGGGACGGGTGAGCTCGGTGGCGGTGGCGGCACCGAAGGCTCCGGTCATGTACTCGCGCAGGATCCCGTAGCCGCCGTCGTCGATGATCAGCCAGGTGACGTCGGCATCGTGCTGGCGGGCGGTGGCGAGCTCGGCGATGGAGTACATCGCGCCGCCGTCGCCGGTGACCGCGAACGTACGCCGTCCGGTCCCGACGGCTGCGCCTATCGCCGAGGGAAAGGCCGGACCGAGACCGCCCGACGCCTGCGCGGTGTGGAAGCCGCCGGTGCGTGGATCCCACGCCGACCAGGCCCAGTACGCAGCGATGGTCATGTCCCAGAAGGTGTCGATGTCGTCGGGCACCGCCGCACGCAGGTCGGCGAGCAGCCGCTGCTCGGCGGCGAGGTCCTGGGCGTCGAGACGAGCCTGGACACGGGTACGCAGATCCTCGGCGACCCGCTCACCGGATCGCCTCGCCCCCGGCTCGGATCCGGCGCCGGGAAGCGCCGCCGCCAGGTCGGTGAGAGCCGCGGCGGCGTCGGCGTGGACACCGAGCACGTCGTGGTTGGAGCCGAGCACGCGGGCTTCGGCGTCCACCTGGATCACCCGGCCACGCGGGGCGAGGGTGCCGTAGTTGCTGGTCACCTCACCGAAGGAGGTGCCGACCGCGAGCAGGACGTCCGCGTCGTCGAGCAGATCGGTGGTGAACCGGTCCTCGATCCACGCGCCCGCGCTCAGCGGGTGCGCGAGCGGGATCGAGCCGTTGCCGCCGGAGGTCGAGACCACCGGCGCATCGAGGAGCTCGGCGAGGGCGACCAGCGCCTGCGGAGCGCCCGCGGAGCGGCGTACGCCTCCCCCGGCGAGGATCACCGGGCGCTGCGCCGCGGCCAGGAGCCGGGCAGCCTCGGCTGCGACCTCCGGCCGGGGCCGGCGCGGCGCGGGCACCGCTGCGGTCAGACCGGTCACCGGCGGCACCGTGACGTCCTCGAGGAGCACGTCCTGCGGGATCTCGACCCACACCGGCCCTGCCGGCGCCTCCTGGGCGGTGGCCCACGCATCGGCGAGCACGCCGGGGATGGCGGCCGCGTCCCGGACGACGACGGTGGTCTTGGTGACGTTGCGGGCGCTGGCCTGCTGGTCGTCGAGCTGGTGCAGGTAGCCCTTGCGCGCACCGCCGAGCCCGTCGCGCGGGATCTGACTGGTGATCATCAGGATCGGGACGCACGCGGCGTACGCCTCCTGGAGCGCGCCCAGCGCGGTGAGCGCCCCGGGGCCGGTGGAGCAGAACACCACGCCGACCTCGCCGGTCGTACGGGCGAATCCGTCGGCGGCGAAGACCGAGTTGTTCTCCACCCGGGAGGAGACGAAGGTCAGGTCGCTGCGGCGGATGGCGTCGAAGAGACCCAGCGCGTGCTGGCCCGGGATGCCGAACACGTGCGTCGCTCCGAGAGCGGTCAGGCTCTCGACGGTGACGTCGCCGCCGTTGCGTCCCATCACACTCCACCCAGATGGCGCATCGCGAGCAGCGAGACCAGGTCGTAGGCCACGTGCGAGGCCGCGACTCCGGTCAGCTCGGCATGGTCGTAGGCCGGGGCGACCTCGACCACGTCGGCGCCGATCAGGTTCAGGCCGACGAAGCCGCGCAGGATCTCGAGCAGCTCACGGGAGGTGAGCCCGCCGGCCTCGGGGGTGCCGGTGCCGGGGGCGTGCGCCGGGTCGAGGACGTCGATGTCGACCGAGACGTAGACGGGCCGGTCGCCGACCCGCTTCCGGATCTTCTCGACCACCTCGTCGACGCCCTGGCGGAAGACGTCGGAGGAGGTGACGATCCCGAAGCCGAAGCGACGGTCGTCCTCGAGGTCCTTCTTGCCGTAGAGGGGGCCGCGGGTGCCGACGTGGCACAGCGCCTCGGTGTCGAGGATGCCCTCCTCCACCGCCCGTCGGAACGGGGTGCCGTGGGTGTATTCGGCACCGAAGTAGGTGTCCCAGGTGTCCAGATGGGCGTCGAAGTGCACCAGCGCGACCGGGCCGTGGCGCTCGGCGGCGGCCCGCAGCAGCGGCAGCGCGATGGTGTGGTCGCCGCCGATCGTCACCAGTCGGGTGCCGCCGGCGGTGAGCTCGAGTGCGGAGGCCTGCACGGTGTCGAGCGCCTCCTCGATGTGGAACGGGTTGGCCGCGATGTCGCCCGCGTCGACCACCTGGGCCGAGGCGAACGGCGAGACGTCCAGCGCCGGGTTGTAGGGACGCAGCAGTCGCGACGACTCCCGTACGTGCGCCGGGCCGAAGCGGGCGCCCGGACGGTAGGAGACGCCGGTGTCGAACGGCACTCCGACGACCGCGATGTCGGCGTGCTCCACCTGGTCGAGGCGGGGCAGCCGCGCGAACGTCGCGAAGCCGGCGTAGCGAGGGTTCTTGGAGGCGTCGACGGGCCCGATGGGCATGGGTGGTTCTCCTTGCGTGGTGCGGTTTGCGTGGTGCGGTGTGACGTTCGGGTCAGCCGACGACGGTGGCGGCCGGTGCCGCCTCATCGTCGACCGAGATGACCGGGGTGTTCGCGGGCGGTCCGGTCGGCACCAACCGCGGCCCCTCGGGGCCGTAGGCGTCCCGCGGCTCCGGGAAGGCGAAGAGCAGGCCGAGGTAGAGCAGCGCGCCGAGCCCCATGCCGAGCGGGATGGAGATGTCGACCCCGCCGGGGATCAGCGGTGCGGCCGGACCGACGAACTGGCCGGGCAGGTTCACGAAGGTGAGCGCGACGGCGGCTGCGATCAGCCAGGCGGCCAGGCCGCGCCAGTTCCAGCCGTGGGCGAACCAGTAGCGGCCCCCGCGCCGGCGGCGGTTGAAGACCTGCAGGGAGTCGGAGTCGTACCAGCCGCGCCGGACGTACCAGCCGATCATCATCACCATCATCCAGGGCACGGTGCAGCTGACGATGAGGACGGCGAAGGCGGAGATGCTGGAGACCACGTCGAAGACGAACCGGCCGATGAAGATCACCCCGATCGCGAAGACGCCGATCAGCACCGTCGACTGGACGCGGCTGAAGCGCGGGAAGACGCTGGAGAAGTCCAGCCCGGTGCCGTAGAGCGCGGTGGTGCCGGTCGACATGCCGCCGATCAGGGCGATCAGGGCGACCGGGACGAAGTACCAGCCCGGCGCGATCGCGAGCAGGCCGGAGGCGTACGCACCAGAGGCGAAGATCTCGGGCTCGCGGGTGGCGATGATCGTCATCGAGACCAGCCCGAAGCAGAACGGTACGAGGGTGGCGATCTGCGCCAGGAACGCGGCGGCCATCGAGGAGCGTCCGGAGGTCTCGCGCGGGATGTAGCGGGCCCAGTCGCCCAGGAAGGCGCCGAAGCTGACCGGGTTGGACATCACGATCAGCGCGGAGCCGACGAAGGCCGCCCAGAAGCCGGGCTCGCCGAACGCCCCCGAACCCGAGCCGAACGCACCGGCGTAGCCCGGGTCGAAGTCGCCGGCGAAGGCGACGATGCCGAGCAGGAAGAGCAGGGTCGCGGCGATCACGGCGATCTTGTTGACCAGCAGCATGAACCGGAAGCCGTAGATGCACACGACCAGCACGAGCACGGCGAAGAGGCCGTACGCCAACGCCAGGCTCAGGTCGTTCTCCGGCAGGCCGACCGCGCGGTTGGCGCCGCCGACGAGCACGTCGCCCGAGCTCCACACCGAGATCGAGAAGAACGCGAGCGCGGTGAGCAGGGAGAGGAACGAGCCGACGATCCGGCCGTGTACGCCGAGATGGGCCGAGGAGCTGACCGAGTTGCTGGTGCCGTTGCGCGGGCCGAACAGGGCCATCGGGGCGAGGACGACCGCGCCGAGCAACAGCCCGAGCAGCGTGGCCATCAGACCATGCACGAAGGAGAGCCCGAAGAGGATCGGGAAGCTGCCGAGCACCACGGTGGCGATCGTGTTGGCACCGCCGAAGGTGAGCCGGAACAGGTCGATCGGGCGGGCGCTGCGCTCAGGGTCTGGGATCGGCTCGACGCCGTGCTGCTCGACCTCGGTGACCTTGGGAGGCGGCTGGTGCGGCGTGCTGGTGATCGGGTCCATGGGCACCGGGTCTCCTGGGATGCGGGTCGAGGGGGCCGAGATCTGCGTCACTGTAAGAGCACCGGGAACGCCCCCGCAATCGTTTCGTTCTTAACCTGGCGGTAATAGCTGTCGATATGCCGGTCAGATCTAGCGGATCCGTCATAATGGCATCCGATCCACGCCCCAGAGGATCGATCTGACCTTGGAGACGCTCTCAAAAAATGTCGAACGAAATCACGCCCGGCGTTCTCGACAGCACCGATGAGGCGATCCTCGTCCTGCTCGAGGAGGACGGTCGGCTCACCCACCGCGAGATCGCCGCCCAGGTGGGCCTCTCCCGATCAGCCGCGGCCACCCGGGTCCAGCGGCTGCTGACCGAGGGGCACATCGACGTACGCGGCGTCGTTCACCCGGCGGTTCTCGGGCATGACGTGCTCGCCCACGTCTCGGTCACCGTGGACGGCTCCGCGACCCAGGTCGCCCAGGCCGCCGCGGCGCGCGAGGACACCACCCTGGTCTCGATGACCAGCGGTCAGCATGCCCTGGTCCTGGAGCTGCGGGCGACGGACATCGGCCGCATCGACGACGCCCTCGCCGAGGTGCGCGCGATCGACGGCATCGTCACCACCGAGACCCTGCTCTACACCGAGGTCATCCGCGACGTGGCCGCCCCGGTCGGGCCCGCACCTGCCGCCGGATCTCTCGACGAGACCGACTACGCCCTGCTGCGCGCGCTGCAGACCAACGGCCGCGCCTCCTACGTCGACCTGGCCGCGAGCGTCGGCCTCTCCCCCGCCGGCACCCGCCGCCGCGTGGTCCGGCTGCTCGACGGCAACGTCGTCCGGGTCGGCGCCGTCGTCCGTCACTCGGGTCAGGAGCGGCGTACGGCGACCGGGATCGGCCTCCGTCTCGACGGCGCCGCCCACCGCCCGATCGCCGAGCAGCTCGCCCGGCTCCCCTCGGTCACCTTCGTGGCCCGCACCCTGGGTCGCTACGACGCCCTGCTCACGGTCCACACCGCCACCTCCGGCGACCTCGTCGGGGTCCTCGATCACATCCGCGAGCTCGACGGCGTCCGCGAGGTCCAGACCTGGAGCCATCTCCGCTTCGTCAAGGAGACGTACGCCTCCCTGCGTCTGGGCGCCGGCCTCGAATCGTAAGGCTCGCGGGTCAGGTCAGGTCAGGTCAGGCGTCGAGGACCGGGTCGTCGACGGCCGCCGCTGCCTCTCCGAGCAGTTCGCCGAGGACCACGACTGGCACTCCCCCGGGAAGTTCCGTGCGTACGTCGCGAAGCAGACCAAGGCACTGCTGAGCGCCGGCCTGATCACCGAGCCCGAGAAGGAGGCGCTGCAGGTGGCCGCCGTCCGGACCGACATCGGGAGGCGGTGACCCACCGAGCCGAACCTCGCCGAACCACGTAGCCGAACCACGAGGGTTGGCCAGCACCGATATCGGGCCAACCGCTGGTCCGATCAGCGGTCGGTCAGGGTGCTGATGGCGGTGACCACCCCGCGGGCATCTCGAACCTGTGCCCCACCGGAGAGACCGCCCTCCTCGGCCACAACGGTGAGGGTCTGCGGCCCGACCATCGGGGCAACGAGGCGATAGGAGAAAGTCCGTCCGACCAGCCCCGCCCCGGCGCGCCGCTGCAGCTCCCCCATCATCAGCGCCTGCAGCGGACCGTGCACGACCAGGTCGTCGTAACCCTCTTCGCGCACCCAGTTGTGGTCGTAGTGGATCCGGTGGGCGTTGTAGGTGAGGGCGGAGAAGCGGAAGAGGAAGACCTCGTCGACGGCCAGGTCGAGGCGGGCCTCACGCTCGGGCATCTCCTCACCCTCCCGCTCCGGGAGCGATCCGGATCCGGCGCCGCGGTAGACGATGTCGTTCTCGTCGACGATCAGCACCTCCCCGGACTGGGAGATCTCGTGGCGCACGGTGACGAAGGTGAGCGGGCCGGTGCTGCCCTGCTTCTGCTTCGAGGCCACGACTCGGGTGACCCGGGTGGCGGCTTCACCCAGGCGCAGCAGCCCATGAGTCGTGACCCGACCGCCGGCGAACATCCGACGTCGGCCCGGACCGGGCGGCGCCGGGATCCCGCTGGTGGCGTGCCCGTCAGGACCCAGGTCGCTCTGCCGGCGCCGCTCGAGCAGATGGATCCAGTGCCACAGCGGCGGCAAGGTCTCGGTCGGAATGTCGGTCTCGAGGAGGTTGGCGAGCGACTCGGCAGGCTGCGGGGCGATCACCTCGGTGAGGGTCACGCTCTCCGCGGTTCGGTCGGTCATCGGTGGTCTCCTGCTCTGCTCATGATGCGCTGGGCGCGGACGATGACCGGGGCGTCGACCATCTGACCGTCCAAGCGGGCGGCCCCGGTGGTGCCCGCCTCCAGGACTCGCCGCGCCCAGGCGACGTCGTCGCGACTGGGGCCCATCGCCGCGTTGACGGCGGCGACCTGGCGGGGGTGGATGCACAGCTTGCCGGTGAACCCGAGTGCACGCGCCTGCGTGGCGTCGTCGCGGGTGATCTCGTCGTCGTCGAGGTCGGTGGTCACGCTGTCGACCGGACCCGCGACCCTGGCGGCGCGGGACGCGACCACGATGGCGGAACGGGCGTGAAGCAGCGCCCGCGGCTGCGGCGCCGCGTCGATGTCGACGGCGAAGTCGAGGTGCCCGAAGGCAAGGCGCCGTACGCCGGGCGCAGCCGCGAGGTCCACGGCCCGGAGCAGCCCGAGTGCGGTCTCCAGCTGCGGGACCAGGGCGACGTCGGGCCCCAGCCGCTCGCGCAGGCGGGCAATCGCCTCGACCGACTCTGCCATGGGCAGCAGCACCGCGCGCAGACCGGGCAGGCCGGCGATCGCGGCGACGTCGTCGTCATGGTGGTCGCTGTCGGCGGGGTTGACCCGCACCGCGGCGACCCCCTCACCGGCCATCCAGGTCGCGGCAGCTCGCCGGGCCGCGTCCTTCTCCTCGGACGGCACCGCGTCCTCGAGATCGAGGATCACCATGTCGGCACCGCTGGCCACGGCCTTGGCGAAGCGCTCGGGCCGGGTGGCGGGCACGAAGAGCCACGACCGTGCCACGTTCGGGTCCATCGGGCTCACCGGTACCAGTCCTTCCCACGCTTGATCAGCTGCTTGGCGATCACGTTGCGCTGGATCTCGTTGGTGCCCTCACCGACGATCATCAGCGGCGCATCACGGAAGTAGCGCTCGACGTCGAACTCTGTCGAGTAGCCGTAGCCGCCGTGGATCCGGACCGCGTCCAGGGCGATCTCCATCGCGGTCTCCGACGCCAGCAGCTTGGCCATGCCGGCTTCCATGTCGGCGCGCTCGCCGGCGTCGTACTTGCGGGCGGCGTGCAGGGTCAGTTGGCGGGCAGCGGCCAGCTTGGTCGCCATCTCGGCGAGGTAGTTGCCGATCGACTGATGCTTCCAGATCGGCACTCCGAAGCTCTCGCGCACCTGCGAGTAGGCCAACGCGTCCTCGAGAGCGGCGCGGCCGACACCGAGCGCTCGGCCGGCCACCTGGAGGCGGCCGATCTCGAGGCCGCGCATCATCTGAGCGAACCCCTGGCCCTCCCGATCCCCGAGCAGTTGCTCCTCGTGCACCCGCAGGTCCTCGAAGACCAGCTCACAGCTCTCCACACCCTTGTAGCCCAGCTTGGGCAGGTCACGGCTCACCGTCAGGCCGCCGCTGTCGTCGGCGTCGGTGTCCTTCTCCACCAGGAGGATGGAGACGCCCTTGTGCCGGGGCTCGGCATGCGGGTTGGTCTTGCACAGGAGCGCAACCAAGCCGGACTTGCGGGCGTTGGAGATCCAGGTCTTCGACCCGTTGACGACGAACTCCGAGCCCTCGCGACGGGCCACGGTACGCATCGCCTGCAGGTCCGATCCGCCGCCGGGTTCGGTGAGCGCCATCGTCGCACGGAGCTCACCTGTGGCCATCCGGGGCAGATACTTCTCCTGCTGGGCGGGTGTGCCGTAGTCCTGCAGCAACTTGGCGACGACCGAGTGGCCTCCCATGGCACCGGCAAGGCTCATCCACCCCCGGGAGAGCTCCTCGGTCACCCGCACGTAGCAGGGGGCGCTGACCCGGGCATCGCCCCAGGGCTCGCCGATCGCCAGACCGTAGATTCCCATCTGCTTCATCGACTCGATGAGCTTCTCGGGGTAGGTATTGGTGTGCTCGAGCTCCTGCACGACGGGTTTGACCTCACGGTCGACGAACTCGCGCACGAGCTCGACGATCTCGAGCTCCTCCTCACTCATCCCGTCGGCACCTGCGGTGCGCAGCAGCTGGTCGCTCATGGAGTCTCCTCGAGTTCTTCGTGGTGGTGGTCTTGGTCGGTGGTCAAGTTGCGCCTCAGGATCTCGGCGGCGCCGTCCCAGGTGATGTCGGTGGCGCTCACGTCGCTGCCGGCCAGGCAGATGGCCAACTTCTCCCCCATCTCCTCCGGCGTCGGTGGACGCTGCGGAGACCCGGGCGGATACTGCAACCGCGCCTCGTGGGGTTCGTCGCCGACGTGGACGACGACGTGCACCTCGCCGGCCAGCAGCCAGTCTCCGGAGTCGTCCACGATGGTGTCGACCAGCTCGACGAGGCGGCGGGCCTCGGGGCGGCGGACCGCCGCGTCGGAGAACTCGGCGAAGCCGTGCTGTTGGTCGAGCACCGCTGTGGCGACGGCGTACTCCAGGGAGAACTTGCCCTGCAGTCCGGTCTCGGGTCGGTGATGGATGAGCGGGTGGACGGTGGCCGCAGGGGTGTGCACCTCGACCCGGCGTACGTCGGCAGGGTCCAGGTCGACACCGGACAGGGCCTGACGCAGAGCGGTGATCGGTCGCTGCAGCGCATAGCAGGCCGGGTAGATCTTGATCGCCAGGCCGCCCGGCACGGCGGGCCCCGAGCAGTCGACGGTGGCCGCATCACCCCCGAGCAGCTCGATCCAGGCGTCGACGGCGGAGGGGTCGGCACTGGCGCCTGCCGCAGCGAGCTCGGCCGCGCGGATCCCGGCGTCGGCGGCGAGTCCCACCTGGAGCGACTTTCCGTCGGTGCCGAAGGCCCGCTGCACACCGCCCGCCGCGGGGACGGCCAGCGCCATCGCTCGAGCCAGCCCCTGGGCGTCCAGCCCACGAGCCGTGCCGGCGACCACGGCCGCGGCGAGGGCACCGGAGGTCGTGGTCGCGTGCCAGCCGGAGGAGTAGTGACCCCATCCCAGCGCGACGCCCAGCCGGGCCATCACCCCGGCGCCCGCGAGGTAGGCGCGGGCACTTCCGCCGGTGGCGAGGGCGACCGGCACGCAGACCGTGCTGATGTGGGTGGTCGACTCCATGTGGAGGTCGTCGTAGTCGATGACATGACTGGCCGTGGCCCACTGGCCGGCCTCTCCCAGCACGTTGCAGATCGAGAGGATCTGCTCGTCGCGAGCCGCGAGCGCTACTGCGACGGTGTCCTGCAGCGCCCGTTCGGCGAGGGCGAGGTCCTCGGTGGTCGGCTGTAGGCCGGCGGCCCACTCGGCGAGGCGTTCTGCGGTGGTCACGGCTGGCGCTCCTGTTCGTGGGTGCGGGCATGCTCGGCGCTCGAGCCCGTCTCGGATAGACCGAGCTCGGCGAGGATGGCCTCGGTGTGCTCGCCGACCGTCGGGATCGGGTCGAACCGCGGCTCCACCCCGTCGGGCATGGCCGGTGGCAGCAGCTGGCGCAGAGGGCCGGCCGGAGAGTCGACCGTGCGCCAACGATCACGAGCAGCGAGCTGAGGGTGCTCGGCGAGCTCGGCCACACCACGCAGCCGAGCGTTGGCGATCCGTGCCTCGTCGAGTCGGGCGACCACCTCCTCGGCACCCAGGTTCGCGAAGGCCGCCTCCACTGTCTCGGTCAGCTCTGAGCGATGGGCCACGCGAAGCGAGTTATTGGCGAAACGGTCCGCTCCGGCCAGGTCCGGCTGCTCCAGCACCGAGGAACAGAAGGTCGCCCACTCACGCTCGTTCTGGATACCGAGGAACACGAACTCACCCCCGGCGCAGGCGAACGGCCCGTACGGCGCAATCGCCGCGTGCGAGGCACCCGAGCGGGCCGGAGCCGAACCTCCGTAGGTCGCGAAGTTGAGCGGGAAGCCCATCCACTCCGCCAGGGCTTCCAGCATCGAGACCTCGATGGTGGCCCCTTCTCCGGTGCGCAGCCGCCGGATGAGCGAGGAGAGCACGCCGGTGTAGGCATACATGCCCGCGGCGATGTCGGCCACTGAGATCCCCACCTTGCTGGGGGTCTCCGGGGTGCCTGTGATCGAGACCAGACCGGCCTCGCACTGCACCAACAGGTCATAGGCCTTCTTGGACATGTAGGGGCCGACGTCGCCGTAGCCGGAGATCGACACATGAACCAGCTCCGGACGCCGGGCCCGCCAGGTCTCCGCGTCCATGCCCAACCGGGCTGCCGCCCCGGGAGCCAGATTCTGGACGAACACGTCAGCCCGGTCGACCAGCGCGCGCAGCGCGGTGATGCCGGCCTCGCTCTTGAGGTCCAGCGTGATCGACTCCTTGGAACGGTTGAGCCACACGAAGTGGCTCGAGAGCCCCTTGACGGTCTCGTCGTAGCCACGCGCGAAGTCGCCCGGCCCTGGTCGCTCCACCTTGATGACGCGAGCCCCGAGATCGGCCAGCTGACGTGTGGCGAAGGGGGCCGCCACCGCCTGCTCGAGCGAGACGACGGTCATCCCTGCGAGAGGTAGCACGTGAACACTCCTGGGAGGGTCGAGGAAATGTACGGCCATTGTTAGATCTGGCCGTACATAAAGTCAATAGGCGCTTCCGGTCCTCTCCCGCGCGCCACCATCCCGCCGCCCCAAGCACTAGGCCCCCGCTCAGCGGAGAAGGATAAGTGACCATTGACACATCCGGACATGCGTTCCTAATATGGCCGCACCAATGATTCGAATGGCCGGTCATTGCCGACGAAGCTACGGACCAACGTCGTCGTCGGTCCGGCCCCGATCCGACCCGAGGTGCCATGTCAGACCCCGCACGTCGCCCCACGAAGGGCGAGACCGCCTATCGGGTCCTTGCCGATGAGCTCCGCGACGGCATCGCGAGCGAGTCCTTCGCCGGAGGTCGCCTTCCGACCGAGGCCGAGCTGGCCCAGACGCACGGGCTGAGCCGCCAGACCGTACGCCGGGCGATGCAGGAGCTGGTCAGCGACGGCGTCGTCTATCGCGTCCCCGGACGCGGCACCTTCGTGAACGAGAACGGCGGCCAGTACGCCCGGAGGTTCGGGTCCGTGGAGGACCTGATGGGACTCTCCCTGGACACGGAGTTCGATCTGGTCCGTCCGCTGCGACGCCAGGTAGACGTCGCGGCCGCCAGCCGGCTGCGGCTGGAGAACGACATCGTCTGGACGGTGGTCTTCCGACGGCTGCACGACAACGTCCCCTTCTGCCTGACCACGGTGCACCTCTCACCGGAGGCCGGCCGCCTCCTGGTCGATCTCCCGGAGGTCACCGAACCGGGCACGCGCAGCCGCGCCACCGTGATCGGGCTGCTCGACAGCCGTCTGGACTCGCCGATCGCCGACGCCGAGCAGAGCATCACCGTGGCCCCCGCCACCGAGCTCGCCGAGGAACAGCTCGGCTGTCCGCCGGGGCAGCCGCTGCTGCGCATTGAGCGCACCTATGCCGACACCGAAGGGACACCCGTCGAGCTCGCACTCAGCCAGTTCCTGCCGGAGCACTACTCCTACCGGACCAAGCTGCGGCGCAGCCTCCCCCGCTGACGCCACCCACTCTCTCCAGTCACGGACCGCCGTATCCGACGGCAGGCCCGTGGAAAGGACTCTTCATGCTCTCCAACCGACCAGTTCGTGCTGCCCTCGGCACGGTCGCAATCATGACCCTCGTCCTGAGCACGACGTCGTGCGCCCTTCGGGGCGCCGGCGCCCGCGACGGCGACGGCTACGTACTGAAGTTCTCCCACGTCACGACCACCGAGACCCCGAAGGGTCAGGCAGCAGAGAAGTTCAAGGAGCTCGCCGAGGCCGAGTGCGGCGACCAGCTCACGGTGGAGATCTATCCCAACTCCGAGCTCTACGGCGACGAGGACGAGATGCAGGCGATCCAGTCCGGAGCAGTGCAGATGGTAGCCCCTGCCAGCGCGAAATTCACCACGATCGCCCCCCAGCTGCAGGTGCTCGACCTGCCCTTCCTCTTCGACACGCTCGAGGACGTCCCCGCCATCACCGCACCCGGCACCCCCGTCGGAGACGCGATCTATGACAACGACGACCTCGCCATCCGCGACATCAAGGTGCTGGGCCTGTGGGACAACGGGCTCAAGGTCCTCTCGAGCAACACCCCGATGGCCACCCCCGAGGACCTCGACGGCGTGAAGTTTCGGATCCAGCCCTCCGACGTGCTTCGCGGCCAGTTCACCACCTGGGGCGCCGAGGCGACCCCGATGGCCTTCGCCGAGGTCTACAGCGCTCTGCAGCAGGGCGTCATCGACGGCCAGGAGAACCCCTACTCCAACATCGAGTCCCAGAAGATGAACCAGGTGCAGAAGTACGTCACCGAGTCGAACCACGGCTACATCGGCTATGTGAACGTCATCAACCAGGAGTTCTTCGACCTGCTTCCCCCTGATGTCCAGACCTGCGTCACCGACGCTGCCGCCGGCGCCGCGGACTTCAACCGCAGAAGCGCCGCGCAAGTCAACGAGGACGCCAAGGAGGCGATCCTGGAGTCCGGCACCACGGAGATCGCCGAGCTCACCGACCCCCAGCGCCAGGCGTTCAAGGACGCTGTCGTCCCCCGCGTGTGGAAGAAGCACGCCGACGTGATCGGCCAGGACCTGATCGACGACCTGCTCGCCGAGCAGCGCTGAGCGCCGACCCCATCTGGAGGAAACGATGTCCATGCTGAACTCTGTCCTGAGCAAGCTGGAGAACGTGCTCGCCGCCGGCTCCCTGGCCGCGGCCGCCGCATTGGCAATCTTGCAAGTGCTGCTTCGTACGCTCTTCGACCAGGTCCTGTTCTGGTCCGAGGAGGCGATCATCTACCTGGTCATCTCGGCGACCTTCTTCGGCGCCGTGATCGCGCTGCGACACAACGAGCACGTGAGCGTCGACATCCTCTCGACGCTCCTGAAGGAGCGCGGCCGCCGCGTGCTGGGCTACGTCGCCGTCCTGCTCACCCTGTTCTACTTCGGCGTCGTCGGGTGGTTCGCCTGGGTGTTGATGTTCGAGCCGAGCTCGAGGCTGACCAACACCCCCGCGCTGGATCTCCCTTTGTGGGTGGTCATGCTTCCGGTGCCGATCGGCTTCACGCTGCTCTTTCTGCGCACGGTGGAGATCCTCGGACGCATGCTCCGAGGCCGAGATCCCTATCCCGAAGCGGCCGAGACTCTGCTGGAGGCAGAGGGCGGTGCGCCTCTGGACGAGAGCCAGCTCGAACCTGACGATGCCGACGGCGAGCGGCTCGATACCGACCAGCCCGGTGAGGACGACAAGGGGAACGACCGATGACTGCCGCCGCGATCGCCCTGTTCGTCACCCTGTTCATCCTGCTGTTCTCCAGAATACCGGTCGCAGCAGCGCTGGGACTGACCTCGTTCGTCTACATCTTCTACTTCACCACGATCCCGCTCACCCAGATCCCCGAGACGCTCTTCAACGCGCTCAACAGCTTCCCGATGGCCGCGATCCCGTTGTTCGTGCTGGCCGCGACGGTCATGTCCTACGGGGGCATCAGCGACCGGTTGATCAAAGCCGGCCTGGCCGCCGTCGGCCAGTTCCGCGGTGGACTGGCGATCACGACGGTGCTCTCCTGCGTCTTCTTCGCGGCGATCTCCGGCTCGAGCCCTGCGACCGTGGTCGCCGTCGGCACCCTGATGATCCCCGCGATGATCAACAGCGGCTACGGCAAGGACTTCTCGACCGGTCTGGTGGCCACCTCCGGCTCCCTGGGCATCCTGATTCCGCCGTCGATCCCGCTCATCGTCTACGGCATCGCCACCGAGCAGTCCATCGGTGACCTGTTCGTCGCCGGGCTCGTCCCTGGGCTGCTCGCCGGTGTGATGCTGCTGCTGATGGTTCTGGTGGTCTCCCGACGCCGCGGCTACGGCACCGGCGAGGGGGCCATCACCATGACCCGCGAGGAGAAGATCCAGGCCATGCGGGACTCGATCCTGAGCCTCCTGCTCCCGGGGATCGTCCTCGGCGGCATCTATGGCGGCTTCTTCACCCCGACCGAGGCCGCAGCGATGGCGGTCTTCTACTCCCTGATCGTGTCGGTCTTCGTCTATCGCGAGCTGTCCGTCAAATCGCTTGGAGAGGTGCTTCTCAAGTCCTCGCGTATGTCCGCGATGATCATGTTCATCATCGCCAACGGCATCCTGTTCTCCTTCGTGCTCACCGCCGAGCGCATCCCCGGACAGGCGACCGAGGCGATGACGGCCATGGACCTGGAGCCCTGGACCTTCCTGCTCCTGGTCACCGTCATCCTGCTCGTCGCCGGCTGCTTCATGGAAACCTCCAGCGCCATCTTGATCTTCGCGCCGATCCTCTTCCCGATCGCCATCGAACTGGGGATCGACCCTGTCCACCTCGGCATCATCATGGTGATGAACCTCGAGATCGGCATGCTCACGCCGCCGCTGGGCTTCAACCTCTTCGTCGCCAGCGGGCTGTCCGGGATGAGCGTCCTTCGAGTCGCCAAGGCGGTGATCCCCAGCGCAGCCGTGCTCTTGGTGGCATTGCTCCTGGTCACCTTCATCCCCGAGATCAGCCTGCTCCTCGTGGACGGCTGAGATGGGTGACCTTGCCGCCGGGCGTCTGCCTCTCCCGCAGGCACCCGGCGGCGCATGGTCCGGCTGGTCGATGGCAACGTGTGCCGCCCGAGCGTGTCGCCCCGAAGCTACCCGCTCCCGCCGACACCGTGGCGGCTCGTAGCGCCCGCCTCGCGTCCTGGGCGCCGCGGTGACGGCTCCCCGTCAAGCGTTGGCAGGTTCGGAGGCAGGCTCCTGCTCCTGTTCCGAGGAGCCGGTGAGCCTGCCTCCGGCCTTGCGCACCGCGATGGTGACGATGACAGCAGCGACGGCGAAGAGCACGCCGTAGGCAGCGACCGACTCGGCCTCGAAGTTGCGCAGCAGCGTACGTCCGTTGGTGACCAGGATGATGCTGCCGACCAGGCCGCCGAGGACGGGCAGCGAGAGGTGCTTGACGAGGTAGGCGGCGAACGGGGCAGCGATCACGCCACCGATGAGGAGGCCGGCGATGACGCGCCAGTCGAGCGCCTCTCCGGCCAGCCCGACGAGGAAACCGACACTTGCCGACAGGGTCGTGACGAACTCGGCGGTGGAGACCGAGCCGATCACCTTGCGCGGGTGCAGGGTGCCGCTGGAGATCAGCGTCGGCGTCGTCACCGGGCCCCAACCGCCGCCACCGGTGGCGTCGATGAAGCCGCCGAAGAGACCCAGCGGCGCGAGCAGACCCAGCCCGGGGCGACGACCCGGGATGAAGACCGGCGGCTTGCCGAAGACGAAGCGGGCGATGATGTAGACGCCCAGGGCGAGGAGGAGGCCGGCCACCCAGGGTGTGGCGCTCTCGGTGGAGATGCTGGAGAGGACGGTCGCACCGGCGAAGGCGCCGATGCCGCCCGGGATCGCGATCTTGGCCACGACCTTCCAGTCGACGTTGCCGAGCCGCCAGTGGGACACGCCCGAGACGAACGTCGTGCCGACCTCGGCCAGGTGCACCGACGCCGAGGCGACCGCAGGTGCGACCCCGGTCGCGACCAGCAGAGTGCTCGACGTGACGCCGTACGCCATGCCCAGCGACCCGTCGACCGCCTGGGCCGCGAGACCGACGAGCGCGAAAATGATGAGCCGCTCCACGCGAACCTCCTGTGTGGGATCGGAGACGGTGAGATAGTCATGTAACTCGATTTACTATAAATGATCGAGTCAATGGCTCTGGAATCGTCTCGGCCACCGGCCGGCTGCTGGTACGCCTGCTCGAGGACGTCGTGTGACGCGGACGGGTCAGCGCTTCGTCGACGCCATCCACTCCCAGAGGCTCTGTCCGTCGTGGCTCGGATCGTTGCGCGCCACGTAGATCCAGGACCAGTGGCCGGGAAAGCTGTTGCCGCCCCAGGTGACCGAGTCGTACAGGCTCATGATCGAGCCGTCGATCCGCTCGTGCGCGTAGACGGTGTTGGCGTAGGAATCCAGGGTGGTGTCGTCGGCCGAGGCCACCAGCCACGTCGGCGTGGTCATCGCCGCGAGCTCGGCGTCGGAGATGAAGTACGTGTCCGAGCCGTCCCGGGCACCGATACCGCAGCAGATCGGCGTCGAGGTCGCGAACACGTCCGGATGCTCGGCGACCATCTTCAGCGACATGTAGCCACCGTTGGAGCAGCCGACGACGTGGATCCGGCGCCGGTCGATCCGGCGAGTCGCGGCGACCTCCTCGATCGCTTCCATGACGAGCGGCGCGAATCCGTCACCGTCGAGCATCCACGCGGACGTCGACTGCGGCGCGAGCACGTACGCCCCGCCGAACTGAGCCTGCGCCTCGGGCGTGGCGAACCCGAGCGCACCCCGGTTGGCACGCAGCTGTGTCTCGTTGTCGTAGTAGTCGTAGCCGTCGGTGAGCAGACCGCCCTCGCCGCCACCGTGCAGCCAGACGACGAGCGCCGCACCCTCGGGGCCGCCGCCCCGGGCAGGAGAGAACAACCGGTAGTTCAAGCCGGAGGCGGTCGTGTGATGGTCGAACGCGTCGACCTCCCGGTCGGACAGCGGCCCCTGCCGGAAGGAGTCGATCACGATCCGACCACTCCCCGCGGCGCCCCGCAGAGGCTCGACCTGGGTGATCGTGTAGTCGAGGTCCAGGAGGACGTTTCGCCCGTACGCCCCCAGGTAGCTCAGCGTGCCCCCGCCGGCGACGCCCCAGCCGTGCGCGAGCGTCAGGGTGACCTCGTCGCGGCGGGCCCAGCCTGCCGCGGTGACCACCCGGTCCTGCTCGTAGGCGACCTCGCCGGTGAGCGGGTTGGTGGCCGCGACGTGAACGGCGAACGTGTTCGTCGTGAGCGAGGACCGCTCGGCGCGGGCCAAGGAGGCCGACGAGATCCGCACCGACGTCACCTGCTCGCCGCCGTCGAGCACCTCGGCGACCGGCGTCACCAGTCCGTCGCCCCTGGCGCTCGGGGCGTTCACGGCGGCGGCAGCAGAGGTGCCCAGCAGTGCCGAGGCGCCGGCTGCGGCACCGGAGGCGAGGACGGAACGACGAGTGATCGAGGTGCGCATGGGGGGCTCCTTCAGGCGGGGGACGACGTCGATGTCTTGTGAACTGCGTCACATTCGCCCAGGACGATAGTGATCCTCCGAGGACAGGCCAACGGTTGTGGTCCGGTCAGTGGTCCGAGCCGTACGCAGCCGCCGCATGCCGAAAAGGTGGCTCGCGGCAGCGGACTCGTCGTCGGTACGGCAATTTGTCCGGATAAGGGTGTGGCCCGCCCCTTCGACATGGTCCACTGTGACGCACATCTCTCCGGCCGACCGTGGCGGCCGTCCCGCACAACGGAGGAACACAGTGAACGACTCGGCCCTGCTCTCGGTCGGCCTCCCCATCGCCTTGGCCATCATCATGTTCGGCCTGGGTCTGAGCCTGACCCCGGGAGACTTCCGTCGGGTCGTACGCACCCCGCGAGCCGTCTTCGTCGCGCTCACGCTCCAGATCGTGGTTCTGCCGATGATCGCGTTCGGACTCGTCCTGGTCGCGGACGTGGATCCGCTGATCGCTGTCGGGGTGATGCTGCTGGCCGCCTCGCCGGGCGGGACGACGGCGAACCTGTTCAGCCACCTGTTCCGTGGAGACGTCGCGCTCAACGTGACGCTGACGGCGGTCAACTCGGTGCTCGCGGCGGTCTCGATCCCGTTGATCACCAACGCCGCGATCAGCTACTTCGGCGCCGGCGACACCCTGGGGCTGCAGTTCGGCAAGGTCGTCCAGGTCATCGCGATCGTGCTGGTTCCGGTCGGCATCGGGATGCTGGTGCGGAGCCGGTCAGCGACGTTCGCCGCACGGGCGGATCGTCCGGTGCGGATCTTCTCGATCGTCGTGCTGGTCATGGTCTCGGTCGGCGCGATCCTCGGTGAGCGGGAGAACATCGCCGACTATCTCCGCGAGGTCGGCGTGGTCGTGACCCTGTTCTGCTGCGCGAGCCTCTGCCTCGGCTACCTCGGCGCTCGGGTGTTCAAGCTCGGCCAGGCGCGGGCGATCGCCACCTCGATGGAGGTCGGGATCCACAACACCACCGTCGCCCTCACGATCGCGCTCAGCGTGCTCGACAACACCACCGTCGCGATCCCGGCCGCGGTCTACAGCATCGTGATGTACGTCCTCGCCACCGCCTTCGGCTTCCTCATCACCCGCTCGCGAGCGGCGCGGCCCGCCGCGCCGCACGACGTCACCACCTGACCCCCGGTTCGCATCCTCGACATCGCCTCGGCGCGGGAACGAGTACCAGGCTCCGACCGCGCCGAGGGCGAGCAGGAACAGGCAGACCAGCGTGAAGGCCGCGTTGACCGCCTCGACACCATCGGCCGGGACCTTGGCGGCGAGCACCGCCTCACCGAGCCCGGGCGGCAGGATCGCGGCGAGAAGCGTGAGGGCGACGGCAAGGCTGAGTACGTTGCCGGTGTTCTGCAGCATCAGCCGCGTGGCGTTGACGACACCCAGCGCGTCCTCGGGTGCGCGCTCCAGGAGGACAGTGGCATTGGTGCCGATGAACAGACCCGTCGCCAGGCCGACGATCGCGAGCGTCCCCATCACCATCCAGGTCAGCTCGAGATGGATCGCGAGTGCTACCAGGGCGACGCCACACGTACCCACCACCGATCCACCGGACATGATCTGATGCGGCGTCCAGCGGCGCGAGAGCCAACCGAGTGTCAGTGAGGCGCTGATCATCCCGACCGGCATCGGCAGCAGCATCATCCCCGCCGTCCCCGGGGCGACGCCGACGACGCTCTGGAAGTAGAGGCTTGCCAACACGATCAGCGGGAACCTTCCGGCCCCCGTGAAGAAGCCCGCGAGAAAGAGCTTCCCGACGCGGCGCATGACGGTGATGTCGAGCACCGGCGCCGTCGCGCGCCGTTCGACGAACAGCAGGACCGGGACCAGGAGGACCGATCCCACGACGCACCCGATCACCAGGGGGTGCAGCCACCCGAGGTCGGTGAGTGACGTGATCCCGAGGGTCAGCATGACCACGCCGGCCATGATCACCAGGTTGCCGGGGAGGTCGAGACCGCCGGCGCGCTTGACCACCACAGGTCGCGGCAGCAGCACATGTCCCGCCACCAGCGCGATCAGGCAGACCGGCACGTTGAACCAGAACACCCACTGCCAGCCGACGTGGTCGGCGATCAGCCCGCCGACCGTCGGCCCGACCAGGTTGGCGGTGGGGAACGAGGCGGCGTACAGGCCCATCGCGCCCCCCAGGGAGGAGCGCGGGAAGGCCTGATGGATGAGGGTGGCGCCGTTGCCGATGAGCACCGCGCCGCCGATCGCGGCGACCACCCGGAGCCCAATGAGCACCTCGACGTTCGGAGCGAAGCCGGCCAGCAGGCTCGCCAGCGAGAAGAGGACCAGCCCACCCAGGTACAGGCTCCGCTGGCCCCAGACGTCACTGAGTCGGCCGAAGAGGAGCAGGCAGGCGGTGTTGGCGACCATGTAGGAGAGCAGGAGCCAGCTCCCCTCTGCCGAGCTCACCTCGAACTCCCGGCTCAGCGTCGGCAGCGCGACGTTGAGAGAGCTCGCGTTGAGCGCCATCACCGCGCTGACCAGGCAGACCACGATCAGGGTGGAACGCGCAGCTCCTGTCACTTCGGTGGGTTCGGACTCGCTCATTCCACCTCCTGCGCCGTCCGAGACGGCGCCACCTGCGTCGTACGTCACGGCACGACCCTGCGCCGAACGGGTGTCACGGGAAGAAAGTCCGATATCCGGATTGTGACCCTTGACACACTCGTTTGGCGACCCAATGATGAATCTCATCCTAGAGCGTGATTCTAGATTGAGCCACCAACATCGGCGACCGACAGCCGGTCGCGGACACGAACGGGAGGGTCCGATATGAGAGCACCAACTGGGTCCGCGAATGTGCCGCTTCTGCGCATCGAGGACCTCCACGTGGAGTTTCGGACCGGGGGCGGGACGGTCGAGGCGCTCAACGCCGTCGACCTCTGGATCGATGCGGGCGAGACCGTCGCCGTCGTCGGCGAGTCCGGCTCCGGCAAGAGCGTCACGGCGCTCGCTGTGCTCGGCCTGCTGGGAAACGGCCGGGTCAGTGGCGGTCGGATCACGTGGGACGGCAGGGACATCACCGGAGCCGACAACCACGACATGCGCGCCGTGCGGGGCAAGGACATCTCGGTGATCTTCCAGGACCCGATGACCTCGCTCGATCCCCTCTTCACGATCGGGCACCAGCTCGTCGAGGCCTACCGGATCCACCACGACGTCTCGAAACGGAAGGCACGCGAGCGCGCGGTCGAGCTGCTGGAGCTCGTCGGCATCCCCGAGCCGGAGACCAAGTTCAAGGCGTATCCCCACCAGCTCTCGGGCGGCCAGCGGCAGCGGGTCATGATCGCCGGTGCGCTGGCCTGCGACCCGCGCCTGCTCATCGCCGACGAGCCGACCACCGCCCTCGACGTCACCGTCGAGGCCCAGGTCCTGGCGCTGATCCGCGACCTCCAGGATCGGACCGGGGTCGGGCTCATGCTGATCACCCACGACATGGGTGTGGTCGCCGAGATGGCTGACCGGGTGGTCGTCTTCTACGCCGGGCAGGTCGTCGAGACCGGCACCGCCGACGAGATCCTCGACCGACCGCAGCACCCCTACACCCAGGCGCTGCTCGATGCGATCCCGCGACGCGACACCCCGCGAGACCAGGAGATGCCGGCGATCCCGGGCGCCGTGCCTGCCCTCAACGAGATGCCCAGCGGCTGCCGCTTCGTCACCCGCTGCTCCGAGGCCGGCCCCGAGTGCGACGCGCCCCAGCCGCTGCGCGACGTCGCCGGGCGACAGGTCCGCTGCTGGCGTCCGGACGAGGAGCGCGGTGCCCTCGCCGCGATGGCGGAGGTGGCCCGATGATCGTCCCCGGCGCCGCTCCCCTCGTCGAAGCACACGGTCTCGTCAAGCACTTCGGCGACGGCAAGGGCCTGCTCACCCCGAACCGCCCACCCGTACGAGCCGTCGACGGCGTCTCCCTGACCATCAAGCGCGGGGAGACCCTCGGCCTGGTCGGAGAGTCAGGCTCCGGCAAGTCGACGCTCGGGCGCCTGATCCTCCGGTTGATCGAGCCGACCAGCGGCTCGGTCACCTTCGACGGTCAAGACATCGCCACGCTCTCGAAGAGCAGGCTGACGCAGCTCCGCAAGCGGATGCAGCTCGTCTTCCAGGACCCGTTCAGCTCGTTCAACCCCCGGATGACCATCGCGCAGGTGCTGACCGAGCCGATGGTGGTCCACGGCATGGGTGACAGGGCCGGGCGGATCAAACGCGCCAAGGAGCTGCTCGACCTGGTCGGCCTCCCCTCGTTCGCGCTGGAGCGCTACCCCCACCAGTTCTCCGGCGGCCAGGCGCAGCGCATCGGGATCGCCCGAGCGCTCGCCACCGACCCCGACCTCATCGTCTGCGACGAGGCGGTCAGCGCACTCGACGTCTCCGTCCAGGCGCAGGTGCTCAACCTGCTCAAGGAGGTCCAGCGCGAGCTCGGGCTCTCCTATCTCTTCATCGCGCACGACCTCAACGTGGTGCGCTACATCTCCGACCGCGTCTGCGTGATGTACCTCGGCAAGCTCGCCGAGGTGGCCCACGCCGACGACATCAGCGAGCGGCCGAGACATCCCTACTCACAGGCCCTGATGGCGTCGATCCCCTCCCCCGACGCCCATCACCAGCTGCGTACGCCCCTCGCCGGCGAGATCCCCAGCCCACGACGGCCGCCGTCGGGCTGCCGGTTCCACCCACGCTGCAACCAGAGCGTCGACGGCTGCGACCGCGACGAGCCGGAGCTGCTGACCATCGGCACCTCGAGCGACGCCCGCAGCGTCGCCTGCCACCTCTTCGACCCCACTTCCGCGAGGTGATCGCATGCTTCTCTACGCCGGACGACGCCTGACCTACGGCCTGCTCGTGCTCGCCCTGGTCGCCACTCTGGTCTTCCTCATCATCCGACTGATCCCCGGTGACGCCGTCCGGCTCCAGCTGGCCGACGCCCCCGGCGTCACCCAGGCCCAGATCGACCAGCGCACCGCCGAGCTCGGCCTGGACGAGCCGATCCTGACCCAGTTCGGCCACTTCGTGGGCGGGCTGGTCCAAGGCGACCTGGGCGACTCGTTCGACGACGAGCGGCCCGTCACGACCAAGATCCTCGAGCGCCTTCCCGCCACCCTCGAGCTCGGCCTGCTGGCCATCCTCTTCGGGATCCTTCTCGGGGTGCCGTTCGGCATGCTCTCGGCGATCCGGCATCACAGCGTCGTCGACAACGTCATGCGCTTCCTGGCGGTCATCGGAATGTCGCTGCCGAACTTCTGGCTGGCGCTCCTCCTGATCACCTTCCTGGCCCTCTGGTTCGGCTGGTCCCCACCACTGGTGTACGCCTCCCCCACCGAGGATCTCGGCCAGAACCTCATCCACATGGCGCTCCCGGCGATCGCCCTGGGCGCCGCGACCATGGCGAGCATCGCCCGGATGCTGCGGTCATCGCTGCTGGAGGTGCTTGGCTCCAACTTCATCCGCACCATCCGCTCCCGGGGCGCCTCCGAGCGCGTCGTCGTCCTGAAGCACGCGGGCCGCAGCTCGCTGATCCCGGTCTTCACCGTGCTCGGTCTGCAGGTCGGCCACATCCTCGGCGGCACCGTCATCCTCGAACGGATCTTCGCCATCCCGGGGATGGGTTCGCTGATCTTCGAGGCGGTCGGGCAGCGCGACTACCCGGTCATCCTCGGCTGCGTCATCTTCTACGGCGCCATCTTCATCCTCGTCAACGTCGTGGTCGACCTGCTCTACGCGGTCATCGACCCGCGGATCCGTTACGAAGGAGCCTCCGCATGAGCATCGCCATCTCCGGAACCGCGCGCGCGGCCCGCCGCCCAAGATCCCGCAGCGGTCTGGTCCGGTTCACCAGGGAGCAGCCCCTCGGGGCCATCGCGCTCTTCCTGATCACGCTCTTCGTCGTGGTCGCCGTCCTGGCACCCTGGATCGCCCCGTACGACCCGCTCGCCCAGGACCGGGTCAACATCCTGACCGCTCCGGGAGTCGGCGGCCATCTCGCCGGCACCGACGAGCTCGGCCGGGACGTCTTGAGCCGGTCGCTCTACGGCGCCCGGACCTCCCTGCTGATCGCGGTCGCCACGCTCGCTCTCGGCGGTGCGATCGGCCTGATCGTCGGTGTCGTGTCGGGCTACTTCGGCGGCACCTGGATCGACTCCGTGCTCCAGCGCATCATGGACGCGCTGATGGCGATCCCCTCGATCGTGCTGCTGCTGTTCGTGGCCGCCCTGCTCGGCCCGAGCGTACGCAACACCGTGATCGCCCTCAGCCTGCTGGTGATCCCCTCGATCAACCGCGTCGCACGTGGCGAGATGCTCCGCATCCGCGAGGAGCCGTACGTCGAGGCCGCCCGCTCGGTCGGCTGCGGCACCCCACGGATCCTGCTCCGCTACGGGCTGCCCAACCTGATGGCCCCGCTCTTCGTGATGGGCTCGCTGCTCTTCGCGGTCATCCTCATCGCCGAGTCCGCGCTCAGCTTCCTGGGCATCGGCACCCCGCCGCCCACACCCTCGTGGGGCCGGATGCTGAGCGAGGGCCGCAGCCAGCTCGAGATCGCCCCGTGGATGACCGTCGTTCCCGGCCTGATCCTCTCCGTGTCCGTCCTGGCGTTCAACCTGCTCGGTGACGCCATGCGCGACTTCCTCGACCCCAAACAGCGCCGCTAGCCCCATCCCACCCAAGGAGTCCGTGATGTCCCACCCCATGCTTCGCCTCACGAGATCACAGGTCCGGACCGCCGGTGCGGTCGCGGCCGCTGCCTGCCTCGCCCTGACCGCCGCCTGCGGAGCGGGCGGAACCGCCGCCGGGAAAGGCCAGATCGTCGAGGACGCCGGACCGCCCCAGGACGGCGGCATCCTGCACACCGCGGCCACCGCCGACGCGCCTTCGCTGGACATCCACAAGGAGGCGTCCTACATGACCCACGTCGCCGTCGGAACCGTCTACAGCCGGCTGGTCGCACCGAGCACCGGCAAGGACGTCGAGTACGGCTCGAGCGAGCTCGAGGGCGACCTGGCCGAGGAGTGGTCGAAGTCGGCGGACCTGAAGACCTGGACCTTCAACCTCCGTCAGGGGGTCAAGTTCCACGACAAGCCGCCGGTCGACGGGCGCGAGTTCACCTCGGCCGACGTCAACTGCACGGTCGACCGGATCAAGACCCTGCCCGGCCACCAGCTCGGTCTGGTCGCCGGCGTCACCAAGGTGGAGACCCCGGACCCCTACACCGTGGTCTTCACCCTTGCATCGGCGAACACCGCCTTCGACCAGACGATGGCCAACCCGTTCATGGCGATCCTCCCCTGCGAGGGCACCAAGGGCGAGTTCAACCTGGCCGAGGAGGCGATCGGCACCGGCCCGTTCGTCCTGAAGAGCTGGAAGCGCGACCAGGAGCGGGTGATGGAGAAGAACCCCGACTACTTCATCGAGGGCCTCCCCCACCTCGACGGCATCCAGACCACCGTGCTCCCCGACGCCCAGGCGCAGATCGCCGCGCTGCGCAGCGGCAAGCTCGACATGATCTCCTCGCTCTCCACCGAGAAGCGCCAGGTCGACCAGCTCCTCAGCCAGATCGACGGGCTGCAGCTGCGTACGGAGAAGGGGATCACCCAGACCCGGGTCTTCATGAACGCCCAGGAGGGGCCGTTCAGCAAGCTCGAGGTCCGCCGCGCGGTCGCGCACGCGATCGACAAGGAGGGGATGATCGAGGCCCTGCGCTCGGGCGGCTCCCTCACCGGTCCCATCTCGCCGACCCTCTTCGGGGCGCTGCCCCAGGACGAGGTCGACGGGCTGCTGGAGTACGACCCCGAGAAGGCCAAGAAGCTTCTGGCCGACGCCGGCTACCCCAACGGCTTCTCGGCCGACCTGGTCGCCACCGACGGCTACGGCGAGACCATCCTGCGCGAGGCCCAGTGGGTCCAGGAGGACCTCGCCAAGATCGGCATCAAGCTGACCATCGACCAGCAGGACTACGCCACCTACGTCAGCTCGACCTGGCCCGAGACGAAGTACGACATCATGTACGGCCTGCAGACCCCGATGCTGACGGCCGACGAGTACCTCACCTCGGAGTACACCAGCACCGGCACCCGCAACTGGTCGAAGGTCGACGACCCGGAGCTCGACGAGATGGTCGCCGCCCAGCGCGTCATCACCGACGAGGCGCAGCGGGAGAAGGCGCTGCAGGACATCGAGCGCTACATCATGGAGAACGTCTCCACCCCGCTGCCGCTATACGCCTACGACACCCAGACGCTGTACTCGGGCAAGGTCCACGACTACCACCCGCACCCGGACTACTCCTCCCGCGAGCTCCAGAACGTCTGGATGGAGCAGGAGTGAGCAGCGGCCCTCCCGTCCAGAACGAGTACCGCCGGGAAGACTCCTGCCGCATCGACGCGATCTGGGACGTCGGCGGGGCCCCGCCGAGACCTGAGGAGCCGGTGGAGGTCACCGATGGCGTCCACCTGCTGCTCGCGCCGAACGCCAACCACTGGACGTACGAGGGCACCAACACCTGGATCGTCGTCGGGGAAGGTCGGGCCGTGGTCATCGACCCCGGTCCGACCGACCCCGAACACCTGGACCGGATCGACGAGGTGGTGCGCGGGGCCGGCGCCCGCGTCGATTCGATCCTCCTCAGCCACCATCACGGCGACCATTCCCAGGCCGCCCATGCGGTGGCCGAGCGATGGCAGGCGCCCATCAGGCCACGGGTCCAGCACGGGACCATCCCGGACGGGACCCGGATCGACCTGGGCCGGCGCACCGAGATCCGCGCTCTCACCACCCCCGGACACACCTCCGACGGGGTGAGCTTCTCGCTCGGCGACCGCCGCGTGATGCTCACCGGGGACACGGTGCTGGCGCGGTTCAACCCCTACATCTCGCACCCCGACGGCACCATCGCGGACATGCTCGGCTCGATGGCCCGGATCGCCGGCCTGGTCGACGACGGCTGGGTCCTCCTCCCGGGACACGGGCCGGCGGTACGCGAGCCCACGACGTACCTGCGGGCGCGGATCGCCGACAGGCAGCGCCGGATCGACCAGGTCGCCGGCCTGCTGGCCGACGGCGTGGCCCGCGAGCAGGTGACCGACCACGTCTACGCGAAGGTCGACGACCAGCGTCGTCCGGCCGCCCGGGCCTCGGTCGAGGCCATCCTCCACTACCTCGACACTCGCGCCCTCGGGAAGCGGGAGAAAGGAAGCACCGTATGACGCAGCACCCTGTGAGAACGGCTACCCCGGAGGTCGGCCCGCAGGCGCGGTTCGCGCCGCGGGCGACCCCGGAGACCCAGCCCTACTGGGACGCCACCGCCGCCGGCAGGCTCGACCTGCCGAGGTGCCGCCCCTGCGACCAGGTCTTCTTCTACCCACGCTCCTCGTGCCCGCGGTGCGGCTCCACCGACCTCGAGTGGGTCACCTGCTCCGGCAAGGGCCGGCTGCACACGTACGTCGTCTCCCACCGCCCCGCACCCGGCTTCCCGGTGCCGACCGTGATCGCCGTGGTCGAGCTCGAGGAGGGTCCCCGGATGATGACCAACCTGGTCGAGGCGGATCCGGACGCGCTCGAGCTCGACATGCCGGTGGAGGTGCGCTTCGAGCAACGCACCGGCGTCGCCGTGCCCGTCTTCGCCCCGGTGAAGGAGAACGCCCGATGAGCCGCGACGTCGTCATCATGGGTGCCGCCGAGACCGACATCGGCAAGCTGCCCACCACCTCGACCCTCGAGCTGCACGTCGAGGGCGCCCGCCGGGCCCTCGCGGACGCGAACCTGACCAAGGACCAGGTCGACGGCATCGCCTCGGTCTCGATCCCCGGCCCGATCCAGGTCGCGCACAGCCTGGGGATCACCCCGACCTACATCGACGGCACGGGCGTCGGCGGCTCCTCGTTCCTCTTCCACGTACGTCATGCCACAGCGGCGATCAAGGCGGGCTACGCCGACGTGGTGCTGGTGACCCACGGCGAGTCCGGCCGGTCCCGCGTGGGCGCGCCGATGCATCCGCGTGCCAACGACTCGGTGATGGCGCAGTTCGAGATGGCGTACGGGATCACCGGTCCGCCGACGAGCTTCACCGTGCCTGCCCGACGGTTCCTGCACGAGACCGACAACACCCTCGAGCAGCTCGCCGAGGTCGCGGTCGCCCAGCGGCGCTGGGCATCCCGCAACCCCCGGGCCATGTTCCGGGAGGAGGTCAGCGTCGACGACGTCCTCGGCGCCAAGATGATCGCCGACCCGTTCACCCTGCTGATGTGCTGCCTGGTGACCGACGGCGGTGGCGCGCTGGTCGTCGCCTCGCGAGAGTTCGCCGAGGCACACGGGAGCGACAAGCCGCTGGTCCACATCCTCGGCACCGGCGAGGCGGCCACCACGCCGCTGATCTCGCAGATGGAGGACATGACCCGCTGCAAGCAGTTCACGTTGTCCAGCCAGGCGGCGTTCAAGGAGTCGGACACCTCCCCCGCCGACATCGACCACCTGATGATCTACGACGCCTTCGCGCACGTCCCGCTCTACGGCTTGGAGGACATGGGCTTCGTCGGCCGCGGGGAGTCGGGTGCGTTCGTCGCCGACGGGCACACCTCCCCCGGCGGACGCCTGCCGATGAACACCAACGGCGGCGGCCTGTCCTACACCCACACCGGCATGTACGGGATGTTCGCGATCCAGGAGTCCGTACGCCAGCTGCGCGGCGAGGCCGCCGCGCAGGTCGACGGGGTCGGCACCAGCCTGGTGCTCGGCAACGGCGGCATGTTCATGAGCGCGGCGACCTTGATCCTCGCCAACCAGCGCTGAGCCAGCACTGACCCCACCACCCGAAGGAGCAGACCCATGGCAAGCACCGACCGACAGGTCGTCATCATCACCGGCGCCGGCCGCGGCCTCGGCCGCGCGCACGCACTCGAGTTCGCACGCCGCGGCGCGGCGGTCGTGGTCAATGACCTCGGCGCCGGCCTCGACGGCACCGGCAAGGCCGACGACCCCGCGCAGCAGGTCGTCGAGGAGGTACGCGCCCTCGGCGGCGAGGCGATCGCCAACGGCAGCGACATCAGCGACCCCGAGGGCGCCCAGAAGCTGTTCCAGGACGCCCTCAACGAGTGGGGCAGGGTCGACGTACTGGTCAACAACGCCGGGATCCTGCGCGACCGGATGCTGGTCAACATGTCCATCGACGAGTGGGACGCGGTCATCAAGGTCCACCTGCGCGGCACCTTCGCACCGATGAGCGTGGCCGCCCAGCACTGGCGCGAGCTCTCCAAGCAGGGTGAGGACGTGGACGCCCGGATCATCAACACCACCTCCTCCTCCGGGATCTACGGCAACCCGGGGCAGATCAACTACGGCGCCGCCAAGGCCGGCATCGCGGCAATGACCGTCATCGCCGCCCAGGAGCTGCGCCGCTACGGCATCACCGTCAACGCGATCGCCCCCGCGGCGCTGACCCGGATGACCGAGAACCTCAACCCCAGCCGGCCCCAGGTGGTCGAGGGCGAGTGGAACCCGGGCGCACCGGAGAACGTCTCCCCCGTGGTCGCCTGGCTGGCCTCGAAGTCCGCGCGCGACGTCACCGGGCGCGTCTTCAACGTACGCGGCGGGCACGTGAGCGTGGCCGAGGGCTGGGTCGCCGGCCCGACCGAGGAGAAGGACGGCCCGTGGACCGTCGAGGAGCTCGACGTGGTGCTGCCCAGCATGATCGCGGAGGCCCGGGCGAACTCGCTCACCAGCGGAAGGACGCCCGAGGCATGAGTCTGGACCAGTCAGTCATCGGCGTACGCTCCGAGCCCGAGGAGCGGTCCTGGACCGGTGCGGACACGCTGCTGTACGCCCTCGGCGTCGGTGCCGGGCACGACGACCCGCTGACCGACCTGAGCTACACCAGCGAGCACGGCGACGACGCGTGCCCGGAGCAGAAGGTGCTGCCGACGTTCGGGGTGATGGTCACCTGGGGCGCCAGGCGCGGCGGGAGGAGGATGGGCGACTTCAACCCGGCCATGCTGGTCCACGCCGAGCAGGAGGTCGTCCTGCACCGGCCCCTGACCGCGGAAGGGACCGTCTCGCTGACGTCCCAGGTGACCGGCATGTACGACAAGGGCTCGGGAGCGCTGGTCGCGAGCGAGGCCGAGGCGGTCGACCCGGCGACGGGCGAAGCCGTCGTGACCACGCGCAGCTCCGTGTTCATCAGGGGCGAAGGCGGGTTCGGCGGCGACCCCGGGCCCAGGGTCGCCTCGCCGATCCCCGAGCGCGATCCCGACGAGCTGGTGACGATGCCGACCTGGCCCGGCCAGGCGCTGCTCTACCGGCTCAGCGGCGACCGCAACCCCCTGCACTCGGACCCGCGCTTCGCCGCGCGCGGCGGCTTCGCGCGCCCGATCCTGCACGGGCTGTGCACGTACGGGGTCACCGGCCGGGCGCTGATCGGCACGATCGCCGGAGGCGACGGAGACGCGATCGCCGGAGGCGACGGAGACGCGATGGCCTCGATGGCCGGCCGGTTCTCCTCGCCGGTCCTTCCGGGCGAGACCCTGCAGGTCGCGATGTGGCGGGTCGACGAGCTGACGACCGCCTTCCAGACCAGGAAGGAGGACGGCACCGTGGTCATCGACCGCGGGCTGGCCACATGGCGCTGACCGTCGAACGCACTCTGGGAGCTACTCGGCCGCCTGAGCCGCGGGCTCGGCGACCTCCCCGACGAAGAGCCGCTGGGCCAACGCGATCGCGTGCCGAGACACTCGCCGCGCCTGGCGCTTGGTCTCGCACGCGGCCGTCATCCGGGCCGCCTCACCGATGAGCGCGGTCAGGATCGCGCCGAGCAGCTGGTTCTCGTCGCTGACACCGAGGCCGAGCACCTGCAGGTTGCGGCGGATCCACTCGATGTTGCGGCGGCGGCGCATCATCTCGAACCCCGGCGGGCCGTCGCCGGCGTAGAAGACGGGCAGCAGCTCTCGGTCCTCCCAGACCGCGTCGAGGTAGGCCAGGGCACCTGCCTCGAACTGGTCGAGCGGCGCCTCGACGCCGTTCTTGCGCGCCTTCGCGACGCTGGCAGCGGCGGCGGCGGCCAGCCGGTCGACGTACTCCTCCCACAGGGCGAGGTAGAGCTGCTCCTTGCCACCGAAGTGGTGGTAGACGCTCCCGACGCTGGAGCCGGCACGAGCGACGACGTCGGAGACGCTGGCCACTGCGTAGCCCTTCTCCGCGAAGACCTCGCGCGAGGCGTCCAGGAGCTGACGGCGCGTCTCCTCGGTCTTCGCCCAGCGACGCCCTCCCGGGCGCTGCGATTCGACCTCTAGGGCCATCGTTCACTCCTCGTCGTGGTGCCGGGATCTTCTCACAATATGCGCAATTCCTCTTGACGACGAACCGCTACTGCGTGACGCTTCTCATAGTTCATTCTAGAAAACCATTCTAGAAACTCACTCTAACCGAAGGAGCGGGCAATGATCGACTTCGCGCTGGGAGAAGAGCATCGAGCAGTCAAGGAGGCCGTGCGCCAGTTCGTCACCAAGGAGGTGATGCCACTGGAGGACCAGGTCCTCCTCAACGAGCGCAACGGCCGTCCTGCGCTCGAGCCGGGACAGCTCAAGGACCTGCAGGCCAAGGCCCGCAAGTACGGCTACTGGGGCATCAACACCCCGGAGGAGTACGGCGGCATGGCCGCGGGAGCCGTGATGTCGGCGATCATCGCGGGTGAGGCCGGGCGCACCTTCGTGCCGTTCCGTTTCGGCGGTAGCGCGGACAACATCCTCTACGCCGGCACCGAGGCGCAGAAGCAGGAGTACCTCATCCCGACCATCGAGGGCGATCGCCGCAGCTGCTTCGCGATCACCGAGCCCGGCGCCGGCTCCGACGCCCGCAGCATCCGGTCCAGGGCGGTCCGTGACGGCGACGACTGGGTGATCAACGGCGAGAAGATCTTCATCACCAACGGCAACGAGGCCGACTTCGTGATGGTCTTCGCCGTCACCGACCCGGAAAGGGGCGCCGACGGCGGTGTCACCTGCTTCCTGGTCGACCGGGCGATGGGCTGGGAGTCCACGCCCATCCCGACCATGGGCGAGTGGGGTCCGGCGGCGCTGAGCTTCCAGGACGTACGCGTGCCGAACGACCACATCCTCGGTGAGGAGGGCAAGGGCTTCGAGCTGGCGATGCAGTGGATCGGCAACGGTCGCTTCATGATCCCGGCCGGGGCCATCGGTGCCGCGGAGCGGATGCTCGAGATGGCGATCGAGCACGCCAACAACCGTCACTCGATGGGCCAGGCGATCGCCAACTACCAGTTCATCCAGGGCCACATCGCCGACAGTGCCGTCGAGCTGGAGGCCGCCCGCTGGCTGACCCTGCATGCCGCCTGGCAGGTCGAGAACAAGATGGACGCCCGGCACACCTCCTCCATCGCGAAGCTGTACGGCACCAACATGGCCAACCGCGTCGTCGACCGCGTCCTCCAGATCCACGGCGGCATGGGTTACACCAAAGAGCTCCCGCTGGAGCGCTGGTACCGCGAGCTGCGCCTGCTCCGCATCTTCGAGGGAACCGACGAGATCCAGCGCCGTACGATCGCCCGAAATCTCCTCAAGGGCCACGTCAAGGTGGGAGCGTCGTTGGCATGAGCGAGGGCAAGCGAGCGAGCATCGGATACTTCAGGGCGCCGCGTCCGTATTCTGGCGCCTGCGCTACGGAGGTGGCGCCATGAGCACCCTCGACGCCGACCGGCTGCAGGAGTTCTTCCGCCCGAAGTCGGTCGCCCTGGTGGGGGCGACCGACAAGTCGGGCTGGTCACTGAGCACCTACAACAACCTTCTTCAGCACGGCTTCTCCGGTGACGTGCACCTGGTGAACCCCAAGACGCCTGTCGTCCACGGCGCCGAGACCCACCGCAGCCTCTCCGCCATCCCGGGCCCGGTCGACCTCGTCTATGTCATGACGCCGATCGAGGTCGTGCCGCTGGTCCTGGAGGAGGGTGCGGCCCGCGGCATCCGGAACTACGTCATCCTCACCGCCGGCTACGGCGAGGTCGGCGAGGAGGGCGCGGTTCGCGAGCAGGAGGTCGCCGACCTCGCCCGCAGGCACGACCTGACCGTCCTCGGCCCGAACGGCAACGGGTTCATCAACGCGGCCGACTCGATCACGCCGTACGGGCTGCCGATCCCCCCGCCGCTCCTGGGTGGGTCCGTCGGGGTCGTGCTGCAGAGCGGTGCGCTGGCCAGCAACGTGCTGGCCTTCGCCCAGGCCCGCAACATCGGGATCTCGCTCCTGGTCTCGATGGGCAACGAGACCGCGATGTCGGTGACCGACGTGATGAACGCGCTGGTCGAGGCGCCGAACACCAAGGTGATCGCGCTCTTCCTGGAGAGCATCCGGCACCCGGAGGAGTTCGCCGAGATCGCCCGGCGGGCGCTGGCGGCGGGCAAGCCGATCGTGGCGCTCAAGATCGGCCGCAGCGTCAAAGCGTCCCGGACCGCACAGGCCCACACGGGTGCGTTGGTGGGTGACGACAAGACCGTCGACGCCGCCTTCCGTCAGCTCGGCGTGATCCGCGTGAGCTCGTTGGAGGACCTGATGGTCACCGCCGGCATGCTGGCCGAGACCGGCCCGCTCCCGGGCAACCGGATCGGCGTCGTCACCCCCTCGGGCGGCGCCTCCGAGATCATCTCCGACCGTGCCGAGGACGAAGGGCTCGAGCTCCCGGAGTTCGCCGAGGCGACCACGGCAGCCCTCCGGGAGGTACTGCCGCCCTTCGCCACGCCGAACAACCCGCTCGACGTCACCGGCTACGTGCTGCTCGACCGGCAGCTCATGTCGAAGTCCCTCGACGTCGTCGCCGCCGATCCTGGTGTCGACGTCATCATGCTGCTGCAGGACATGCCCCGGGCGACACCCGACTTCGACCTCGCGGTGGAGACCTACCGGCACACGGCCGGGGTGATCCGCTCCTCGCCGAAGCCGGTAGTGATCGTGGGCAACGTCCTGATCGACGTGAGCGAGACCGGGCGGGCCCTTCGAGAGGCGGCCGGCTACCCGCAGATCGCGGGTGGCATCGAGCACGGGATGACTGCGCTGGGCCACGCGGTCCGCTGGTCGCAGACCTACCGGAACCATCAGGCCGGCGAGGATGCGCCGGTCGCGGTCGAGGTGACCGTCGCGGACGGGCTGCCACCACGCACCGGGACGTGGACCGAGCGTCACGCGTCCGCGTTCCTGGCCGCCAACGGCATCCCGATGGTGCCGTCCCGGGTGGCCACATCCCCCGACGAGGCCGCGCGCCACGCCGAGGAGGTCGGCTTTCCCGTGGTGCTGAAGGCGGCCGCCGACGATCTGGAGCACAAGAGCGACCTCGGTGGCGTGGAGCTCGGCCTGCACGACGCGGAATCGGTACGCGCCGCGGCAGCGCGGATCGCCGACTCCCTCGCGAAGGCGGGCCACGACGGCACCACGACCGTCGTCCAGCCGATGCGCTCGGGTGGCACGGAACTGCTCGTCGGTGTCGTCCGCGACCCGTCGTGGGGGCTCACCCTGGCGGTCGCGATGGGCGGTGTCTGGGTCGAGATCCTCGGCGACTCCCAGCTCCGCCTGCTACCGGTCTCGGAGGCCGAGGCCCGGCAGGCGGTCGAGTCGCTGCGCAGCGCCGCCGTCCTCCGGGGTGCCCGCGGCCAGGCTCCGGTCGACCTGGACGCGCTCGCCGGCGTGGTGGCCGGGATCGGCGCGATCGCCGTGGCCCTCGGCGACGAGCTCGAGTCGCTCGAGGTCAACCCGCTGCTGGTCTCCGGAGACCGGATCGAGGCGCTCGACGCGCTGATCACCTGGCGGAGCTGAGCCGCCCACTCCGGCCCGGGGCGCGAACAGCGCCTCTGGCCGGAGTGGCCTCGCGACGACCGGTCCCGGCGTCGGCTAGATTGCCGGTCACCGAAAGCCCGAGAAGGAGCTCAGATGACCGCACCACTGGCACGTACGGCACAGATGATGGCGCTCGCTTTCATGACCATGGTCGTGGGGCTGGGGGTCATCGTCGCGCTCAGCATCCCCGACGCTGACCTGCAGCTGCCCTCGGCGTACGTCATCGGCGGGCAGGTCGCGGCCGGCGTGGTCTTGGCCGTGCTGTGCTCGGCGATCGGCTTCCGCGCCGTGCCGGTCACGCCCGGGACCCCGCCGGAGAAGGCGACCAGCGAGGGTCTCCAGAAGCACCAGACGTCGATGATCCTGCGGCTCGTCCTCAGCGAGGTCGTCGCGCTCGTCTCTCTCGCCCTGGCCTTCGTCCTCACCGAGGGGCAGCTGATGACGTACCTCATCGGTGGCGCCATCTCGCTGGTGCTGATGGCCTACTTCGCCTACCCGTCGGCTCGCAACATCCGCAAGGTAGAGGCCAGCCTCGACAGCGCTGGTGCGCCGTCGAGGCTGGCAGAGGCGTTCGGCGTGGGTGAGGGTCCGTCCAGCACCCACAAGGTGCTCTAGATCGTCAGGTCGATCCCCTCGGCGGCGAGGGCCTCGCGGTAGGCCTCGACGTTGCGCATCTTCACGTTCTCGTAGCCCCGCACCATGTCCGGGAGCTCCGCGAGCCGGACGGCCCGGGCGTAGGACTCCTCGGTGAGCTCGGCGGCGAGCGAGTCGACGAGCTCGGTGTAGTGCGCGAGGAGGGCCCGCTCGGCGCGGCGTACGTGGGCCTGACCGAACGGGTCGAGGAACGTGCCGCGGAGGAACTTCATGGTCGCCAGCAGGCGGAGCATGAAGTGGGTGCGCGGCCCGAAGGTCATCTTGCGACCCTTCAGGAACGCCCCGAACACCGGCGGGGACAGCTTGAAGCTGATCCTGCCCTGCACCTCGGCACGGACACCGTCCAGGGCGGCCGGTGCGGTGAGCAGCCGGGCGACCTCGTACTCGTCCTTGTAGGCGGTGAGCTTGAACAGGTAGCGGGCGACCGCCTCGGAGAAGCGGGTGTCCGCGGTCACCGAGCGCTCGGCGTTCCAGATCCGGTCGACGGTCTCGACGTAGTCACGGGCGATCGCCTGGTTCTGGAAGGCGACGAGCTTCGGGGCGCGGACCTCGGCGAGGCGGCGCACCTCGCCGTCGAACGTCGCGGCGTCCAGAGCCGGCACGGCGATCTCCTCGACCGGAGCGGTCGCGGTGCCGGTGACCTTGGCGAACTCCTCCGGCGCGGCGACCGAGGCGCGGCCCCAGCGGAAGGCAGCGACGTTGGCGCTGACCGCGACACCGTTGATGCCGATGGCCTCCTCGATCGCCTCGGCGGGGATCGGCAGGGCACCGGCCTGGTAGGCGGCGCCGACCAGCAGGAAGTTGGCCGCGGCGGTGTTGCCGAAGAGCGTCTCCGCCGCCGCCAGCGCGTCGAAGGCACGCAGCGAGGACGTCACGCCGTTCACGCGGGTGAGCAGCTCGTCGTCGGCCGGGTAGGCGATGTCCTTGTCGTAGACCATCGGCCCGGTCGGCGTCTTGCTGGTCGACACGACCGCGCGGGTGCGCGCCGGGTCGCCGTAGGCGAGGTTCTTGCCCTCGGCAAGGGTGAGCAGGTCGAAGCCGAGCAGCGCATCGGCCGAGCCCGGGGTGACCCGGTTGGAGGGGTCGATCGCGCCCGGGCCGAACCGCAGGTGAGCCGTCACCGGACCCGCCTTCTGGCTCATCCCGACCTGGTCGAGCGACTCCACGCCGAAGCCCGCGCGCAGCGCGGCAGTCGCGAGCACCTGGTTGACGGTGACGATGCCGGTGCCGCCGATGCCGGCCATGAAGACGCCGTACGTCCGCTCCAGCTCGCCGTAGCCCGGGTCGGCCACCGTCGGCGGCTCGGGGGTCGACTTCTTCGCCTTCTTGACGGTCGGGTCTGTCTCGACGGCCATGAAGGAGGGGCACTCCCCCTCGACGCAGGTGTAGTCGGTGTTGCACGAGGTCTGGTCGATGCGGGTCTTGCGGCCCAGCTCGGTATCGACCGGCTGCACGGAGAGGCAGTTGGACTTCACGCCGCAGTCGCCGCAGCCCTCGCACACGGCCTCGTTGATCACGATCCGGGTGTTGCGGGCCTCGATCGTGCCGCGCTTGCGCTGACGCCGCGCGTCGGCGGCACAGTGCTGGTCGTAGATCAGCACGGTCACGCCCTCGACGTCGCGAAGCTGCCGCTGGGCGTCGCCGAGGCGATCACGGTGCCAGAGGCGTACGCCTGCGGGGAACTTGTTGCGGCGGTAGCGCTGCGGCTCGTCGGCGACGACGATGATCGCCTTGACGCCCTCGTTCATCAGCTTGTGGGTCAGCTGCGCCATCTCGACCGCGCCCTGTCGCTTCTGGGCACCGGTCATCGCGACGACGTCGTTGTGGAGCAGCTTGTAGGTGATGTTGACCCCGGCTGCGACGCACGCCTGGATGGCCAGCTGCGCGGAGTGGAAGAAGGTGCCGTCACCGACGTTCTGGAACGTGTGGCCGGCGTGGCTGTAGGGCGCCTGCCCGATCCACTGCGAGCCCTCGCCGCCCATCTGGGTGATGCCGACGACCGCGCTGTCCTCACGCTGGGATGCGGTCACCAGGGTGTGGCAGCCGATGCCGCCGCCGCCCAGGCTCCCATCCGGGAGTGCGGTCGAGCGGTTGTGGGGACAGCCGGAGCAGAAGTACGGCGTGCGGGAGGTCGAGAGCAGCGGCAGGTCGATCCGGGCGGGCCCTGCGGCCTTCAGCTGGGCGTGGCCCTTCAGCGCACGACGCAGCGGCGCGAGCAGGCGGCCGGCGGTCAGCTCGCCGTCGAGCGGGACCAGCGGGACGCCGTTGCGGTCCTTCTTGCCGATGATGACGGGAGCCGACGGCTCGCCGTAGAGGATCTCGCGGATGCCCTGCTCGATGAAGGAGGTCTTGTCCTCGACGACGACGATCTCCTCGAGCCCGTCGGCGAACTCCGAGACGATGGTCGGCTCGACCGGCCACATCATCCCCAGACGCAGCACCCGGATCCCGGCGGCCATCAGGTCGTCGTGGCCGAGCCCGAGGTCCTTCAGGCCCTGGCGCATCGAGTCGTAGCACGAGCCGGAGGCGACGATGCCGACCTTGGCGTTCGGCGCCTTGACCTCGATCCGGTTGAGCCGGTTCTCGGCGGCGTACGCCTTCACGACGCCCATCCGGGGGCCGTAGAGCTTCGCCTCGGCGCCGACGATCCGGTCGGGGAAGAGCTCGATCTTGGTCGGCTCGTACGCGTAGGGAACCCCCTCCCACTCCGTCTTCGGGGTGACCGGGTCGAGGACGCCGATCTCCGGATTGACCACCCAGGCGCCGTCGGCGACGTCGGCGACGATCTTGAGCGCGACGACGCAGCCGGAGGCACGGGAGAGGGCGATGCCCTCCATGCCGTACTCGACGATCTCGGAGGCGTTGCGCGGGAACAGCACCGGGATGCCGAGCGAGGCCAGGGTGCGCTCGCTGACCGCGGGCACGGTGGACGACTTCGCGGCCGGGTCGTCGCCGACCAGCATCAGCATGCCGCCGGTGGGGTGGGCGCCGTACATGTTGGCGTGACGCATCGCGTCGAGCGCGCGGTCGACGCCGGGGCCCTTGCCGTACCAGACGCCGGTGACGCCGTCGTAGCGCTCGGTGTCGAGGGTGACGGCAGACTGCGAGCCCCACACAGCGGTCGCGGCGAGCTCCTCGTTGAGGCCGGGGACCACGGTGATGTCGGCGTCGGCCATCTCCTTCGGCAGACCCAGCAGCAGCTGGTCCAGACCGCCGAGCGGGCTGCCCGGGTAGCCGGAGATGAAGGTGCCGGTCCGCAGGCCGCGGCGCTGGTCCAGCGCGCGCTGCTCGACGAGCATCCGCGCGATCGCCTGGATCCCGGTGAGCAACACCGGGCCGGCTCCGACTCGATAGCGGTCTGCCAGGTCATAGGCCTCGAACGAGGTCCCGGGCTCGAACACTGCGGTCATAGGGGTGACTCCTCAATCTGCCGGGCGGCGCTGGTGGTCCGTCTGGAGCGTTGTGCCGGGACTGCCGGGTGAGGCTGTCCCGAGGAAACACCCGCAGGGTGTGCGGGTGGTCTGAGTCACATCATCCTGGATGGGGCCTACGTGATGCCAATCACCAGGGGCGCGATCACCAGGCGACGCTGAGGTACTGCGTCTCGAGGTACTCCTCCAGCCCGGCCCGCGCGCCCTCGCGCCCGATGCCGCTCTGCTTCACCCCGCCGAACGGCGCCGACGGGTCGGAGACCAGGCCGCGGTTGACCCCCACCATCCCGGCGTCGATCCGCTCGGCCACGTGCAGCGCCTCGCCCATCTCGCCGAAGACGTACGCCGCCAGGCCGAACTCGGTGTCGTTGACGGAGGCGAGCAGCTCCTCGGTGTCGTTCCAGACCACGATCGGGGCCACCGGCCCGAAGATCTCCTCGCGCAGCAGCGGCGAGTCTGCCGGTACGCCGGTCAGGACCGTGGGCGCGTAGAAGTAGCCCTCCGAGACGGGGACCTCGGCGCGGTGGGCGATCACGGCGCCCGCGGCCACGGCGGCGTCGACGAGGCCGGTGACGGTGGCGTACGCCTTCGCGGAGATGAGCGGGCCGATGTCGCTGCCCTGCTCGGCGGGGCCGACGCGGAGCGCCTCCACGGCCGCACCGAGGCGGGCGGTGAACTCCTCGGCGACGTCGGCGTGGACGTAGAGCCGGTTGGCCGCGGTGCAGGCCTGTCCCCCGTTGCGGAACTTCGCGACCATCGCGCCCTCGACCGCGGCTTCGATGTCCGCGGAGGACGCCACCACGAACGGCGCGTTGCCGCCGAGCTCCATCGAGGTGTTCACGACCCGGTCAGCGGCCTGGCGCAGCAGGATGCGGCCGACGCCGGTCGAGCCGGTGAAGGAGATCTTGCGGACCCGTGCGTCGGCGAGCCAGGTGCTGACGATGGCGGCGGCGTCCAGGCCCGGCACCACGTTGACGACGCCGTCCGGCACACCGGCCTCGGCGATCAGCCGGGCGACCGCGAGGGCGGTCAGGGGCGTCTCGGCGGCGGGCTTGAGCACGACGGTGCAGCCGGCCGCGAGGGCCGGGGCGATCTTTCGGGTGGCCATCGCTGCCGGGAAGTTCCACGGCGTCACAAGGGCGGCGACACCCACGGGCTTGTGCGTGACGATGGTGCGGGTGCCGCCGGCCGGCGAGGGACCGAAGTCGCCGTGCGGCCGCACGGCCTCCTCGGCGTACCAGCGGAAGAACTCGGCGGCGTAGACGACCTCGCCGCGGGCGTCGGTGAGGGACTTGCCGTTCTCGAGCGCGATCAGGGCGGCGAGCTCGTCGGCGTCGCGGAGCATCAGGTCGCGGACCCGGCTGAGCAGGTCGCTGCGGGTGCGCGGCGGCAGGGCCGACCACGCGGGCAGCGCCTCGGCGGCCGCGTCGACGGCCGCGGTCGCGTCCTCGGTGCTGCCGTCGGCGACGTCGGCGACGTGCTCACGGGTGGCGGGGTTCTCGACCGCGAAGACGCCGGCGCCGCCCGGACGCCACCGGCCGCCGACGAGGACGCCGCTGCCGGGCTCGAGGGCGTCGAGGTAGCCGGGCTGGGTGTTCGTAGGCTCGGTGCTCGTGGTCACTTGGTCTCCTCCAGTGCGGTCGTGAATACGTCCAGGGCCTCGTCGAGCAGCTCGTCGGAGATGCTCAGCGGGGGCAGGAAGCGGATGACGTTGCCCCAGGTGCCACAGGTCAGGGTGATGACGCCCTGGCTGTGAGCGTAGGCGGCGACGGCCTTGGCGACCGCGCCGTCGGGGTCGCCGGTCGCCGGGTCGACGAACTCGGCGGCGATCATGGCGCCCCGGCCGCGTACGTCACCGATGCGCCGGTCGCTCACCTGCAGGTCACGGAGCCTGCCGAGGAGACGCTCCTCGATGGCCCGGGCCCGGCTGAGCAGGTCCTCGGCCTCGATGGTCTCGATCACGGCCAGCGCGGCGGCGCAGGCGAGCGGGTTGCCACCGTAGGTGCCGCCCAGGCCGCCCGGGTGGACGGCGTCCATGACGTCGGCGCGGCCGGTCACCGCGGAGAGCGGCAGGCCGCCGGCGATGCCCTTGGCGCTGACCACCAGGTCCGGGACGACGTCGTCGTGCTCGACCGCGAACCAGGTGCCGGTGCGGCCGAAGCCGGACTGCACCTCGTCGGCCACGAAGATCACGTCGTTGGCGCGACACCACTCCGCCAGCGCGGAGAGGAAGCCGGGCGCCGGGACGATGAAGCCGCCCTCGCCCTGCACCGGCTCGATCACGACGGCGGCGAGGTTCTCGGCACCGACCTGCGTCTCGATCAGCGAGGTCGCCCGGGCCGCCGCCAGCTTGCCGTCGATCTCGGAAGCGTCGCGGAACGGGTAGGACATCGGCGCCCGGTAGACCTCGCCCGCGAACGGCCCGAAGCCGTGCTTGTAGGGCATGTTCTTCGCGGTCATCGCCATGGTGAGGTTGGTGCGCCCGTGGTAGGCGTGGTCGAAGACGACGACCGCGTCCTTGCCGGTGAACGAGCGGGCGATCTTGACCGCGTTCTCGACGGCCTCGGAGCCGGAGTTGAACAGCGCGGTGCGCTTCTCGTGGTCGCCGGGGGTGAGCCGGGCGAGCTGCTCGGCGACGGTCACGTAGCCCTCGTAGGGCGTGACCATGAAGCAGGTGTGGGTGAAGGCGGCCACCTGCTCGGAGACCGCGTCGACCACCTTGGCCGCGCTGGAGCCGACGGTGGTCACCGCGATGCCGGAGCCGAGGTCGATGAAGCGGTTGCCGTCGACGTCCTCGACGATCCCGCCGGCCGCGCGCGCGGCGAAGACGGGCATGGTCGTGGCCACGCCCTGGCTCACGGCCGCGACCTTGCGGGCCATGAGCTCCTGGGATCGCGGGCCGGGAAGCGGCGTACGCAGGAGACGGGACTGTTCGAGGGTCGAGGGCTCGGTCATGGGTCCAGCATGGCCCTCCGCGACACATGTCGTCCAAGACCTTTTGACTACTATAATCATGTCTCGTGAGCATGGATCTGCGGCTGCTGCGCTACTTCGTCGCCACCGCCGACGCGGGCTCCGCGACCCGGGCGGCCGAGGTGCTGCACGTGACCCAGCCGGTGCTGTCGCGGCAGCTGCGCCAGCTCGAGGCGAGCCTGGGTGTTCCGCTGTTCACGAGGGAGGGACGGCGGCTGCGCCTCACCCGGACGGCCGAGGACCTCCTCCCCCGCGCTCGCGACCTGCTCGCGCACGCCGACGACCTCGAGCGCGCCGTCGAAGTCCTCGCCTCCGGCCGGCTCGACGAGCTCCATCTCGCCGTGCCATCGACGACGCTCACCGACGTGCTCGCGCCGTTCCTGGCGACGCTCGGGCCCGAGGACCCGGTCGCGATGGTCCGCGAGCTCGATCCGCGCGGCGCGGTCGCGGCCGTCCGTGCCGGCGCCGACCTGGCGATCGTCACCCGGCCGCCGGGCCGGTCCCTGGCCTCCCGCGCTCTGGCCGTGCTGCCGGTGTGGGCCTATGTGCGGCCCGACGACCCGTGGGCGGGGCGGGGGTCCGTGGACGTACGCGATCTGGTGGCGCGGCCGCTCGTGCTCCTCACCGAGGACCTGCGCCCGCGGCCGCTCCTGGACGCAGCGGTCGAGGACGCCGCCGTGGGTTACGGCGACGTCCTCGAGGTGTCCAACGCCCAGGTCGCGCAGGCGCTCGCCGCTTCGGGCCGCGGGATCGCGGTCGTCTCCGACGACCCACGCTTCGGCCTGGTGCCCCTGCACATCGAGGCACCGGCGGGAAGGGTCCGGATCAGGCTGTACGCCGCCTGGGACCCGCAGCACCACGCCGCCGACGCCCTGGCAGCCCTGGCCGAGCGGCTCTCGGCGTTCTGCGTCGAGCGCTACGGCGCCGAGGTCGCCGTCCGCTGAGATGACATCGCCGTCAGAGCAGCCAGGATCCGCTCGGTGACCTCAGCGACCGGGCCGAGGCCGTCGACGGTCGCGAGCAGATCGCGCTCGGCATAGTTGTCGGCGAGCGGGCAGGTCTCGGCGGCGTACACCTCCAGCCTCCGACGGATGACCGACTCGGTGTCGTCGGCGCGGCCCTGCTCCGCGCACCGGGCCAGGAGCCGGCTGACCAGCTCGTCGGGGTCCGCCTCGAGCAGCACCACCGCGTCGAGCCCGACGCCGGAGAGCTCAAGGAGCGAATCGAGCTCGACGACCTGCTGCGGGGTGCGCGGATAGCCGTCCAGGAGGAACCCGCCGGCGCAGTCACGCTCGGCGAGGCGGTCGGCGACCATGGCGTTGGTGATCTCGTCCGGTACGTACTCGCCCGCGTCCATGTACGTCTGCGCCGCCACGCCCAGCGCGGTCTGTTGGGCGACGTTCGCCCGGAAGATGTCGCCGGTCGAGATCGCCGGCACGGCGAAACGCTCGGCGATGACGGCGGCCTGGGTGCCCTTGCCCGCACCGGGCGGGCCCATGAGGAGTAGGCGCATACGATGGGAGGACCTTTCTCGAGGGTGGCGCGCTCACCCCCACGATGAGCGCGCCCGATCGGAGGCTAGGCGTCGCTTCGCTGCGATCACGTTGCATTGCCGAGAACCCGGCGAGCGATCTCACCCCCCACACGTACGGCCCCGTCGACGTGCTGGAAGCCGTGCCCGGCGACGTCGCTGCTGCCGAACTCGATCGGCCCGAGCGGCTCGCGCAGCACCGCACCCCAGCGGGTCAGCCCGCCCAGGTCGAAGCTCGTCCCGTACGCACCGCCGGTGAGCTCCTGGTGCTGCCAGTCGCTCTCGACGAAGGTGAGCGGTTCGAGCGCCGCATCCCCGAAGTACGCCGCCAGCGACTCGAGCACCTGGCGCCGGCGCTCGGAGTCGGAGAGCCGGCCGGCCGCGTCCGCGCGCTCGTCGGAGACGAAGCCGACCAGCGTCCCGCGCTGCTCGCCCTCGGGGGTGTTGTCGTAGACCTCGTGGACCAGCTGCCACGGCGCGAAGCCGGTGCCGCTGAGTCCGTCGGCACGCCAGAACGGCGTCTCGTACTGCGCCTGCACCTTGATGACCAGCCCGAACGACTGGTGCTCGCGGGCGATCCGGTGCTCGGCCGGAAGCTCGGGGCTGAACCGGATCCGCTTGACCAGGGTCGGCGGCACCGCGAGGACCAGCCGGTGAGCGGCATGGATCTCGGAGCCGACGTGGACGACGGCGCCGTCCTCGTCCCACTCCACCAGCGTGACGTCCTGCCCGAGGCGGACCCGGTCCCCCAGCCGCTCGGCCAGCGTCAGCGGCACCCGCTGCAGGCCTCCGACGACCCGGCGGTCGAGGATCACGTCGGCGTCGACGAGGTTGCTGAACGACCCCGCGCTGGCGGCCATCTGCACGGCCTGGAGCGCGGAGAACGAGTGGGCGGGCTTCGTCAGCATCGCGGGCCCGATGTAGAGGGCGACGTTGTCGACCGCGACCGGGTCGTCGCACTGCTGCTCGAGCCAGGCACGGAAGGAGACGCTGTCGAGGTGGTCGGCGTCATCGAGCTCCCACGGCCGGGCCGGGTCCATGGCCGCGGCCAGACCGTCGAGCGTCTTGGTCAGCTGGGCGATGGCGGCCGTGGTGGCCTCGCCGACTGGAAGGTCGTCGCCGAAACGGTGCGCCACCCCCGCCTTGTCGACGTAGAGCGACTCGCCCTCGCGAAAGCGCGGGTAGGTCGGTAGGCCGAGCTCGTCGAGGACCCCGATCAGGGCGTCCTGGTCCGGCGAGACCCACTGGCCGCCGATCTCGAAGTCGGCCTCTTCCCCTGGCGCACCGTGGGCTTCGGTGCGCAGCCGGCCGCCGACGCGGTCGCGCGCTTCCAGGACGAGCACGTCCTGCCCCGCCTGGGCCAGTCGCCAGGCCGCGGTCAGGCCGGTGACCCCGGCGCCGACCACGATCACGTCATGGGTGGTCATGTCAGTTCTCCTGTTTGTCGGTGGGCCTCTGGCCGGGACGCTGGTCGGGGCGCTGGTCGGGGCGCTGGGCGAGCAGCGGAAGGCTCGGGTCCCAGCGGGTCCCGTCGGCCTCGTCGCGCTTGCGGCGGGCGATGCCGGAGAGCGCCTCGAGGACGACCCGGTTGGCGAGGAACGAGGTGATGTCGGCGTGGTCGTAGGGCGGGGAGACCTCGACGACGTCGATGCCGACGACCGGCAGCTCGTAGGCGATCCGGCGGACCGAGTCGAGCAGCTCGCGGGCGGTCAGGCCGCCCGGCTCCGGGGTACCGGTGCCGGGGGCATGCCCCGGGTCGCAGACGTCGATGTCGACCGAGAGGAAGACCCCGTCGCACTCGTCCGTGGCGATGGTGAAGGCCTCGGTCAGGCATTCCTCCAGGCCGCGGTGCACGATCTCGGTCATCTCGTACGAGCGCATGCCCTGCTCGGCCATCCAGTCCAGCGTCTCGGGCTCGGGCCAGTAGCCGCGCAGCCCCATCTGCAGGAACCGGTCGCCACGCAGCGCGCCCGACTCGATGAGCCGGCGCATCGGCTGGCCGTGCCCGATGAGCGAGCCGAACTCGATGTCGCCGGTGTCGGCATGGGCGTCGAAGTGGATCATCGAGACGCGTCCCTGACCGAGGTGCTGGGCGACGCCGGCGGCGTCGGGCCAGGCGATCGTGTGGTCCCCGCCCAGGACCAGCGGAATGGCGCCGTTGCTCGTCACGGCGTGCACGGCCTCCTGCAGGTCGCGCACCGACCGCTCGGCGTCGCCGGAGTACATCTCCACGTCACCCGCGTCCAGCACACGTAGGTCCCGCAGCGCGTCGACGCGCATCGCGAGCGAGGGCCGCGACCCGTCGTGGGGCAGGTAACAGGTCTGCCGGATGAACTGCGGGCCGAACCGGGTGCCCGACCGGTGCGACGTACCTCCGTCGAAGGGGGCACCGAGGATGACCACATCGGCCCCCTCGTACGTCGCGGGGTCGGCCCAGTCACACCGGTCGACACCCAGGAAGGTGATGTCGGGGCCGAACTGGGTTCCGTAGCGAGCCATGGCGTTCTTCTCTCGTTCGATTCTCGTGATGGGTGGATGTCTCTAATCCTCGGTCGGGTCGACGACCAGGAACCGCTCGCCGGGACGGCGGGCGAGGTAGACGTAGTAGTAGGCGAGGGCGGCGGCCACGACACCGGCCGTGATCAGGATGTCCGTCCGCGCGGAGCCGGCCAGGGCGTAGCCGATCGCGCCGATGACGACCAGCGGCGGCAGCGGCCACAGCGGCATCCGCCAACCCTGGGCAGCGGGCCCCTGGCGACGGGCGCGGAGCGCGGCGATCGCCACGACGACGTACATCGTGGAGATGACCACCGAGGTCACCCCGAGCAGGGCCTCGATCTCGACGGCGCCGGCGAGGATCGCGCCGGGGATGCCGATGACGAGCGTGGCCAGCCACGGGGTGGCGTATCGAGGGTGCAGCTTGGTGAGAACGCCGTTGACCGGTGCCGGCCAGGAGCGGTCGCGGGCTGAGGCGTACACGACCCGGGCGTTCTGCAGCACCATCACGATGACGGCGTTGAGGATCGCGATGGCGATCGCGACGTTCACGGCGACCGCGACCCGCTCTCCGCCCCAGGCGGCGACCCACTGGGAGAAGTTGCCCGAGGCGAGGTCGCTGAGGTCGTCGACCGCGAGGACCGTGGTCACGGTCGGGATGAGGATGACGAGGCCACCCAGGCCGAGCGTCCAGAAGATGACGCGGGCGACGTTGCGACGCGGGTCGACGATCTCCTCGGAGAGGTAGACGGTGGTGCCGAAGCCGCTGACCAGGAACGTGCTCACGGCGAGACCGGAGATGAGGATCGCCAGGGTGAAGGGCTCCAGGCCGTTCTCACCGATGACGTGCGGCGAGACCAGCTCGCCGGGGCCGCGCTGGACGTGGCCGAGCCCGAGTACGACGACGACGGCGGCGGCGATCATCTCGAGGGCGAGGAAGGTGCCGGTGACGACGGCATTGGCCTTGATGTTGAGGATCGCCGTGGCGGTCGAGAGGAGCATCACGATCGCGCCGGTCGCGGCCCGCGGCAGCTCCACGAGGTCGGCCAGGTAGTCGGCGGTGCCGAGGGCGAAGATCGGCGGGATCAGCCAGAGCAGGACGCCGGCCAGGGAGAACGTCAGCCAGCCCATCGACTTGCCGAGGGTCTGGGTGACCATCGCGTACTCACCGCCGGAGCTGGCGGTGCGGGTGCCGAGCTCGGCGTAGCACGCGGCGATCGCGATCGAGACCGCGAAGCCCGCGACGACGGCCAGCACCGCGCCGCTCCCCTGCGTGGCGAACAGCTCCGGGACGATGATGAACAGGCTCGAGGCGGGCGTGATGCACGACAGCACCAGCAGGACCGCGGCGCCGGGTCCGAGCACCCGTGCGAGCCGCCGCCGTTCCTGCGCCGGCTTCACCCCGTCCGGGCTCACCTGCATGGATTCGATCATCGCGGGTCTCCTTGTGATGAGGGTACAGCGAGTTTTGAACGCTGTACAAAACTTTGAACGGCATTCAAAGTGACCCAGATCACCGCTAGAGTCAAGGGGTGGGACCGAAGATTTCACCCCGCGAGCACAAGGAGACACTGTCGAGGTGACGCGCACACGCTCCAACAGACGCCTGGAACGACCGCGCGAGCAGGTGCTCGCGACCACCCTGGAGATGGTCGCCGAGCAGGGGCTCGCCAAGGTGACGATGGCCTCCCTCGCCGCCCGGCTCGGCACCAGCGGCGGCCACCTCCTCTACTACTTCGGCACCCGCAACGGCCTGCTTCTCGAGACCCTGCGATGGAGCGAGAACGAGTACGCAGCACAGCGGGCGCCCATCTTGGAGAAGGCCGAGAAGGACGGCTCCGGAGGCGTCGACGCGCTGGTGTCCTTCACCGACGTCTACCTCGCCCTCGACGAGCGCGACCCGCGCTGGCTCCTCTGGCTCGAGCTGTGGGCACGGGCGCCGTACGACTCCGAGCTCGCCGCCGCGCAGCGCGCGATGGACGACGAGTGGCACGCCGACCTGGTCCGCCTGTTCGCCGCGGCGCTCCCCGAGGTGTCCGAGCGTGAAGCCGTCTCCGAGCGACTGCGGGCGATGTGGGACGGCTTCAGCATCGGCATCGTCACCGGCGGTGGCACCACCCTGCGCGAGCACGCCCTCGCACACACCCGCGCCGCCGTCACCGGGCACGAGGGGTAGCGGGAATGCCGATCACGTCCTGGTTCCCCGAGGCCCAGCTGGGCATCTTCGTCCATTGGGGCATCTACAGCGTCGACGGCGTCGCCGAGTCCTGGTCGTTCTACGACGGCCGGGTCCCCTACGCCGACTACATGGCCCAGCTCGACGGCTTCACCGCCTCGAAGTTCGATGCCGACGCCTGGGCCGAGCTCTTCGAGCGGGCGGGCGCGACGTACGCCGTGCTCACGGCCAAGCACCACGACGGGGTCGCCCTCTACGACACCGCCGCCAACGACCTCTCCGTGGTCCGGCGGGCTCCGGCCGGCCGTGATCTCGTCGCCGAGTTCGTCGAGGCCGTACGCCGCCGGGGACTGAAGGTCGGCCTCTACTTCTCCCACCTCGACTGGTCCCACCCGGACTACGCGACGGTGCGGCCGGTCGTCCAGCATCCCGTGGTCCAGGACAACCCGTACGCCGTCCCGCGCCCGGGCGACGAGGAGCCCTAGCGCTGGGAGCGCTTCCTGGAGTTCCACCGCGCCCAGCTCCGGGAGGTGGTGACCCGCTACCAACCGGATCTGCTCTGGTTCGACGGCGAGTGGGAGCGCGACGAGCGGCAGTGGCGGATGCGGGAGCTGCGTGCGGAGCTGCGCGAGCTCGCGCCCGAGATGGTCGTCAACGGCCGGATGCACGGCCACGGCGACTACGTGACCCCGGAACAGGGCGTTCCGATCGTGCCACCCGACGGTCCGTGGGAGCTCTGCCTGACCATCAACGACTCCTGGGGCTGGCAGCCGCACGACGACAACCACAAGTCACCACGCCAGCTCGTACGCACCTTCGTCGAGACCATCGGCGGTGGCGGCAACCTGCTCCTCGACGTCGGGCCGCGCGAGGACGGCACCATCACCCCCGAGCAGACCGAGCGCCTCGAGGCGCTCGGCGACTGGGTATCCCGCCACTCCCCCGCCGTCCGTGGCATCCAGCGCGGCCTGCCGCACGGTCACTTCTACGGCCCGACAGCCGTCTCGGCCGACGGTCGGACCCTGTTCCTCTACGTCCTCGACCGGCCCAACGACTATGTCGTGGTCCGCGGCCTGCGCAACCAGGTCCTCAAGGCGTACGTCCTCGGGAGCGGCACCGAGCTCGACCATCAGCGCATCGGCGGGCTCCACGACGTCCCCGGCTGGGAGTACGTCTTCACCACCGACGACGATCTCGACCCGCTGTGCACCGTGATCGTCCTCGAGCTCGACGGCGAGGCCTCGGTCCACCGGGAACACGACGCCCACTAGCCGTGATGTCCAGGGACCGCATTCGTCAACGCTCGCCCTGAAAGGTGCAGCATCGGTAGAGCCGGCGCCGTGAGCAACGCCGTCCAACGGCTCCGGTCGCGCGGGTCCTCCAAGCCACCTCGGGTGGCGTCGGCGATGACTGGGTCATCCGCAACCGCGGTGCTGGGCACCGCAGGAACACAGAGCAGCGCGATCGCTGAAAACGTCGTTCACAGCCCCGGGGCGAAAGCGGCCATCACACAGAGACACGTATGACCGGCAGCCCCAGGGCCTGACCGACTCGGGACTCGAGATCCCCCGGACACTGCCCGAAGACATCACCGCGATCTCGGCTCATGTGCGTCTGGTGAAGCGGATGTCGCCGCTGGGGAGGCGTTCATGGAGGTACGCGGCGTCGTGGGCGCGGTGGTGGTGATGACTGCAAAGGAGGGCGGCGTTGTCGAGATCGGTTGGGCCGCCGAGCGCCCAGGCGATCCAGTGGTGGGCCTCGGCCCAGGTGCCCGGGATGTCACAACCCTCGGCCTCACAGGTGGATGACCGGAGGAGGAGGGCGCGGCGTTGGGCGGCGGTGAAGAAGCGTTCCTTGCGGCCCAGGTCGAGGACCTCGGAGTCACTGCCGAGGACGGCGGGGATGATGTTGGCGGTGCAGGCCAGCCGCCGTGCCTCGGCGGCGGTGATCGGGCTGCCGCCAACGACCTGGCCGATGCCGGCTTCCTTGCGGAGCTGGTCGAGGTCGATCGTGACGATCACGGTGGTGGCGTCCCCACCGTGGATGGGCAGCCTGGAGGGGTCGAGAGTCTCGAGCATCTGGCAGAACGCACGGCCCAGGCGGCGGTCGTAGGGCAGGAACTCGCCAGTGTCGGTCCTCGTCCCGTCATCACGCCTGGGCGAGGAGAACGCTTCGAGATTCGTCGCGAGCCGGTCGGCGGCCGCCTCAGGGACCACAGCGGAGATGCGGGTGGTGCCGTCCCCGAGCCGGCGCATGGCCAGGCGGGTCTTCTTCCGGGCGTGGGCCTCCTCGGCGGCGAGCCGTTTGGCTTCTTCGGCTTCGGCGATCTCGGGGGCGATGACGTCGAGGATCCGGCGGCCCAGGCGGTGCAGCTGGGTGGGGTCGAACCGGGTCGCATGGCCGACCAGGGTCTCCTCCGCCTTGGTCTTGATCTCGGGGTCGAGATCAGCGGGGAGGTCGTCGAGGGCGTTGACGATCACCTGGGCCTGGGCCGGATTGCAGTCGCCGGCGCGCATCGCGGCCGCGACCTGGTGGTAGGTCCGGTCGAGTGCCTGGGCCAGGCGGAGGTCGGCGCGCAGGGTCTCGGGGCGCTGGTGGGTGTGGTGATACAGCCACGCCGCGACATCGCGCGCCGCACTCTCGGCGGCTACATCATCGGCGGCGGCGAGCACCCGCAGCTCGAGCTCGGCCAGCTGGGCCTTGGCCCGGGCGATCTCGAGCAGGGTGGCGGCCTTCTGGTCGGTGGCCATGAACGACGGATTCGCCCCCGCAACCCCATCAAGCGCGGCAGTGATCGCGACCACGGCCCCCAGCACAGGATGTTGGGGCTGCTGCAGCGTGGCCATCACGGTCACCTCCCGACGTACGAACTCAAGGGTTTCTGCCTGTGCAGAATCCCGGTTGGTTCGCTGGTCTCGGAGGCCCGGCAGTACGGGCTATTACTTACCCTCGCAGCTCGGCGTTCACGCCCCTGGTTCCCCTGGATTACCCCACACCCGTTGTGTCTCGGATGGATAGGGCACGCCTCTTTCGAGGTGGTCGGCCTTCACGTTTACTCCTGCGCCGAGCCTACCACACGATGCAAGCCAAAGCCACGGGAATAGCTCGAAACCCATTCAGGGACAGATATCCCAATCCCAAAGCCAGACCGCTGCTGGAAGCCCGCAAGACAGCCACATGGCACCCAGCCCAGGCACCCTGCTTCTAAATCTCCCAACCCAGACAACGTATTGGCCCCACCCGCGCTGGAAGCCGAACACAAATGCCCTCAGTCCTCCAAGACGTACCGCAGATACCGAGCCGGGTTCGAGAGGAACCGACGGGTCAGATTGACCGGCTCGGCGTCGTCATAAGCGACCTGCCCGATACGCCCGTCCTCGTCGAACTGCAGGATCCTGGCCCCAGGCACCGAGAGCAGGACCGGAGAGTGGGTTGCGATGATGAACTGGGATCTCTCGTCGGCGAGCTCGATGATGCGCGCGACCAGCGCCAGGCAGCCCTTGACCGAGAGCGCAGCCTCGGGTTCGTCGAGGATGTAGAGCCCGCCGGGCCCGAACCGGTGCATCACCAGGTCGAGGAACGACTCCCCATGGGAGCGCTCGTGCAGCGAGACCCCGCCGTAGGCGTCCGAGGTGTCCAGGTCGAGGCGCTCGATCTCGGTGGCGACGTTGTAGAACGACTCCGCGCGCAGGAAGTAGCCGGTGCGCGGCCGCTTGAGCCCGCGCTGGATCATGATGTAGTCGGCGAGGGAAGACTCGCTCGCGCGGGTGGCGAACCGGAACGAGGTGGAGCCGCCCTCGGCATTGAACCCCGACGCGACCGCGATCGCCTCGATGATCGTCGACTTCCCGGTTCCGTTGTCGCCGACGAGGAACGTGACCCGCTCGTCGAAGTCGATCCCGTCCCCGCCGGCCAGCTCGCGGACGACCGGCAGGGTGAACGGATACCGCCCGGTGTCATGGCGGGGATCTAGGGTGACCCGGGCGACATAGCGTTCGTCGAACCGCATGGACTCAGCCGAGCTCCTTCTCGAACTGGGCGAGGATCTGCTGGGCGGCCTGGATGCCGATGCCGCTGAGCAGGTCGTCGTTGATGTCGTGGACCTGACCGGACTCGACCGCGGGGATCCGTTGCCACAGCGGCCCGCCGAGCACCTTGGCCTTGTCGGTGTCGCCCTCCGGCCCGTACGTGCTGACGTAGAGGTGGTCGGCCTGGGCGGTGGTGACCTGCTCGGGCGAGATCTCGAGGTAGGTGTCCTCGCCCACCGCCTGCGCTGGGACGGTCAGGCCCATGTCGTCGAGGATGACGCCGGAGAAGGACTTGTCGGAGTAGAGCCGGATCTGGCCGGGGAGGAACCGGACGATCGACAGGGTCTCGCCTGTGCCGACGGTCTCGCCGAGCGCGGCGGCGTCGCTCTCGAACTCAGCGAGCATCTTCTTCGCCTCATCGGTCTTGTTGAGCGCGTCGGCGTACAGCAGGAAGTTGTCCTTCCAGGTGTCGCCGAGGTCGGGCGCGAGCACGGTCGGGGCGATCGCGTTCAGCTGCTCGTAGATCGCCTCGTGACGGACCGTGCTGGACAGGATGAGGTCGGGGTCGAGGGCCGCGATCTTCTCGAGGTTGGGCTCGGAGATGGTGCCCACCTCCTCGATCCCCTCGGTCTGGTCGCCGAGATAGCTGAGGAAGTCGGTGGCACCGTCGACGCGTACGGCACCGACCGGCTTCACGCCGAGCGCGAGCGCGTCGTCGAGCTCTCCGGTGTCCAGGACCACGACCCGCTTCGGGGCCACGGGCACCTCGGCCACGCCCTTGGCGTGCTTGACCTCGCGGGTCTCGGCGGTGGCCTCCGAGCCCGACGAGCTGCCGCCACAGGCGGTGAGGACGAGTGCGGCGGCGAGCATGGCGGCGACGCCGGGCAGGTGCTTGCGCACGTGGTTTCCTTTCATCATGGCGTTCCCCGGTCTTCCGGGGCACGTTCAGTGCTGGACGCTGGGCGCGGCGCGGCGTACACCGATCGGGACGATCATCGGGCGGCCCGAGACGGGGTCGGCGAGCACCTGGCTGTCGAGCCCGAAGACGTCGCGGAGCAGCTCTGCGGTGATCAGCTCGTCCGGCCGGCCGGAGGTGACGATGCGCCCCTCACGCATGACGATCAGGTGATCGCTGTAGCGGACCGCCAGGTTGAGGTCGTGGAGGACCATGACGACGGTGCGCTCCAGGTCGGCGTGGAGCTTGTCGACGAGGTCGAGCACCTCGACCTGATGAGCCAGATCGAGGTACGTGGTCGGCTCGTCGAGCAGCAGGATGTCCGTCTCCTGCGCCAGCGCCATCGAGATCCACGCCCGCTGGCGCTGCCCGCCGGAGAGCTCGTCCACCGGGCGGGCGGCGAGCTCCTGCATCCCGGTCAGCCGAAGCGCCGCCTCGACCTCGGTCTCGTCGTCGCTGGACCACTGGCGCAGCCACGACTGGTGTGGGTGACGCCCCTTGGCCACCAGGTCGGCGACGGTGAGGCCTTCGGGGGCGGTGGGCGACTGCGGCAGCATGCCGAGCACCTTCGCGACCTCGCGGGTGCGCATCGAGGTGATCGCCTTGCCGTCGAGCAGCACCTGGCCCGACCGGGGCTTCAGCAGCCGAGCAACGGCACGCAGGAAGGTCGACTTGCCGCACCCGTTGGGGCCGATGATCGTGGTGACCTTGCCCGACGGGATCTCGGTGGTGAGCCCGTCGGCGACGATCCGGTCGCCGTAGGCGAGCACCAGGTCCTCCGCGGTGATCTCGTGCTCGCTCATCGCGACAGCCTCCGGTTGGTGCGAATGATCAGATACATGAGGAAGGGCCCTCCGATGGCAGTGGTGACGATCCCGACCGGGAGCTCGACGGGCAGGAGCACACGCGCGACGTAGTCGCTGCCGACGACCAGGGCGGCACCGGTGAGCGCCGAGGCGAGCAGCGGCGGTCCAGGGGTGCGGGCGATGCGCAGCGCGACCTGGGGTGCGACGAAGGCGACGAACCCGATCGGGCCGGCGGCGGTGACGCACATGGCGGCGAGCAGGACCGAGGCGATCAGCAGGACCGACTGGCTGAGCTGCACCCGTACGCCGAGGGCGCGGGCGGTGTCGTCGCCCAGCTTGAGCGCGGAGAGCTGGAAGGTCGAGGCCAGAGCGACCGTGCCGATGGCCCCGACCGCGACGGCGGCGGGCACGGCGTCGTCCCAGCTTCTGCCGTTGAGCGACCCGTTGAGCCAGACGGTCGCCTCCTGGGCGTCCCAGATCTCGCCGATGACGAGCATCCAGTTGGTCAGCGCGAGCAGGATGCCGTTGACGGCCACCCCGATCAGGACCAGCCGGAAGCCTTCGATCCCCCGGCGCCAGGCGAGCAGGTAGATCACCGCCCCGGTCACCAGACCACCCGCCATGGCCGCGGCCGGCACCCCGATGGTGGTGCCCAGGAAGGCGGTGCCACCGAAGACGATCACCGCGACCGCACCGGCACTGGCGCCGGCGGTGATGCCGAGCAGGTCCGGGCTCGCCAGCGGGTTTCGGGTGATCGACTGCCAGATCGCCCCCGACATCGCGAAGCCGGCGCCCACGAGGAGGCCGACCACGGAGCGCGGCAGGCGCAGCTCCCAGACGATGAAGCGCTCGGCGTCGTTGCCACCGCCGAGGATCACCTCGGCCGTGTCGGGCAGGCTGATCGGGTAGTCGCCCTGGCCGACGTTGAGGCACACCAGCAAGAAGACCAGCACGAGGAGGCCGACGTTGACAGCGACCAGGCGGGGTCGCCAGACCATCGTCACCGGCCCCCACCCGAAGCGCGGGCGCCCGGGCACGAGCGTCGTCACAGGGTCACCAGCTTCCGGCGGCGTACGAGAGCGATGAAGAACGGCGCGCCCACCAGGGCGAGGACGATGCCGACCTGGAGCTCCCCGGGGCGCGCGGCCACCCGGCCGAGGATGTCGCAGATGATGAGCATGATGGCGCCGATCAGGGCTGAGCACGGCAGCAGCCACCGATAGTCCGGCCCCGTGAACGCCCGGGCGATGTGGGGTACGGCGAGGCCGATGAACGCGATCGGCCCACAGGCCGCGGTGGCCGCACCGGCGAGCAGGGTGATCGCGGTGATCCCGAGGGTGCGGTTCAGCGCGACGTTGGTGCCGAGCGAGCGGGCGACCTCTTCGCCGAGGCTGAGCACGTTGAGCCCGGGCGCGTTGACCATGGCGAGCACAAAGCCGAGGGCGAAGAACGGCAGCAGCGGCACCAGGATCTCGAGCCCTCGTCCGGCGACCGAGCCGACGATCCAGAAGCGGTAGGCATCGAGGGTGGTCTGGTCGAGGAGCACCACGGCGGAGGTGATGGCGGAGAGGAAGGCCGCCACCGCGGCGCCGCCGAGGACGAGCGAGACCGGTGAGGGACTGCCGTTCCCGACCGCCGAGAGCCCGAAGACGGCGAGGCTGGTGATCAGCGCCCCCGCGAGCGCGAACCAGATGTAGCCGACCGGGCTCGTCACCCCCAGGAACGTGATCGCCAGGACCACCGCGCAGGCGGCGCCCGCGCTGACTCCGAGGATGCCCGGGTCGGCGAGCGGGTTGCGGGTGTGCCCCTGGATGAGCCCGCCGGCGAGGCCGAGCGCGATGCCGGTGACGAGGCCGAGAAGGGTCCGGGGCGTACGCAGGTCGCGGACGATCAGGTCGGCCTCGGTCGGCGTCGTGCCGAAGGGCGGGAGGAGACCGTGCCAGATCTCGCCGAAGCTCAGCGGCCGAGAACCGACGGCGATGCTCGCCAGGAGCAGGACCGCCAGGATCACCAGCAGCGCGAAGAGACCAAAGACCCGGCGCAGACGCAGCTTCGCCGGGGTGAGGTCGACCGCGATCTCGGCGAAACCCTCGTCCGTGGCCGTGATCCGGCGCACGACCTGTCGAGGAGCGAACAGGAGGCTCCGGCGTACGCCGAGCGGGCGGCCGTCGTGGCCCCGGGCGATCAACCCGAGCCAGGTCATGCCGGTCGAGGCTCCCCGCCGGCCCTGGGCGAACCCGCGGTTCCACACGAGGACGGCTGCCGCGACGGCGAGCGCGAAACCGCCGAAGACGACCCGGTCCACGGTGCCGCCGCCGTTCGCGTCACGCAGCGAGTGCACGACCAGCGCACCGACGACCAGCGGCAGGGCGACCAGGGCGAGGTCCACGACCGCCGCCGTCACCCGCAGGGCGACGGGCGCAGGTCCGCGCGGGACCTGGACCCTGGTGTGGTCCGCGCGCGCCGTGACGGCCTCGCCCGAGGCGAGGTCACTGAGACGCACGTCGTGCCCGTCAGCCCTGCTCGAGGACCTGGGCGGCCTCGAGCTGGTCGGCGTAGCCGCTGAAGACCTCGGCGTAGGCCTGGTAGCTGTAGGGCGCGGCCGGGTACCAGAGGTCCTGCTGGCCACCGGCGACGGCGGGCAGCCGCTTGAAGATGTCCTTCGTCTTCAGCTCCTCGAGGCCACCCGGGTCCCGAGCGTCGACCAGGAGCACGTCGGCGTGGTACTTGCTGATGTTCTCAAGGCTGACCGGCTCGAAGATGCCCTGCTCGTCGGGGCTCACCTTCGGGAACTTCACACCGAGCTCGGCGAGGTAGGCGAGGTCGGGGTGCTCGGGCGCGTGGGCGAAGTAGATCTCCTCGCCGTAGGTCGACGCCGCGACCACGGTGAGGTCGGGGTTCTTCTTCACCGCCGCCTTGATCCGCGCGACGGCGTCCTCGAACTCGGCCTTGGCCTCCTCGACCTCCGGCTCGGCCCCGAGGTCCTCGGCCAGCGCGTGGAACGCCTCGATCTGCTCGGTCACCGAGAGCCCGGTCAGCCGCATGGCGAGCGTGGGAGCGAGCTTGTCGACCTGCTCCTCGACCTCGCCGGCGTACCAGAGGGTCTTTCCGTCGAAGGTCATGTCGATCAGCAGATCGGGGTTCATCGCCGCGTACTCCTCGACATTGAACTCACCCCAGGCCTTGCCGAGGACCTTCGTCCTCGAGACGTCGAGGCTGCCGGTCAGGTAGTTCGGCGGCTCGGGTAGGTCGCCGTAGACGCCGGCCACCTCGTAGCCGTTGTCCCACAGCGCCGCCGCGGCACTCGCCTGGGCGACCACGGTCTCCGGGGTGCCGTCGATCTCGACCGTCTTTCCCCGAGCGTCCTCGTGGACGAAGCCGGAGCCGCTGCCGCCCTCTCCCTCGGAGGCGTCGGTCGAGGCGCCGCAAGCGGTGAGCACGAGGGCGGCGGAGGCTGCGGCGGCCGCGAGCGGGGCCATGCGGAAACGACGGTTCACAAAGGTTAGGGTAACCTAAACCGATCCGGCGCCCGGACGCCATCCCCCCGGCGGATCCTCAACCCGCCTCGGGGTCGATGGGCGGTCTCCTCGCGCCGGTCGGATCCAGCCGATCGAGGATGGTCCCGGCGATATCGGCCAGCTGGCCCACCTGCTCAGGACTCAGCGAGTCGAAGACGTACTCGCGCACGGCATCCACGTGACCGGGAGCGGAGGCGACCATCTTCTCGTGGCCCGCCTCGGTGAGACGTACGTTGGTCGCGCGGCGGTCGCCCGGGCAGGTGTGGCGTTCGATGAGGCCGCGGTCGCCCAGGCGCTTGACGACGTTGGACAGCCGCGGCAGCGTCGAGTTGGTGTAGCCGGCCAGCTCGGTCATCCGCAGGGTCCGGTCGGGCACCTCGGAGAGCATGGCCAGCACGCCGTAGTCGAAATGGGTCAGGCCGGCATCGCGGCGCAGCTGGGAGTCGAGAGCCCCCGGGAGCAGCTCGAGCACGGCGATGAGGCGTACCCATGCCACCCGCTCCGCCGGCGACAGCCAGTTGCCCTCCACGCCAGGGAGTGTGCCGTAGAAAGTTGCCCGGAACAAACAACGCTCCCCTAGAGTTAGTTCAAGCAACAACTATTGGGCCGAACCGCAGGAGACCGCCATGACCACCGCACCCGAGAGCACGACCGCCGCCGCGGACGCCCGCCTTCCGCAGACGCATCCGTTCGCCCAGCACCTGCGGGCGGTCCAGGCACGCGAGGCGGCCGATCCGCATCACGTCTGGACGCCGGCGGACGGGCCGCTGCCCAGCCTCTACCTGTCCCACGGCGGTGGCCCGCTGCCGCTGCAGAGCCCGGAGTGGCTCGATCCGCTGCACGCCTGGGCACGGTCGCTGCCCCGGCCGAAGGCCATCCTGGTCATCTCCGCCCACTGGGAGTCGGCGCCGCTCTCGATCAGCGCGACCCGCCCCGACGAGCTGGTCTACGACTTCGGCGGCTTCGACCCGATCTACCACTCGGTGCGCTACGACACCCCGGACGCGAGCGAGCTCGCCCGCACCACCGCGGCGCTGATGCCCGACGCCGAGACCGCCCACCAGCACACCCGCCGCGGCCTCGACCACGGCGCCTGGGTGCCGCTGAAGATCATGTACCCGGCCGCCGACATCCCGGTCGTGCAGCTCTCGCTGCCCACCGAGGACCCCGACAAGCTGCTCGCCCTCGGCGAGCGCCTCCGGCCGCTGCGCGAGGAGGGCGTGCTCGTGGTCGGCTCGGGCCACATGACCCACGGGCTGCCCTTCATCACCCGCGAGATGATGACCGAGAACAAGCCCGCCGGCTGGTCCTCCGACTTCGACTCCTGGGCCGCCGAAGCCCTCGACCGCGGCGACGTCGCCGAGCTGGCCAGGTTCCGCACCGCCGCCCCCGGCATGCCGTACGCCCACCCGACCGTCGAGCACTTCACCCCGCTCTTCGTCACCCTGGGCGCGGCCACGAACCCGGCAGCTCCGGTGACCACGACCCTGGACGGCTACGGCCTGGGCCTGTCCCGCCGCTCGTTCCAGGCCGCCTGACCCTAGGGCCTGGCCAGCCGCACCGACAGCACCGGCGCCAGCGGCAGGCGGGCGAGCAACAGCGCCTGGTAGGCGTGGTAGACGTCGGGCTTGCCGTGCCAGATCACGTGCGAGGGACGGTTGTGCTCGTCCAGCTCGTGGTGCCAGCTGCCGAGCTCGCGGTCGATCAGGTGGGCCTCGATGTACGCCTCGAACCGCCCACACCACTCGTCATAGGCCGCCTCGCCGGTGCGGGTGTGCAGGGCGCCGGCGGCGGCGAGCGCCTCCGCGGCCACCCAGTGCAGGCGCAGCCGGGTGACCGGCGTTCCGTCCCACGAGGTCGTGTAGACGAAGCCGGGGCCGGCGCCGGAGTCGACCCAGCCGACCTCGACCGCGCGCTCGAAGAGCGCCCGCGCATCCTCGACCAGCCAGGACGGCGCGTCCGGCAGGCTGGCGTCCAGGTGCAGGAGCAGCCGCGACCACTCCAGCAGATGCCCGGGCGTGCAGCCGTAGGGGCGGAACGGGTCGCCGGGACGGTCGGCGTTGTAGTCCGGCAGCGGCGACCAGGAGAGGTCGAAGTGCTCGGGCAGGTCGTAGCCGTGGGAGCGGGCGACCCCGTGGATCAGGTGCTCGGCGATCGCGAGCGCCCGCTGGTGCCAGGCCGCGTCGCCGGTGACGTCGCCCGCGGCCAGGAACGCCTCCACGGTGTGCATGCTGGAGTTGGCGCCCCGGTAGGCCTCCCCCGAACGAAGGTCGCGCTCGAGGCTGTCGACCACCCGGCCTGAGTCGTCGAGGAAGTGCTGCTGCATCACCCCGAGCGCCTCGTCGAGCAGCGCGTCCGCACCGGGCACACCCGCCGCGACGCCGCTGCTCGCGGCCAGGATCACGAAGGCGTGGGCGTAGGCCTCCTTGAGGGTGCCGACCGGCTCGCCCTGGGCCGAGACCGAGGCGTACCAGCCACCGAGCTCGTCGTCGCGCAGCGCACCCGACAGCGCCCGGATCCCGTGGGCGGCGAGGGCGGCGGCGTCGTCGACGTCCCCGCGCAGGTGGGCAAGGGCGAAGACATGGGTCATCCGGGCGGTGATCCAGGTGTGCACAGGCTCGGCCGGGTCCGGGAGACCCGACTCGTCCAACCACCAGAACCCGGCCGGCGAGGCCGCCGACGGCCGGGCGAACCCGGCCAGCCGGCGGCACTCGGCGTCCGTATCGATCATCCCTTGACCGAGCCTGCCATCAGCCCGCCCACGAAGTAGCGGCCGAGCAGGATGTAGATGATCAGGGTCGGGACGGACGCGATCAGCGCGCCCGCCATGCTGGCGGAGTAGTCCTGCAGCTGACCGCTCGCCAGGAAGTTGAGCGCGATGGTGACCGGCCCGTTCTGCGAGGTGGAGAAGAAGAGCGCGAACAGGTAGTCGTTCCACGCCGAGGTGAACTGCCACATCAGCACCACCACGAACGCCGGCGCGGAGATCGGCAGGATGATCGAGCCGTACGTCCGGAGCATGCCGGCGCCGTCGACCCGAGCCGCCTCGACGAGCTCGACCGGGACCCCCGCGTAGTAGTTGCGGAAGATCAGCGTGGTGATCGGCAGGCCGTAGACCACGTGCAGCACGATCAGGCTCGGGACGCCCGAGGGGACGCCGAGGTTGCTCATCAGCTGGACCAGCGGCACCATCACGGCCTGGTAGGGGATGAACATCCCGAACAGGATCAGCGTGAACACCACGTCGGCACCCGGGAAGCGCCACTTCGAGAGCACGAACCCGTTCATCGAGCCGAGCACCGAGGAGATGATCGAGGCCGGGATGACCATGGCGAAGGTACGTCCCAGGGCCGGCCCGAGCTGCTCCCAGGCGCGCGCCCAGCCGGCCGTCTCCCAGGACTCGGGAAGCTTCCAGGCGTTGGCGGGGGTCGCGTCGCCGAGCCCCTTGAAGCTGGTGACGAGCAGCACGTACGCCGGGAGCAGGACGATCAGCGCGAAGGTGATCAGCAGGACGTACTTGACGGCGCGCCAGATCCCGCGCGAACGCTCGCCCGGGATCTTGGTCACGACGGCTGCCGGGATGGCATCAGTAGTCATCGGCGGCGCTCCTGACGGTAGGTCGAGACGAGGTAGGGAACGATCAGGATGGCCACGATCACCAGCAGGATCGTGCCGATGGCGGCCGACTTCGCGTAGTCGCCGCGGGTGAACTCGATCCACATCTGGGTGGCCGGCACCTGGGTCGTGTAGTTGGTCTGGCCCGCGATGGCCATGATCAGGTCGAAGACCTTCAGCGACATGTGGCCGATGATGATGATCGCCGAGAGGGCGACCGGGCTCAGCTGCGGGAAGATGACGTGGCGGTAGAGCTGCCACTCCGAGGCGCCGTCCATCCGGGCCGCCTCGCGCAGCTCCTCGGGAATGCCGCGGAAGCCGGCCAGGAAGAGCGCCATCACGTAGCCGCTGAGCTGCCAGATCGCGGGAACCGCGATCGCGAGGATGCCCCACCGCTCGTGGGTCCACCACGGGTTCTGCAGGAAGTCGAGGTGGAGGGTCTCGAAGAGCCGGTTCAGGCCGGAGGCACGGTCACCCTCGGCGTTGTTGAGCAGCCAGCGCCAGACCACGCCCGAGGCGACGAACGAGACCGCCATCGGGAACAGGTAGATGGCCCGGAACAGCGACTCGCCGCGAGCCTTGCGCTCGAGCAGCCACGCCCACAGGAACCCCAGGCACAGGGTGCCGACGAGGAACGTCGCGGTGTAGAGCAGCAGGTTGCGCAGCGAGTAGATGAAGTCGTCGTCGGCGAACAGGTCGCGATAGTTGTCCAGACCGGCGAAACCCTGGGAAGGCCCGATGTTGTGGCGGTCCTGCAGGGACGTGTTGATGTTGGACCCGATCAGGCCGTAGACGAAGACACCGATGACGATGACCGTCGGCAGGATCAGGAGTACGGGTGCGACCCACCCGTGGCCGCCGATGCGGCCTTTGGGCCGTCGTGGCCGCTTGACGGCGCTGGGCACCGTGGAGGACATGTGTCCGTCCTTTCACAAAGGGCGGCCGAGGGGCCGCGGCAGCTGGTGCGGCCGCAGCCCCTCGGACCAGATGATCTCGTCAGGCTCGGGAGAGCCCGGTCACTCGGGCTTGTTGTCCTCGGCGGCCTCGACGAGGCCCTCCTGGAGCTCGGCGACGTCCTTGTTGCTGCCGAACTTCGCGACGGCGGCGGTGACGTCGGTCAGCCAGTTGACCGAGGTCGCGGCACCGTGGGCGAGCGAGGACACGATCTCGTCCTCACCCCACGACTTGATCGCGGTCTGCTGGTACTCACCGAAGTCCGCGGTGTCGGCCGTGGTGCTGGCCGGGATCGAGCCCTTCGCCTTGTTGAAGGCCACCTGGCCCTCGTCGCTGGCGATGGTGTCGAGCCACGCCTCGGTGCCCTCGGGGTTGGGGCCGTCCACCGGCATGGTGAACGAGTCGGCCAGGAAGTCGAAGACGCCCTCGGTGCCCGGGACGGGAACCGCGGTGTAATCGGTGCCGAGCGTCTTCTTCTGCTCCTGGAAGGCGGCCTCGGCCCAGTCACCCATGACGTTGAACGCGGCCTCGCCGTCGATCACCAGCTGGGTCGCGTCCGGCCAGTCGAGACCCTGGCGGTCGGTGTTGGTCAGCGAGAGGAGCGTGTTGTAGTCCGCCAGCGCGGCCTCGACCTCGCTGCCGCCCCAGTCGGTCGTGCCGTCCCACAGACCGTTGTACGCCTCGGCGCCCAGATCGGCGAGGAGCACGGTCTCGAGCAGGTGGACCTGGGTCCAGTCGGTCGCGATCGAGAGCGGGATGATGCCCTTGGCCTTGATCTTCTTCAGGTCGGCGATCCACGCGTCGAGCGAGTCGTAGGTCTTGTTGGCCTCGATGCCGGCCTTCTCCAGGACGGCCGGGTTGGCCCAGAGCACGTTGGCGCGGTGGATGTTCGAGGGGACGGAGTAGATGCCGCCGTCCTGGGTCAGGCGCTCGAGCAGGCCCTCGGGGAACTGCTCGTTCCAGCCCTTCTCCTCGTAGAGATCGGTGAGGTCCTCGATCTGGCCGGCGTTGATGTAGTCGGTCAGCTCGGCACCCGCGTGCGCCTGGAACGTGGCCGGCGGCTCACCGTTCTGCAGGCGAGACTGGAGCACGTTCTTGGCGTCGCTGCCGGCGCCACCGGCGACGGCGCCGTTGACGAACTTCTGGTCGGGGTTCTGCTCGTCGAACACCTTGACCAAGGCGTCGAGCCCGGCCTTCTCACTGCCCTCGGCCCACCAGGTGAAGACCTCCACCTCATCGGTGCTGCCGCTCTCGTTGTCGCTGCCGCAGGCGGAGACCGCCAGCAGGCTCAGGGCGGCCAGGCCGGCGGCCAGGGCCTTACGCGTTGCGTTCATCTTTGATCCTCCGGTTGCGCGACCGCCACGTCGGTGTGTGATCTGGGTCACTCGCGGTCGCGTGCCGGGAAAACGTACGCCTCTCCGTTCTGTTCAGTCAACGCATAACGCAGGACGTTTTCAACCTGAGATCTGTCGCAAATCGACAGAATCACCTACAGTCACGCCCATGACCACTCCGGAATCGCGGCTGCGCGTCGCCAATCGTTCCCAGGTTCTGGACCTGCTGGGACGGTCGGCGCCGGTCAGCCGCGCCGAGCTCGCCCAGCGGACCGGACTCTCCCGCAGCACCGTGTCGAGCATCGTCCAGGAGCTGCTGGCCTCCGAGCAGATCGTCGAGACCACCGGCGCCGCGCTCGCCCGGGGCGGCGGACGACCGCCGTCGCTCCTCACCATCAGCGGCTCCCCCGGCACGCTCATCGGCGTCGACATCGGCCATCGCCACGTCCGGGTCGCGGTGGCCGACCTCACCGCGAAGCCGCTCATCGACCACGAGATCCGGCTCGATGTCGACAACTCCGCGGTCGAGACCATCGATCGCGCCGCGGCGCTCGTGCGCGAGTGCCTGGCCGAGGTGGGCATCGACCCGAGGAAGGACCGCGTCCTCGGCGTCGGCATGGGGATCCCCGGCCCCGTCGACCCGCACAGCGGCATCGTCGTCTCCCCCATCCTCGGGAACTGGATGGACCTTGCTCCGGGCGAGGAGCTCGCCCGCCGCATCGGCCTGCCCGTCCAGATCGAGAACGACGCCAACCTCGGCGCGCTCGCCGAGCTCGAGTACGGCGCCGCGCGCGAGGTCGACGACGTCATCTACGTCAAGGCGTCCAGCGGTATCGGCGCCGGCCTGGTCCTCGCCGGCAAGCTCTACCGAGGGATCACCGGGATCGCCGGCGAGATCGGCCACGTCCGTTTCGAGGACAACGGCCCGATCTGTCGGTGCGGCAACCGCGGCTGCCTGGAGAAGGCCTTCGGCGGGTCCCGGCTGGTCGAGCTGCTGCAGCCCGCCTACGACGAGACGCTCACCGTCGAGCGCCTGCTCGAGCTCGCCCAGGAGGGCGACATCCGGGTCAACCGGATCCTCGACGACGCCGGTCGCGCGGTCGGCCGGGTGCTGGCCGACCTCTGCAACCACCTCAACCCGGCGCTGATCGTGGTGGGCGACACGATGCGCCAGTCGGAGTCCTTCGTCCTCGGCATCAAGGATTCGATCGACCGCTTCACCCAGCCCGACACCGCTGCCGCGCTCGACGTCGTGCCCAGCGAGCTCGGCGACCACGCGGGCGTCATGGGGGCGCTGGTGATCGCCGGCTCGGCCACTCCGGCATCGTCGGGAACAATATGAGCAACCGCTCAGTTAGGGGCGATGTGACTTCACTCTTCTCGCAGCTGAGCCTGGGTTCGACAACCCTCCCCAACCGCGTCCTGATGGCGCCACTGACCCGGATGCGTGCCAGCCGGCCCGGCGACGTACCCAACCCGCTGATGGCCGACTACTACCGGCAGCGTGCCTCCGCCGGGCTGATCATCTCCGAGGGCACCCAGATCTCGCCCCAGGGCAAGGGCTACATGGACACCCCGGGCATCTACTCGGCCGAGCAGGTCGAGGGCTGGCGGCACGTCACCGACATCGTCCACGAGGCCGGCGGCCGGATCGCGGCACAGCTGTGGCACACGGGCCGCGTCTCCCACGAGTCCTTCCACGACGGTGACCTCCCGGTCAGCGCCTCCGCAATCCCCTACCGCAACCGCACGACCGTACGCGGCGAGGACGGCACCCCGATCCGGGTCAACTGCCCCACGCCCCGCGCCCTGGAGACCTCCGAGATCGCGGATCTGATCGACGACTACCGCCGCGCCACCCGCAATGCCCGCGAGGCCGGCTTCGACCTCGTCGAGATCCACGCCGCCCACGGCTACCTGCTGCATCAGTTCTCCAGCTCGAGCAGCAACGAGCGCACCGACTCCTACGGCGGCTCGCTGGCCAATCGCGCCCGGCTCACCCTCGAGGTGCTGGACGCGGTCATCGCCGAGTGGGACGCCGAGCACGTCGCCATACGGATCTCCCCGATCGGCTCCTTCAACGGACTCGAGGACCCCGAGGGCGCCGAGATGGGGCTCTACCTGGCGGCCGAGATCGGCAAGCGTGGCATCGCGTTCCTGCACCTGTCCGAGCCCGACTGGGCCGGCGGTCCGGAGCTCACCGACGACTACCGCAAGCAGCTGCGCGCCGCCCACACCGCCCCGATCGTGGCCGCCGGTTCCTACACCTCGGAGAAGGCCTCCCGTCTGCTCGAGGCAGACCTCATCGACGCGGCCGCGTTCGGGCGTACGTTCATCGCCAACCCGGACCTGCCCCGGCGCCTGGCGGAGAGCCTTCCGCTCAACGAGCCCGACCTGTCGACCTTCTACGGCGGCGGCGAGGCCGGGTACACCGACTACCCCGAGTGGACCGCCTGAGTTCAACTCGCTCTCACCTGAACCCGCACGGCGGAGGACGTTCCCCTGGAATCGTTCTCCGCCATGCGGGTTCTTGCGACGTGTGCCTTGTCCCTCGCGCTGCTCGGCGGCGCGTTCATTCCGTTCTCGGCGGCCCGACCGACCGACCACGGCAACACTTGATATGCGCTCATAGTGCACTCATAATGAGTGCATGGCGTACCTGCAGATCCGCGACATCCCCGATGACGTACGCGACGTCCTCGCCCAGCGCGCGAAGGACCGCGGCCAGTCGTTGAACTCCTACTTGCGTGACGTTGTGCTCCGGGAGGCTTCCTTCGCCAACAACCAGGCCCTGATCGACCGCGTGGTCGCCAGCCGGGGCGATTCGAAGTTCACCAGCGAGGATGTGATCGCCGCACGCGACACGGCCCGAGGCGAGCGCGCCGAGGGTGCTGCGTGATCGTCCCCGACGCCTCAGCAGTCGCTCTCCTCTTCGCAGACCCTGACACCGACTCTCGGGTGGACGCGGCGACCAGGATACTCGCCGACGACCCCGAATGGGTTGTCCCAGAGGTCTGGCGCACCGAGGTGCTCAGTGTCTTTCGGGGACTCCTCCTGGGTGGCAAGCTCACCGGCCAGGACGCGGACGGGGCGTTGCAATGGCTCCAGGCGATCACGGTGATCACCGCTCCCACCGGCCCTTGCCTGCCCCGGATGTGGGAACTGCGCAGCAATCTGTCGACCTACGACGCCAGCTACGTAGCCGTCGCCGAGTCGCACGACCTCACCCTCGTCACCGCCGACGTACGCATCGCGAAAGCCGGCGTCGCGCGCTGCCCGGTGCGAACGATCAACTGACGTGTGGCCGCGACCCACGCGAGTTCAGTTGCTGATCGCGGGGGCACGACCGACGTACATGTCGCCCTCGACCTGGGCGGCGGTGACGGCGGCGATATCCGCGCGGGAGACGGGGAAGCCGAGCCGGTCCATGCCGAAGAAGCCGATACGTACGCGGGGCTGCTTGGGCTTGTCCGTCGGCCGGATGAACCGGATGATCGTCCAGTCCAGGCCGGAGGCCTTGATCTGGTCAGACATCCCGATCATCTCCTCGTAGGCACGAGGAAGGAACGTCCGAGCCAAGAAGCTGGTCAGCCGAGTGACCGCGGTCGGTGACTCCTGTGGGTCGAGGATCGACGGAGTGGCGTGACCGACGACGCGGCGCACGCCGTGGTCCTTCATCGAGGCGAGGATGTAGCCGGTACCGGGGACAGAAGCGTGCCGACGGCCTTACGGTCCATGCTCGGGCCGAGCGTGGAGACGACGGCGTCGGTTCCGGCGGCCGCGGAGTCGACAGCCTCAGCATCGGACATCCCACCGATGACGACACGTACGTTGTCGTCGGCCCAGGACGCGGGGACCTTCTGAGGGTTGCGGGCGTAGGCGGTCACAGCGTGGCCGCGTTCGAGCAGCTCGGCCACGGTGAGCCGGCCGATGGCGCCGGTGGCGCCGAAGACGGTGATGTTCACGGGGTCATCTCTCCTCTGGCAGATCAGAAGGCGTACGGCCCGAAGCGGCCCCACGCGACGACGACCGCGACGACGAGGATCGCGGCATTGAAGGCGATCGCGCCCGGCTCGTTGCGGCGGCGGTGGGCGTTCATGGCGAGCACCATCACGACGGCCAGACCGGTCGCGGCGAGCGGGGTCAGAACGGGCAGGATGCCGAGGGCAGCAGGCAGGATCAGGCCGACCGCGGCCAGCAGCTCCACGATGCCGATGAAGCGCACGGTGCCGGCGGAGTAGTCCTCGGCCCACGGCAGCTTCTCGGCGATCTCCTCCTTCGGCTGGATCGCCTTCATCACGCCGGCCATCAGGAACATCGCGGCCAGCAGGCCCTGCAGGATCCACAGGAACACGTTCATGGTTCTTCTCTCAGAGTCGTATTAGTGGAGCGGGCATTCCGTTTCATGGACCCTAACAAGGGCAAGTGGAACATCTATTCCACATCAATGGATAGGATGCCGACATGCGCGCAGATGCCGAGAGGAACCGCGAGCGGGTGCTCGACGCCGCGCGCGAGCTCTTCGCCGAGCAGGGCCTGGATGCCTCGACCAACGAGATCGCCCGTCGCGCCGGCGTCGGGGTGGCGACGCTCTTCCGCCGCTTCCCCACCCGCGACGACCTGGTCGGCGCAGTGTTCGCCGACAGGATGGCTGCCTACGTCGCCGCGACCGACGAGGCGCTGGCCAACCCGGATCCGTGGCAGGGGTTCTGCGGCTACATCGAGCGGGTGTGCCGGATGCAGGCCGACGACCGGGGGTTCGCCGACGTGCTCACCCTCACCTTCCCCACCGCGAAGGCACTCGAGGATGACCGCAAGCGCGCCGCCGAGGCGCTCGGCGTACTGCTGGATCGCGCCAAGGCGAGCGGAAGGCTCCGGCAGGACTTCGCCCACCAGGACGTGCCACTCATCCTGATGGCCAACGCGGGAGTGGTCACCGCGACGCGCAACGCCGCTCCGGACGCCTGGAAGCGGTTGGTCGGCTATCTCATCCAGGCATTCGCCGCCGAGGCCGCGCATCCGCTTCCGGAACCACCTACTCCTCGACAGATGTACCGCGCGCTGATGCGCCCGACCAACTGACCGACGCAATCTGCGAAGATGCGGCGGTGAGCATCTCGACCCCGGCACGTACCAACGCTCTTGACCGGTTCTTCCAGATCAGCGCCCGTGGCTCCACGGTCGGGCGCGAGGTCCGCGGTGGCGTGGTCACGTTCTTCACGATGGCCTACATCGTCGCGCTGAACCCGCTGATCCTCGGGTTCGCGGAGGACGTGAACGGCGACCTCCTCGGCGGAACCAGCGGCGACAACCTCGCCGCGATCGCGGCCGGGACCGCGCTGGTGGCGGGCGTGATGACGATCCTGATGGGCGTCGTCGCCAACTACCCGCTCGCCCTGGCGACCGGGCTCGGGCTCAACGCGTTCGTGGCGTTCTCGATCGCCGGCCAGATGACCTGGGCCGACGCGATGGGGCTGGTGGTGATCGAGGGTCTGGTGATCCTCGTGCTGGTCCTGACCGGGTTCCGGGAGGCCGTCTTCCATGCGGTGCCACGCGAGCTCAAGACCGCGATCTCGGTCGGCATCGGCATGTTCATCGCGGTGATCGCCTTCGTCGACGCCGGGTTCGTACGCCGCATCCCCGACGCCGCGAACACCACCGTCCCGGTGCAGCTCGGGCCGACCGGGCAGCTCGCGGGCTGGCCGGTGCTGGTCTTCGTGATCGGCATGGTCCTGGTCATCACCCTGTGGGTGCGCAAGGTACGGGGCGCGATCCTGATCTCGATCGCGGCGACCACGGTGCTCGCCATCGTCGTCGAGGCGATCGCGGGGCCCGGCAAGGGCAGCGCCGAGAACCCGACCGGCTGGGCACTCAACGTGCCGGCCATGCCTGACAAGATCGTCGACTGGCCCACGTTCGCGACGCTGGGCGAGTTCAATCTGCTCGGCTCCTTCGAGAGCGTCGGCATCGTGACCGCGGTGCTGCTGATCTTCACGCTCATGCTCGCCGACTTCTTCGACACCATGGGCACGATGACCGCGATCGGCTCCGAGGCCGGGCTGCTGCGCAAGGACGGAACCCCGCCGCGTACGCGCTCGATCCTGGTCGTCGACTCGCTGGCCGCCGCCGCGGGCGGCGCCGGCGGTGTCTCCTCCAACACCTCCTACGTCGAGTCCGCCTCCGGCGTCGGCGAGGGCGCCCGCACCGGTCTGGCCGCGGTCGTCACCGGCGTGCTCTTCCTGCTCACCACCTTCCTGGCTCCGCTGGTCACGGTGATCCCGTCGGAGGCGGCGGTGCCGGCCCTGGTGCTGGTCGGCTTCCTGATGATGCAGCAGGTCAAGGACATCAACTGGGCCGACCCGGACATCGCCATCCCGGCGTTCCTGACGATCGCGCTGATGCCGTTCACCTACTCGATCTCGGTCGGCATCGGCGCCGGCTTCCTGGCCTACGTGCTCATCCAGGTCGTCCGCGGCAACGCCAAGAAGGTGCATCCGCTGATGTGGCTGGTCGCGGCCATGTTCGCCGTCTACTTCGCGATCCACCCGATCTCGAGCTGGATCGGTTGATGGACGACGTGGCGCCGGACCCGGCCACCCGGCAGCCGCTGCGCGAGGTGGTCGCGCGCGACATCCGTCGCAAGATCATGGCCGGCGAGCTGGCTCCCGGCGACCGGCTGCGTGAGCAGGCGCTCGCCACGGAGTACGGCGTCTCCCGCGTCCCTGCGCGGGAGGCCCTGCACGTGCTGGCCCAGGAGGGGTTCGTCGACACCGTCCCGCGACGCGGCGCGACGGTGGCGTTCCCTTCGGCACAGCGGACCCGGCAGCTCATGGTCATCCGGGAGAACCTCGAGGTCCTCGCGGCCGGGCTCGCGGCCCGGCGCCGCGGCGGCGACCAGGGCGAGGAGCTCACCGAGGTGCTCGAGCTCGGCACCCGGGCGACCGCCACCGGCGACTACACCGCGCTGCCGGAGCTGATCGCGCGGTTCCACGACGCTGTCGGGATCGCCTCCGGCAACGACGAGCTCGCCAAGATGACCCGGTCGCTGCGGATGCAGGTGCGCTGGGTCTTCGAGATGCAGCTCGAGGAGCGCTCGGGCCAGTCGTGGAAGCACCACCAGGAGATCGCCGAGGCGATCCTGGCCGGCGACCAGGAGCGGGCCGAGTCCTCGATGCATGCCGATGTCACCCGTGACGCCGACCTGCTCGTCGACCTGCTGGTGGCCCGCGCGGAGCGCCAGCGCCGCTGACCTCGCCTTGAACCTGGCGTAACCAGACCGGCCGTCGCCTGAAACGGGAACGAAACCGCGCACTGTTTGTATACAAGAATGACCGAACGGTATACGGAGCCGCCCGTGCTGGTGGCCGGCAACAGCGTCACCAGGTCGTTCCCCAACGGCACCACCGCGCTCGCCGAGGCGAGCTTCGAGATCCGCGCCGGTGAGTTCGTCTCCTTCGTCGGGCCCTCGGGCTGCGGCAAGTCGACGATGCTCCGCATGGTCGCCGGCCTCGACCTGCCCACCAGCGGCAGTGTCGAGCGCGGCGACGGCGAGGTCGGCTACGTCTTCCAGGACGCGACGCTGCTGCCGTGGCGTACGGCACTGGGCAACGTGGTCCTCCCGCTGCGGCTCGCCGGGACGAAGAAGGCGGAGGCCGAGGAGCGGGCACGCGTGGCGCTCGAGGTCGTCGGGCTGGCTGCGTACGCGGACCATCGCCCGGCCCAGCTCTCGGGTGGGATGCGGATGCGGGTCTCGATCGCTCGCTCGCTGGTCCAGCGGCCGGAGCTGTTCCTCTTCGACGAGCCGTTCGGGGCCCTGGACGAGATCACCCGCCAGGACCTCAACGGCCAGCTCGACACCCTGATGGCGACCGACCCGTTCACCGGGATCTTCGTGACGCACTCCGTCCCCGAGGCGGTCTTCCTCTCCGACCGGGTGCTGATCTTCTCCTCCCAGCCGGGACGCATCGTCGCCGACCTCCGCATCGACCTGCCCCGGCCGCGCCCCGCGGGGCTGCGCTTCACCAGCGAGTACGCCGAGCTGTGCCGCCAGGTCTCCGACGCGCTCGCCGGCGCCCACCGCAGCACCGAGGAGGCGGCATGACCACGCTGGTCGAGACCCAGCCGGAGACCCGCGCGCTGACGACGGTCCCGTTCCTCCGCTTCGACCCGGGCCACGGCAGCCGGACCGTACGCTGGGTCGCCCCCATCCTCACTCTGGTGGTCGTCCTCGGGGTGTGGACGCTGGTCAGCACCCAGCTCCTCTCCCCCACCCGCCAGTTCCTGCTGCCCTCACCCTGGGAGGTGCTCGAGGCAGGCTTCCTGGAGCAGGCCGGCCGCACCGAGATCTTCACCGCGCTGTGGTCGACCACGAAGGTCGCCCTGGCCGGTCTGCTGCTGGCGATGGCGATCGGCGTCTTCTTCGCGATCGTGATGAGCCAGGCCCGCTGGGCGGAGGCGTCGTTCTATCCGTACGCCGTGATCCTGCAGACGATCCCGATCCTGGCGATGGTGCCGCTGCTCGGGTTCTGGTTCGGCTATGAGTTCACCTCGCGGCTGGTCGTGTGCGTGCTGCACTCGCTGTTCCCGATCATCACCAACACGATGTTCGGGATCGCCTCGGTCGACGACAACCTGCACGACCAGTTCTCGCTCTTCCGCGCCTCGCGGTGGCAGCGGCTCATCCACCTGCAGCTGCCCGCAGCACTCCCGGCCGCGCTCGCCGGCTTCCGGATCTCGGCCGGCATGGCCGTGGTCGGCTCGATCATCGCCGACTTCTTCTTCCGGCAGGGACAGCCCGGCATCGGCCGGCTGATCGACACCTACCGGCAGAGCCTCGACACCGATCTGATGATGGCCGCTCTGGCCGCCTCCTCGCTGGTCGGGATCGCCCTCTTCCTGCTCTTCGGCGCCGTCCTGCGCGCCGTCGAGGCCCGCCGTTCACCTCGCCGCTGACCCCCACACTGGAGAGAACCCCATGACGTACGCCCGTTGGACCCGGATCACCGCAACCACCGCCCTCGCCGCGCTCGCGCTCACCGGTTGCGGTGGCAGCGAGGAGGCGATCGGCGACCCCGACGCCCCGAAGGGATCGCTCGCCGCCGCCTGCCCTGCGACCGTGGTCGTCCAGACCGACTGGTACGCCACCCCCGAGCGCTCCCCCGCCTACAACCTGATCGGGCCCGACGGCGAGATCGACGTCGACAAGGGCGCCTACGTCGGCGAGATCGGTGACACCGGGGTCACCGCCGAGATCCGGCTCGGCGGGCCGTTCATCGGCGGTCAGCCGGTGACCGCGCAGATGTACACCGACGACACCATCGACCTCGGGGTGGTCGCCACTGACATCGCGATCCGCGACTACGAGAAATTCCCCACCCGTGGGGTGTTCACGATGATGCAGAAGTCGCCGTTCATGGTGATGTTCGACCCGGCCAAGTTCCCCGACGTGAAGAGCTGGGACGACGTCAAGGCCACCGGTGCGCCGGTCCTGCACGCCCAGGGTGTCAGCTGGGTCGACTACCTCGCCCACGAGGGCCTCGTCGACGCTCAGCAGCTCGACGGCTCCTTCGACGGCAGCCCGAGCCGGTTCGTCGCCGACGACGGCGCGCTGTTCCAGCAGGGCTACGTCAGCAACGAGCCCTACCGCTGGGAGCACGACGTCGCCGAGTGGGCGAAGCCGACCGCCCACCTGATGCTCGACGACGCCGGCTACCAGGTCTACCAGCAGGCGTACGCGGTCCGGGCGGACGACGAGGAGACGCTGAGCCCGTGTCTGGAGGAGCTGGTGCCGCTGCTGCAGCAGTCGCAGATCGACTACCTGAAAGACCCGAAGCCGGTCAACGACACCCTGATCGAGATCGCCGACGCCATCAAGGACGGCCCCCCGATCACCGCGGGCGGCAACGCGAACTCGGTGAAGGTCCAGATCGAGGAGGGGCTCGTCGCGAACGGCCCGGACGGCGCGTACGGCAGCTTCGACGTCGCGCGCGTCGACAGCGTGATCGAGACGATGACCGCGGTGCTGAAGGACGGCGGCAAGGACGTTCCGGAGATCACCGGCGACGAGCTGGTCACCAACGACTACATCGACCCCGAGATCAAGCGTTGACCCCACATCGAGCAAGCACTGTGATCGCACGCATTCTCGGGGCTCGTACGCCCACCGGCCTGCTCGATCTCGGGATCGACGCCGGAATCGTCTCGACGGTCTCCGACCCGTCCCCCATCGGGCCGGAGACCGTCTTGGATGCCGCCGGAGCGGTCGTGATGCCCGCCTTCGTCGACGCCCACGTCCACCTCGACAAGGCCCATCTGCTCGGCGCCGGTGGGCTCGAGCCCACCGGCCCGGGCGTGGGCCCGGCGATCGCGCTGATGCAGGAGGTGCGGCGTACGCAGCCCGCGGGGATCGTCGAGATCGGCGCCCGGCGGGGCGTGGAGTCGCTGGTGCGCCACGGGGTCGTGGCCGCGCGGGCGCACGTCGAGGTCGACGCCGACATCCGGCTCGACATGCTCGACCTGCACATCGCGCTGCGCGAGGAGAACGCCGAGCGGATCGACCTGCAGCTCTCGGTCTTCCCGCAGAACGGGCTCAGCCGCGAGGTGACCGCGCTGATGAGCGCCGCACTGCGGCATGGCGGCGGTGTCGTCGGCGGGTGTCCCTATGTCGACGACGACCAGGAGGCCCACCTCGACACCGTCTTCGGCCTGGCCGAGCGGTTCGGGCTCCCGGTCGACCTGCACCTCGACTTCGACGACGACCCGTCCGGGTCGATGGTCGCGGCCGTCGCCGAGCGCACCCGCGCCCTCGGCATGCAGGGGCAGGTCACCATCGGGCACGTCACCAAGCTGGCGGCGATGCCCGTGGACGAGCAGGAGGTGGCGTACGCGTTGATGGCGGAGGCCGGGATCTCGCTGGTCGTCATGCCTGCGACCGACCTCTATCTCGGCGGGGCCGGCGAGCCCGGCAGCCGCAGCCTGGCTCCGCTGGAGCGTGCCCACGCCGCCGGGGTGCGGGTCGCGGTCTCGAACAACAACCTGCACAACGCCTTCTCGCCGTACGGCAACGGCAACCTGCTCCAGGCTGCGTGGACCGCCGGGCTGACCCGGCAGCTGGTCGGCCCTGAGATGCTGGACCTGCTCGTCGCCTCGATCACCGACCACCCGGCCGGGATCCTCGGACGGGCCCCGCACGGCACGACCGCCGGCGACATCGCCGACCTGGTCGTCCTGGACACCGAGGACCCCCGTCTCGTCGCACTGCACGTGCCCTCGGTCCTGGCCTCGATCCGGTCGGGGGCGCTCGTCCACCGCCAGCGCAGGATCCGTACGCAGACCATGGAGGTCACCTCATGACCAGCAGGACACTTCGCAACGCCACTCTCGCGGACGGCTCCCGGGTCGACGTCTCGTTGGCCGACGGGAGGATCTCGGGGATCTCGGGGATCTCGGGGATCTCGCCCGCATCGTCGCCGGCGGGCGGCGCGGACCTGGACCTGGACGGCGCGCTCCTCCTGCCCGCCCTGGTCAACGGTCACGCCCATCTGGACAAGACCCTGGTCGGCTCCGGCTGGCAGCCGCACCGCCCCGGCACGACCGTCCGCGAACGGGTGGCGGCCGAGCACACCCTGCGCGGCGAGGTCGGCGTGCCCGTGGTGGAGCGCGCTCGCGCGCTGGCGGAGCAGATGATCTCGTTCGGCACCGGGACGGTGCGTACACATGTGGACATCGACCCCGATGTCGGCCTGGCCGGGCTGGAGGCGGTTCTGGAGGTGCGCGAGGCTCTTCGTGACCGGCTGCGCATCGAGATCGTCGCCCTCCCGCAGAGCGGGATCACCACCTCGCCCGGAACCGAGAAGCTCCTCGACGAGGCGCTGGCCGCGGGCGCGGACCTCGTCGGCGGGCTCGACCCGGACGGCTTCGACGGCGACGCCGGGGCCCACCTCGACGTCGTCTTCGGGCTCGCCGCCCGGCACGGCGCCGGCGTGGACATCCACCTCCACGACCTGGGCGCGAGCGCCGTACGCCAGTACGAGCTGATCGCCGCCCGCACCCGAACCGAGGGGCTGGGCGGGAAGGTGAACGTCAGCCACGCGTACGGGCGCCTCCTCGATCCCCCTCGAGGAGGCCCGCCGGGTCGGTGGGCTCTTCGCCGAGGCGGGCGTCTCGGTGCTGACCAACGGGCCGACCGGGCCGATGCCGCCGGTGCTGGCGCTGCGCGAGGTGGGCGCCGTTGTCTGGTCCGGCTCGGACAACATCCGTGACGCCTGGTGGCCCTACGGCGACGGCGACATGCTCGCGATCGCGCGCCAGGTCGCCTACCAGTCCGGATTCCGCACCGACGAGACCCTGAGCGTGGCGCTCGACCTGGTCACCAACGCGGCCGCTCGAGCGCTCGGGCTGGAGGCGTACGGCATCGTCGTCGGGGCTCCGGCGGACCTGCTGGTCCTCGACGTTCCGACACCGGCCGCCGCCATCTCCGCCAGCCCCACCTCGCGGACCGTTCTGCATGCCGGCGAGGTGGTGGCGACGCGCGTGGAGACCGTCGAGGTCAGCCCAACATGTCCTTGACGAGCGGCACGACCTGGGTGCCGTAGAGCTCGATCGAGCCCATCAGGTCCTCGTGGCGCACCTGACCCTGGTCGTACTTGAGGTCGAACCGGTCGACGCCGAGCACCTTGATGGTGCCGGCCAGCTTCCGGGCGACCGTCTCCGGCGAGCCGACGTAGAGGGACCCGCCCTCGATCTCGCGCTCGAAGTCGCCGGGCGAGGGCGGCGGCCAGCCGCGCTCACGGCCTATCTGGGTGCGCATGGCCAGCCAGCCCTCGTAGACCGTCTCGCGAGCCTGCTCGTCGGTCGGCGCGACGAACCCGGGCGAGTGGACGGCGACGCGCTGCCGCGGCCTGCCGAACTCGTCCTGGGCGCGCTCGAAGAGGTCGATGTAGGGCGCGAAGCGGTCGGCCGGTCCGCCGATGATCGCCAGGAAGAGGCCGAAGCCGTGGCGGGCGGTGCGTACGACCGACTCCGGGCTCCCGCCGACGCCGACCCATGCGGTCAGGCCGTTCTCGGTGCGCGGGAAGACCTCCTGGTCGGTGAGCGCCGCGCGGGTGCTGCCCTCCCAGGTGACCTTCTCCTCCTTGAGCAGGGCGGCGAGCAGCTCGAGACGCTCCTCGAAGAGCTCCTCGTAGTCGGCGAGATCGAAGCCGAACAGCGGGAACGACTCGGTGAACGACCCGCGCCCGGCGACGATCTCGGCGCGGCCCTGGGAGACGGCGTCGAGGGTGGCGAACCGCTCGAAGACCCGCACCGGGTCGTCGGAGCTGAGCACGGTCACCGCGGAGCCGAGCCGCAGGCGCTCGGTGCGGGAGGCGACCGCGGCGAGCACCATCTCCGGGCTGGAGACGGCGAAGTCGCGGCGGTGGTGCTCGCCCACTCCGAAGAAGTCGAGCCCGACCTGGTCGGCGAGCACGCCCTCCTCGACGATGTTCCGGATCACCTGCGCGTGGTGCTGCGGCTTGCCCTCGGCGTCGCGGGTGACCCCGCCGAAGGTGTCCAGGCCGAACTCGATGTCAGTCACGCCTGTTGAAACCTCAACCAGTCGTGGCGCATTCCCAGGGCTGGTTCGGGACCTCGTGGGTCTCGATCGCCAGGTGGCGCCACAGCGTCCCGCCGCACTCGAGGTCGAGCCGGCCCTCCGGGCAGGCGTCGGTCGGTACGTCTCGCCCGAGCGCGGTCACCGACGCGAGCACCCGGTGTCTGCCGAGGATTCCGGGGGCCAGCGAGCTCGCGTCCAGGTCGAGGGACTCGACCAGGAGCGGGCGCCCGTCGTCCTGGCGGGCCGACCAGGTGGTGACCACCCGGCCGGGACGCTCGCCGTGACGGCCGAGGACGAGGGTCTCGCGCAGGGCGAGCCTTGCCGTGGGAGCGAGGGTGACCCGGGTGTCACGGGTGACGTCGGCACCGGCGGAGACCACGAAGGGCTCACCGGCCCAGACCAGGCTGGCATCCGCGGCGAGGGTGATCGCGACGCACCAGGACGCGTGGCCGCCGTCCATGTCGTAGGCGACCGTCCCGGCCGGCTCGACCAGGGTCAGGCTCGCGCCCTCCCCCACCTCGACCTCGACCGTGACCTGGTCGCCGGCCAGGAGCATCGCGCCGTCGGGGACCAGCGAGATCCGCGCCGAGCGGGCGTCGCTGGAGAGCAGCATCGGGCGCAGCGCCGGCGCCGTCGAGGGCCCGGTGACGTCGGTCTCCACGCGCACCCGGCCACCGTCGACCGCCTCGACCCGCACCCGCGTCAGCGAGCCGCTGGCCAGCTCAGGCGTGCTGGTGGTCATGGACATGGCTGGTGCCATCGGCGTGGAAGTGCGGCGCCATCGGACCCGGGTCGGCCGGGACGAGGGCACCGCCGCGGTGCCGGGTCAGCTCTGACCTCACCCACTCGACCAGCGCCTCAACCGAGGCCGGGTCGGTGCGGGAGAGCGCGATGACCGGGCGGCCCTCGCGGACCGACCCCGCGTCGGAGACCATCGCGACCGGGTCGACACCGACGTACGGAGCGAGGTCGGTCTTGTTGACCACGAGCAGGTCGGCGCGCTCGATGCCCGGGCCTCCCTTGCGGGCGACGTCGCCACCTCCGGCGACGTCGATCAGGAAGATCTGGGTGTCGACCAGCGCCGGGGAGAAGGTGGCGGTGAGGTTGTCGCCGCCGGACTCGACCAGGACCACGTCCAGCGGCGCGAACTCCTCCTCGAGCTCCTCGACGGCGATCAGATTGGCGGTGACGTCGTCGCGGATCGCGGTGTGGGGGCAGGCGCCGGTCTCGACGGCCCGGATGCGGGCCGGGTCGAGCACACCGGCGGAGCGGAGGAAGCGGGCATCCTCGTCGGTGTAGATGTCATTGGTGACCACGCCGATCTCCAGATCGGCGGAGAGCTCACGGCACAGCAGCGCGATCAGCGAGCTCTTACCGGTACCGACCGGACCGCACACCCCGATGCGCAGTCCCCTGCCGTTCTTCGTCATGTTTTCAAGCACTGAACAACCTCCTGGTCGTGTGGGCGTGGGTCTGGGCCCACAGGTCTAGCTGGGGCGCGCTGGGCGCCGGGATGTGATGGGGCTCGGTGAGCGGGGCGACCTCGGTGGCGAGCCGCTCGGCCTCCGGGAGCAGGTCGTGCACCCACGAGGTGGCGTCGAGCGGGTCGAGGGGCAGCAGCTTGAGGGATGCCGAGGCGACCGTCTGCAGGTCGTCGTACGCCACCAGCCGGCCCAACGAGGCCGGCGCGATGCCACCGATGGCGGCCGCCGCGGCCAGGACGATCGGGCGGCAGGGCCGCTCGATGCCGGCCACCTCCGCGAGGTGCGGCGAGTCCGGGAACAGGCGCCTGACCAGCCGCAACAGCGCACGGCCGAGGTTGCGCGAGGTGTCCCGCATGGGGGCCGCCGGGGTGCGGGCCGCCCAGGCGTCGTAGACCGGCTCCAGCAGCAGACCGGCGCACAGCCGATGCAGCGCGACCACCGCCGTGCCCGCCTCGACCCTCACGACGCTGGCCAGCCGCGACCGCATGAAGAGCGGCACCTGCTCGGCGGTGAGCCCCGAGCGTACGGCCGCCTCCAGCTGGCCCGACTGGGTGTGGCCGGCGACCGGGAGGCGCGCGTCGGCGAGCAGCATCATGAGCAGGTCGTCTGACATCGCGCTCAGAACATCGAGTAGAGCTGCGTCAGCGGCAGCTCGGTCGCGGGGGCGGGCTCGATCAATTCGCCATCTACGTGGATGCGGAACGTCTCCGGCTCGACCCGGATCTCGGGGGTCGCGGAGTTGTTGACCATCTGCGCTTTCCCGATCTCCCGAGTCGGCTCGATGCCGACGAGGCGGCGACGCAGGCCGAGGTGATCGGCGAGTCCGGCGTCGAGCGCTGACGGCGCGACGAACGAGACCGCATGGTCCGCACCCGGCCCCACCAGCGTCGGGCGCATGAGCACCGGCTGCGGGGTCGGGATGGAGGCGTTCGGGTCGCCGAGGGCACCCCAGATCAGGGCGCCGGACTTCATCACGACCTCGGGCCGGACGCCGAAGAACCGCGGGTCCCACAGAACCAGGTCGGCCATCTTGCCGGGCTCCACGGAGCCGACCTCGGCGGCGATCCCGTGGGCGATGGCAGGGTTGATCGTGTATTTCGCGACGTACCTCTTGGCTCTGATGTTGTCCGCCTTCCCACCCAGCGACCCGAGCCGCGCCTTCATCGCGTGGGCGACCTGCCAGGTTCGGCAGATCACCTCGCCGATGCGGCCCATCGCCTGCGCGTCGGAGGAGGTGATCGAGAGCGCGCCGAGATCGTGGAGTACGTCCTCCGCGGCGATCGTGGTCGCCCGGATCCGGGACTCGGCGAAGGCCAGGTCCTCGGGCACCCGCGGGTTGAGGTGGTGGCAGACCATCAGCATGTCGAGGTGCTCGGCGACGGTGTTGACGGTGTGCGGCAGGGTCGGGTTGGTGGAACCGGGGATGACGTGGGGCAGCGAGGCGACCGAGAGGATGTCGGGCGCGTGCCCTCCCCCGGCGCCCTCGGCGTGGAAAGCGTGGATGGAACGGCCCGCGATCGCTGCGACCGTCGACTCCAGGTAGCCCGCCTCGTTGAGCGAGTCCGAGTGCAGCGCGACCTGCAGGCCGTGCTCGTCGGCGGCCTTGAGAGCGGCATCGATCGCTGCCGGGGTCGAGCCCCAGTCCTCGTGGACCTTGTAGGCGGCGGCGCCGGCGAGCGCCTGCTCGGCCAGACCGGCCGCGGAGACCGTGTTGCCCTTGCCCATCAGCAGCAGGTTGACCGGCATGTCGTCGAGCGCGCGGTGGATGGTCTCCAGGTGCCACGGTCCGGGGGTGACCGTGGTGGCCTTGGAGCCCTCCGAGGGTCCCGTGCCGCCGCCGCCCACGGTGGTGATCCCGGTCGAGATCGCCTCGACGATCTGGGACCTTGACAGCAGGTGCACATGGACGTCGATCGCCCCGGCGGTGAGGATCTTCCCCTCGCCGCTGACCACGTCGGTGCCCGGTCCGATGACCAGGTCGGGGTGGACGCCGTCGGCGATGTCGGGGTTGCCGGAGCGACCCAGGGCGACGATCCTCCCGCTGCGGATCCCGACGTCGGCACGGACGATGCCCCAGTGGTCGAGGACGAGGGCGTTGGTGATCACCGTGTCGAGGGCGCCCTCGGCCCGCGGCACCGTCGACTGGTTCATCGACTCGCGGATCGACTTGCCGCCGCCGAAGACCGACTCCTCGCCACCTGCGGTCAGATCGTCCTCGACCTCGATCCAGAGGTCGGTGTCACCGAGCCGCACCTGGTCGCCGGTCGTGGGTCCGTAGAGCGCGGCGTACTCGCTCCTGCTGATCTCCACCATCACGCCTCCTTTATCTGGATGCCAGGCACGACGCGGGCGCCCTTGAGCGCGACGATCGCGACCTCACGCGACGCGCCCGGCTCGAACCGACGCGAGGTGCCGGCGGGGATGTCGAGCCGGAACCCCTCGGCCGCCTCGCGGTCGAAGTCGAGCGCGGAGTTCACCTCGGCGAGATGGATGTGGGAGCCGATCTGGACCGGTCTGTCGCCGGTGTTGAGGACCACCAACGTACGCCGCTCCGACTCGCTCCGGTCGGTGTTGAGCCGGATGGTGCCGTCGGCGACGCGTACGGCTCCGGGACCGCTGGACTGCATGGACATGCTGGCTCCTCAGGCGCTGGGCTTCAGGCGATGGGCTGGTGGATGGTGACGAGCTTGCGGCCGTCGGGGAAGGTCGCCTCGACCTGCACCTCGACGAGCATGTCGACCACGTCGGGCATGACCTGCGCGCGGGTCAGCACGGCCCGCCCCTGCGTCATCAGGTCGGAGACCAGGGCGCCCTCACGTGCGCGCTCGATCACCCAGGTGGACAGCAGCGCCACCGACTCGGGGTAGTTGAGGAGCACGCCACGGGCGAGCCGGTCGCGCGCGACCATCCCGGCCACGGACAGCAGCAGCTTCTCGGTGTCGGACGGGGTCAGATGCATGTCGCCAACTCTCTGGACGACCGGCCTAGACGGCCAGCTGGGATCGGACGTGATCGTGCGCCTCGGAGCCGCCGTCACCGCGCGCGGTGATCCGGCCGGACTCGAGGATGTAGTAGGCAGAGGCCGTACGCAGCGCGAACCCGACGTGCTGCTCGACCAGCAGCACGGTGAGGTCGCCACGGCCGGTGAGCTCGGCGATCACCCGCTCGATCTCGACGACGACGTTGGGCTGGATGCCCTCGGTCGGCTCGTCGAGGATGAGCAGCCGCGGCCTGGTCAGCAGCGTACGCGCGATCGAGAGCTGCTGGCGCTGGCCGCCGGAGAGCAGCCCGGCGCGCCTGCCGAGCAGGTCCTTCAGCGCGGGGAACAGGTCGAGCATCTCGCTGATCCCGGATCGGTCGCCGACCAGCTGGAGATTCTCCAGCGCGGTCATGTCGCCGAAACTCTGCTGGCCCTGCGGGACGTAGCCCAGGCCTCGCTTGACGCGTGCGCTCGGTCGCAGCGCGGTGACGTCCTCGCCGTCGAGCAGCACCCGGCCGCTCTTGGCCCGGACCAGGCCGACCGCCGCCTTGAGCAGGGTCGTCTTGCCGGCGCCGTTGTGTCCCATCAGCGCCACCGCGGCGCCCGTCGGGACCTCGAGGCTGACCTCGTGGAGCACCGTGGTGCGGCCGTAGCCGCCGGTGACCGACTCGATCCTCAGCATCAGGCGTCCTCCCCTGTTCCCGTGCTCGTCTCGGTCACCCCGGCGACGGTGTCGCCCAGGTAGACCCGTTGTACTTGCGCGTCGGCCCGGATCTCGGCAGCCGTGCCCTCCGCGATCACCTTCCCGGCATGCAGGACGGTGACGACGTCGGCGAACCGGCGGACGAAGTCCATGTCGTGCTCGATGACCACGACCGTCCGCTCCGGGCTGATCCGGCGCAGCAGCTCCCCGGTCGCCTCCCGCTCCTCGGCCGACATCCCGGCGACGGGCTCGTCGAGCAGCATCACCGAGGAGTCCTGCACCAGCAGCATGCCGATCTCCAGCCACTGCTTCTGTCCGTGCGAGAGGACACCCGCGGGCCGGTCCGCCAGCTCCGTGAGCCCGACGGTCTCCAGCACCTCGGCGACCTGTTCGGACATCCCCCGCCGCGGCAGCATCAGCCGCCAACGCGCCCGGTGCACCCCGGCGGCGATGTCGAGGTTCTGCAGCACGCTGAGCTCCTCGAAGACCGTGGCGGTCTGGAACGTACGCCCCACCCCGAGGCGGGTGATCCGGTGCGATGCCAGCGCGAGCAGATCGCGTGTGCGATAACGCGCCTCACCACCTCCCTTCGCCAGACCGGTCAGGGCGTCCACCAGCGTCGTCTTCCCGGCGCCGTTGGGGCCGATCAGGAAGTGCAGCCGGCCCGGCTCCAGGGTCAGCGAGACCCCGTCGATCGCGACGAAGCCGTCGAACTCGACCCGCAGGTCGCTGACCTCCAGCGTCTCCGTGCTCATGCCGTGACCTCCTCAGCCACCCGTGGCTCGGGCTCCCCGGGCCTCTCGGGCTCCGATCGCCTCGAGAACAGGCCTCTCATCAGCCCCAACAGCTGCGCCAGCCCGCCCGGCAACAGCAGGATGACCAGCACGAACAGCGCCCCCTGGAAGTAGGACCACGAGCCCGGGAAGGCCTCGGAGAGCGAGGTCTCGGCGTAGCCGATCAGGAGCGCGCCGACGGCCGGGCCGAGCAGCGAGGCTCGCCCGCCCAGCGCGACCCCGGCGAGCAGCCCGATGGAGGCGACCACGCCGACGTCATCGGGCGAGACGATCCCGGCGATCGGCACGAAGAGCGCACCGCCGATCGAGGCGAGGACGGCCGCAATGACGTACGCCGCCAGCTTGACGTTGGCCGGGTCGGTGCCGAGGAACCGCACCCGCTCCTCGCCGTCGCGGACGGCGACCAGCAGCTCGCCGAAGCGGGTGCCATAGAGCCAGGCCATCACCAGGATCGAGACCAGCAGGATCCCGGCGGCGATGAAGTAGAGCATCCGCTTGTTGGCCGGGTCGAACAGGGCGTACCCGAAGAAGCCCTGGAAGTTGTTGAGGCCGTTGGCGCCGCCGGTGGTCTTGACCTGGCCGACGAGCAGGATCGCGAAGGCGGCGGCGAGCGCTTGGCTCAGGATGGCGAAGTACGCCCCCTTGATCCGCCGCTTGAAGACCGCGAGCCCCAGCAGGCCCGCCACCAGTGCCGGCAGGACGATGATGACGACCAGCGTCAGCCCGCCGTTGCGCAGCGGCTCCCACCAGCCCGGCACCGTGGCGTCGCCGTAGAGCGCCATGAAGTCCGGCACCCCGCCGGGACCGGCGTCGGCGAGCTTGAGGTGCATCGCCATCGCGTAGGCGCCGATGCCGAAGTAGAGCCCCTGGCCGAGCACCAGCATCCCGCCACGGCCCCAGGCGAGGCCGATCCCGACAGCGGCGATGGCGTAGCAGCAGTACTTCGCGAGCAGGCCCAGGCGGAAGTCGGACAGGATCGCCGGGGCGAGGACGAGCAGGGCGACCGCGAGCAGCAGCCAGCCGACGTACGGAGAGAGCTTCTTCATGCCAGGCTCCTGGTCCGGACCGAGAGGATGCCCTGCGGGCGCAGCTGCAGGAACGCGACGATCGCCAGGAAGACGATCACCTGGGCGACCGAGCCGGTCAGGGCATGGGCGAGGAACGCCTGCAGCAGACCGATGCCGAGAGCCGCGACGATCGTGCCCTTGAGGTGCCCGATGCCACCGACCACGACCACCAGGAACGCCTGGACGATGTAGGACGTACCGAGGTTGGGACCGGTCGACCCGAGCAGCGTGAGCGCCACCCCCGCCACACCGGCCAGGCCGGAACCGATGAAGAAGGTGGCCCGGTCGGTGCGACGGGTCGAGATGCCGATGGTCTCGGCGAGGTCGCGGTTGCCGACGGTCGCCCGGATCTGCCGCCCGAGGGCGGTGAACCGGAGAACCGCCAGCAGCGCGGCCACACACGCCACGGCCAGGACGATGATGAAGAGCCTGGTCAGCGGGAAGTCGTAGCCCAGGATCGGGATCGACCCGTCCAGCCAGCTCGGCGCGGGCACCTCCTTGGCCGGAGCCCCGAAGATGTCGCGCGCGACCTGCTGCAGGACAAGGCCGACGCCGTAGGTGACCAGCAGCGTGTCCAGCGGACGGGCGTACATCCACCGCAACACGCTCGCCTCGAGCGCCAGCCCGAGCAGCCCGCCGACCACGAACCCCGTGGGGAGCGCGATCAGCAGACTCAGCTCGGTGCTGGCGACGATGGTCGAGACGACATAGGCGGTGTACGCGCCGGCCATGATGAACTCGCCGTGGGCCATGTTGATCACGCCCATCTGACCGAAGGTCAGGGTGAGCCCGAGGGCGATGAGGAGCAGGACCGCACCGGCGGAGATGCCGGTGAAGACCTGGGCGAGGAGCGCGTCCAACGGGCTAGTTCTTCCACCAGTCGTAGGACTTCAGGTAGGGGTCCGGCTCGATCGGCTTGTCGCTCGACCAGACCGCGTCGATCAGGCCCTCGGAGCTCACCTGGCCGATGAGCGCGGTCTTGGCGATGTGGTGGTTCTCGCCGTCGACCTCGACGGTGCCCTCCGGCGCCTCGAAGGTGACGCCGCCTGCGGCGTCGATGACGTCCTCGACCTCGAACGAGTCCGCCTTCTCGACCATGCCCTTCCACAGGTGCAGCGAGGTGTAGGCCGCCTCCATCGGGTCGGAGGTGACCGCCTTGGCGCCGTTGGCCGCCTTGAAGTCGGTGACGAACTTCTGGTTCGCCGGGCTATCGATGGTCTGGTAGTAGTTCCAGGCGGTGTACTGCCCCTCGAGGTTGCCCACGCCGACGCCCGGGACCTCCTCCTCGGCGATCGAGACCGAGAGCACCGGCATCGCCGAGGCGGTCAGGCCCTTGCCCTTGTACTCCTTGAAGAAGGCCACGTTGGAGTCACCGTTGAGGGTGTTGAAGACCGCGTCCGCGCCGCCGGCCTTGACCTTGTCGACGACCGTGCCGAAGTCGGTCGACCCCAGGGGCTGGTACTCCTCGCCGAGCACCTCGATGCCGTTCGCGGCTGCGTACTGCTTGATGATCTTGTTGGCCGTGCGCGGGAAGACGTAGTCGGAGCCGACCAGGAAGATCGACTCGATCTTCTTCTCCTGCTTGAGGAAGTCGAGGGCGGGGATGATCTGCTGGTTGGTGGTCGCGCCGGTGTAGAAGATGTTGTGCGAGGACTCCAGTCCCTCGTACTGCACCGGGTAGAAGAGCAGCGCGTCGTTGCCCTCGAAGACCGGCAGCATCGCCTTGCGCGAGCTGGAGGTCCAGCCGCCGAAGACGGCTGCGACGCAGTCGTCCTGGATCAGCTTGGTCGCCTTCTCGGCGAAGACGGTCGGCTCGGACTGGCCGTCCTCGCTGACGATCTCGAGCTTCTTGCCGAGCACACCGCCGTCGGCGTTGATCTCCTCGGCCGCCATGGACAGGGACTTGAAGACGGTCGTCTCGCTGATCGCCATCGTCCCTGACAGGGAGTTGAGGAAGCCGATCTTGATGGTGTCGCCGCTGGTGTCGACGCAGCTCTCGCTGGTCGCGGTGTCACCGGTCTTCGCGCCGCCGCAGGCGGTCGCGGTCATGCCCAGGGCGAGCACCGAGCCGGCCGCGAGGAGGCGGCTCGAGAATTTCGTACGCACGGGATGGGGGTCCTTCCATCGGACAATTGCTCTCGAATGGAAGGAATCTAGGGACGGGTTGTTTCGCCGATGTATCGGACTCCGCGACGATTTGTTTCCAGACGGAAACGTCTTCAGTCGGCCGAGCTCAAGCGATTGTGTCGAGGACGGCCCGAAGGTCGCGGGCGACCCTGGCGACGGCCTCGGTCTGCTGGCGGGCGCGGATCTCCCGGGCTGCCGAGGCACCCACCGGCGAGAGCGCGACCACGGCGCGGCGCTTGTCCGCGGCATGGATCTTGCGTAGCACCAGCCCGCGCTCGACCAGCCGGTCGACGTGCCTGGTCAGGGTGCCTGCTTGAAGGGCGGCGCCGTCGGCGAGACGCGTCATGGTCTGGCCCGGATCGTCGAGCAGCACGCTGAGGATGCGCCACTGCTCCGCGGTGAGGTCGAACTCGGCGTACGCCTCGGCGAGCGCGCGCTCGATCTGACGCTGCGCCCGGGCGAGCAGCACGGCCAGATCCGTGCCGACCGTCTCGGCAACCTTCATGAGTCCTCCCCACGATCGCTGTCTGCCGTACCCTAACCACCCAACGGCTCAATGGTGAGTCATCAGGACAACATTCCGTTCGGGAGCAGGTGCCGATGTCCCCGCCGTCGTTCACCCCGGCGTCCCATGCCCTGCTGGGCCTCGCACCGCGTCCGCCGGAGGCCCTCTCGATAGCGTTCGTGGTGCCGATGCAGGGCCCGACCGGCATCTACGGTCCCGGCTGCCTGGCCTGCGGCGAGCTGGCCGCCGAGGAGCTCAACGCCGGCGGCGGGATCGCCGGGAGGCCGGTCGAGCTGGTCGCGATCGATGCCGGGCGCGCACCCCATGAGGTCGCGTCCGAGGTCGCTCGGCTCGTCGATCTCGGCCGGGTCGATGCGATCGCCGGCTGGCACATCTCCGCCGTACGCCAGGCGATCACCGCCCGCGTCGGCGGCCGGGCGCTGTACGCCTTCGCCGCCATGCACGAGGGCGGCGACGACACGCCTGGGGTCTTCATGATCGGCGAGCGCCCGGTCAACCAGCTGCTCCCCGCCGCCGCCTGGATGCGGGCCAACCACGGCGTCTCCCGCTGGGCGGTGGTCGGCAACGACTACGTCTTCCCGCGCGTCACCGGATCCACGGCCCGGGCGGCGCTGCGCGGGTCGCCCTCGGAGGTGGTGAGCGAGACGTACGTCCCGCTGGGGACCCGCGACTTCGCCGGCGTGCTGCGTGGCCTGGAGGGCGGCGAGCAGGACGGCGTGATCATGCTGCTGATGGGGCAGGACGCGGTGCACTTCAACCGACAGTTCGCCGCTGCCGGACTGAGCTCGTCGCTGACCCGACTGAGCCCCGCGGTCGAGGAGAACACCCTGCTCGCCGGCGGCGCCGGCGCCAACGCCAACGTCTTCGCGGCCGCCGCCTACTTCGACGGCCTCACCACTCCCGAGTCGGCCAGCCTGGCCGATCGCTACTACCGCCGCTTCGGCGAGTACGCGCCCTCCCTCAACGCAGTGGGCGAGTCCTGCTACGAGTCGCTGATGTTCCTGCGCCAGATCGGCGACGCCTGCGGCGGGCTCGACGTCGAGCCCACGCTGCGTCTCACCGACCATCACAGCTACTCCAGCCCCCGCGGCCTGATGCGCATGCACGGCAACCTCGTGGACCAGGACGTCTACATCGCCGCCGCCGACGGCCTCGGCTTCGAGATCCAGGAGCAGATCGCGTACGCCTCCTAGCGCCCGCGTCGATCCGTTGACTTCGAGTGCGCTCCAACTCCTAGCGTGCGCGGCATGACCTTCGAGAACCCCGCCCAGGACCCCATCTCCCGTGCCGCCCGCCACGACCACGGCCGCGAGATCCTCGACGCTATCGACGGCGAGGCCGGCGCCCGCGTCATCGACTCCCTCGCCGACATCGCCCCGGAGCTCGGCCACCAGGTCGTCGCCTGGGGCTTCGGCGAGATCTACGCCCGCCCCGGCCTCGAGCCGCGGGACCGACAGCTCGTCACCCTCGGCATGCTCACCGCCCTGGGTGGCTGCGAGCCCCAGCTCGAGGTCCACATCAACGCCGCCCTCAACGTAGGCCTGACCCCCGAACAGATCATCGAGGCATTCCTCCACTCCGCCGTCTACTGCGGCTTCCCCCGCGCCCTGAACGCCACCTTCACCGCCAAGAAGGTCTTCGCCGAACGCGACCTCCTCCCCCTCGCCTGATCCCGACTGTGGGTCAGGCGGCGAGGGTGTGTTCGACGAGCACGTCGCGCAGCACGAACTCTGCCGGCGACAGTGGTGGTGGATCCGGTTTCCAGGTGTCTGGTGGTGGGCTGGTGTAGGTGTGCCCGGTGGGTGTGATGGTGATGATGCTGCCGTCGGGTCCTGGTCTGGCCCGCCAGCCGAGAGCTTCCTTGGCCTGATTGCACCTTTCACAGAGACCCTGCAGGTTCTCCGCACTGGTCGCACCCCCATCTGCGTGGCGCTCGACGTGGTCGATGTTCCGGATCGGCGCATCACAGCCGTTGGTCCGGCAGATCCCTCCGTCACGCGTGGTGATGAACTCCGCGAGCCCGTCGGGTGCTTTGCGGGAGCGGGATTCCATGGCGACCAGTTGCCCGGTGGGGTCGGTGAAGAGCCGTCGGACGAAGACCTCGGCATCGGCGAGTGCCTCACGGGCCCATCCAGCGGGGACGGGTCCGTAGCCCTCCACCATGGCCGGCTGGTCGCCGTCGTTGGCGAGCGAGTCGGCGGTCATCACGATCTTGACCTCGATCCGAGGCTTGGCTCCGGTGGTGCTGCGGCCGGTGACTCGGTCGACGAGGGTGTCGGCCATGACCTGGCCCCGAGTGCGCTCGTCACCGGCAGCCGCAGCCGCCTTGGCCGCCTGGTCCAGGGCCGCGAAGACGGCGACACCATCTTTCACGGGGAGGAGCGCGCCGAGCCAGGTCATCGTGTCCGGCGCCGGCCGGAAGCTGACGCGGCGGTCCCTCGCCGCGTTCGCGGCGCGTGCGACGACGGATGCTTGGTCGAGGGTGATGGCGAGTTTCTTGGCGGCGTTCTCGAGCTGCCGCAACCCCATCGACACCGCCTTGGCGGGCTGCGCGTCCGGGCCGGTGGCGCAGAGTTCGTGGTCGATGACCTTGCGGTCGTCGAGTGAGAGGCAGGCGGTCTCGCGGGCGAGGATGGTGGCCTGCCACTGGGAGAACAGCCCGGCCTTCATCAACGCGAACGCGTGCGGCATCTCGGCGACGAGGATCTTCGCGAGCCCGAGGAGCTTGGCGCCCCTCTCCGGTGAGACCCGCCGCGCCAACCCAACCTGCGAAGCAACACCTTCGCCGAGCTTCCGGGCCGATACCCCGGCCTCGACCTGGCGGGCGCGGGCGGCTTGGTCGAGGCGTACCGCTGCTTCGGCCTGGACGGCCTCGGCGGTGCACTTGACCTGTTCGAGACGGCCGATCCAGTCGACCAACTCAGCCTCGGACGCACCCGGAGGCGGCCCAGCAAGGAGGTGATCGATGATCTCGTACATAGGCCTTATTATATGCGACAGGGCACCATGAGGCGACCTATTTAAGCAGGTCAGTCCCATATTACGCGGTCAGCGAACAAGACACCTGAGCACCGCGCCACTCTCTCGCCGCCGCCCCGATACAGGCGAAATCTTTCTCGATCGGGTGTCGAGTCAAGGACCGCGAAGCGGCCGGCGAAGCCGGCGCCCGAAGGGCGTCCTTGACGCGGCGCACGATCGAGAAACACTCAAAGCAAGGGTCGGCGGCGAACCTCAGAAACGAAGCACAGCCCGTTAGGCGAGATTTCCCGAGGAAGCGGATCGTGTTGGTCTCGACACGCCTCCGCCTAGCGGCTCCGGCGGCTCGACCAGCGGGGGCAAGGCGGCTCGACCAGCGGACCGGGACGGCTCCGGCGGCTCGACCAGCGGACCGGGACGGCTCCGGCGGCTCGACCAGCGGAGCGGGACGGCTCCGGCGGCTCGACCAGCGGAGCAAGGCGGCTCGACCAGCGGAGCAAGGCGGCTCGATCAGCGGAGCAAGGCGGCTCGATCAGCCGGATGGTTGCGGCGTGTGGACATACATTGAGAGCCCCGGAGCGCGACGCGCTCCGAGGCTCTCATGCCACCCGACGAGGATCAGGCGATGTAGAAGTCGCTCACGTTGACGTCGACGGCCTCGACGTCGATGTCGAAGTAGTCCTCGACGGCCTCGATGACCTGGGTGCGGATGGTGACGGCGTTGGCCTTGACCGGGGTGCCGTACGCGATCACGTAGGACACGGTGATGTTGGCGACGTCGTCGGCGATGTCGACGGTGGTGCCCTGGTCGTCGATGGCGTGTACGCCCTCGACCTTGGCCACGATGTGGTGGACCAGGCGCTCGACGAGGCCCTCGCTCACGGTCGACTTCCCGCGCTCCTCGCGGGCGGCACGAGCGGCGCGCAGGACACCGGTCAGGGTCGAGTCGGCGGTCGGCTCCGGCTCGACGACCGGCTCAGGCGCGAAGCCAGGCGCGGGGGTCTCGGACACGATCTCCTCGACCGCGGCGGGCTCCTCGGCCGACTCGGTCTCCTCGGTGACGGTGTCTACGGCGTCGGCGACCTCATCGGCAGGCGTCTCAGCAGCTTCCTCGGTCGGCACCTCGTCGACGATCGCCTCGGTGTCCTCGACCTCGGTCTCCACGAGCGCCTCCTCGACCACGTCGGTCGGCTCGACGGCCGCCTCGACCTCCTCGATCTCCTCGATATCCTCGGCCGGCTCGTCAACAGCCTCGACGGTCACGTCGGCGTCCACGGCGTCGATCTCCACCTCGGTCGCCTCGTCGGTCTCGGGTGCCAGGACGATGTCCTCGGTCTCCACCGGCGCCTCCTCGGCAGCAGCCTCCTCGGCCGACGCCTCGTCCTCGACGACGTCGACGATCTCCGCGTCGCCCTCGACCGACTCGGTCACGTCAGCGGCCTCGTCGACAACCTCGTCGGCCGGCTCGGCGTCGACCTCCACCGACTCGGCAGGGTCGGCCGACTCGGACGTCTCCGTGGCCTCGGCGTCGGTCAGCTCGTCCTCCGCCTCACCGACGGTCTCCTCGGTCGCCTCAGCGTCGGCCTCAACCGATCCGGCCACCTCGGCCTCGGGCTCGAAGGACTCCACGTCCTCGACCTCGGACGCCTCACCCTCGTCCGCGGTCACTACGGCGTCCTCGACCTCGGCCGACTCCTCGGGGAGCTCCTCACCCTCCGGCTCGACGACGGTCTCCTCGGCCTCGGCCGACACCTCCTCGGAGCCACCCTCGACCTCGGCCTCCGTGGACTCGATCACGTCAGCGGGCACGAAGGTGTCCTCGGCATCGACCTCGACCTCGGCAACCTCATCGGTCTCGGTGGCCTCGACGACGTCCTCAGTTGCACCCTCGACAGCAACGTCCTCAACCGCGTCCTCGGCAACCTCTTCGGTGTCGACCTCGTCCACAGCGTCCGTGACCTCGGCGTCGGCGGCGTCGACGACAGCCTCGGTCTCGACCGGCGCCTCGTCAACCGGCGTCTCCTCGACAGTGGCCTCCCCGGCAACGCTCTCCTCGACCTCCTCGGCGGCCTCGGCGACGGGGGCTTCGGCGTCGACGCCCTCGAGCGGCGCCTCGTACGTGCCCTCGATCTCGACCACCTCGGCCGGAACCTCGTCGACAGGAGCCTCGACGGGCTCGGTCTCAGCGACCTCACCTACGACGTCGCTGCCCACCTCGACCTCCTCGGCGGCGAGCTCGGCCACCTCGGCGGCGGAGGCCTCCTCAGTGTCGGTGACGACGTGCTCGGGGTCGGAGAGCGGGTCGACCGCGGGGACCTCGGCGATGGGCTCGATGACAGGCTCGGCGACGGCCTCGGCAACCGGCTCGGCAATCGGCGAAGCGGGGGGCTCGGTGACGTACGCGCTGGCCTCGGTGGTGGCCAGGCTCTCGCCGTAGCCAGGGGCGGAGACGTCGGTCATCTCCCCCTCCCCGGCCTTTGGCTGCTCGTTCTTGTGGCGGTTGAAGATGCCGCTGATGAAGTCGGACATGGCGTCGCATTCCTTCGAGTGAGGGGAGGGTTGTGGTCGAGCGCTCACAGCTGGGCGTGATGCTAGGGCCGGCACGCGGTGAGTCGGGTCACGTGTCTTTGATTCCCTTGTCTTGTACCCCAACGGTGACCGCGGTGAGGAGGGTCTGTGTCAAACCTTCCGGGGAGATTCGCCCACCGTTCAGCCAACGTCGGAGACCCGCCGGAGCACGCGCTGTAGAACGACGGAAGAGCACGTACGTCACGACGTTTCGCCGAGGGAGAGACGATGAATCCACTGCTGCTCCCCCTGGTCGCCGCACAGGCCGCGTACGTCCATCGGACCATCGGAAAGGAGCCTCGTCCGGACGGCCCGACGAAGGGGTTCGTGCCGTCGCCGGCGGCCGAGGACGGAACCACCCCGCTGCGGCTGATGGTGATCGGAGACTCGTCCGCCTCGGGGCGCGGCGCCCCCACGCACGACCTCGCCTTCGCCGGGTCGATGGCACGTGCGATCGCGCAGCGGACCGAGCGGCCGGTCGAGTGGCATGCCCTCGGGAAGTACGGCGCGACCAGCGAGCGGATCCGGCACGGCATCCTCACCAAGGTCACCGGTGAGTGGGAGATCGCCGTGCTCCTGGTGGGCGTCAACGACATCCTCGCGCGTCGCTCGGTCGAGGCCTGGACACGCGATCTGACCGTGATCGTCGAGGCCCTCCAGGAGCACGCCGCGCACACGGCGGTCCCGGGGATCCCGGAGTTCGGCGCGTTCCCGTCACTCCCCCGCACCCTGCGGCGCTACCTCGCCGAGCGCGGGGAGGCGCTCGACGCGGCAGCGCGGCTGGTCTGCGCCGGACGTACGTCGGTGCATTGGGTCAGCTCCGCCGACCTCGGTCCCGCGGAGCCGTCCTTCTTCGCTGCCGACGGCTTCCACGCCTCACCCGCGGGCTATGAGCGCTGGGCGCAGGCGATCTGCGACCACCTCGATCTCTAGGCCGTGTCTCCCAAAGACACGGCCTAGCTGGGCACCACCAGCTGCGCGAGCGGTACGTGGTGCTGGCCCGCGTGGGTGTCGCGGTCGCGCAGGGAGCCCTGCGAGACCGGGCGCGGGTAGGAGATCTTGACGACGTTGAGCGACGGGATCCGGAAGATCTGGACCGACCCGGGATCGACCCGGTAGAGACCGGCGACGACGTCCTCGTCGAGAAAGGTCTCGTCGGCCGCGATCCGGTAGCCCTCGGCGTCACGCATGAACAGCTCCATCGTGATCCAGAACGGCCCGGCGTTCTTGGAGCGGACCTCGGTCGCGAGGTCCCCCAGGGTGGTCTCAGACATCGTGCTTCTCTCCCATCTCGGTGCTGAACTCGGTGCTGAGCTCGGTGCGGAACATGGCGGTCGGCGTGAGGCTGTCGACGGCGTGGTTGAGCACGAACTCGTACGCGGCCCCTCGCTCGACCTCGGCCGGCGAGCCCGGGAACGCCAGGCTGGGCAGGTAGTCCATGTCTTGAGCCGGCAGGTGCAGCATCAGCGGGTTGGCGACCTTGGCGACCGCGGTGGCCAGGGCCTGGTCGCCGGCCCGGACGAGCAGCATCACCCCGACCTCGCGCGGCGGCTCGGTGGACGGGTCGAGATCGCCGAGGACCGCGTCGTAGCCGTAGAGACGCAGGTCGTAGTCGTAGTCGTCCCTGGTCAGACCGAGAGTCTGCTCGACCCGCTGGGTGAACACGATATGCATCAGCGACGCCCAGCCCTCGATGTCCTTCAGGATCAGCGGGTCCCGGATCGCGGAGAACGACATGGTCTCGTAGCCGGTGATCCGGGCACCCTCGAGCTTGATCGTGTGCTGCTCCGCGTGCTGGAACCGCGAGCCCTCGACGCGCACCCGGCGCTCGTCGAGCGCGGTGTAGACGGCATCGCGCACGTCGAGCGTGCCGTCCGGCTCCCGCATCAGATACGGGTTCGCCGTCTCGTACAGCATGTGGGCGGCCACCGAGATCGGCGTGCACGCGGCACTCTCGTCGAGCGGCTCGATGGTGAACCCGGTCCGGTCGATGGTCGCGAAGACGCCGCCCATCCGCGGGTTGGTGGTGCACTGGCCACCGCACTCGACGATCTTGGCCGCGTGCCAGGTCGGTCCGGCGGGCATCCCCTTCAGCAAGGCGTACGCAGCGGCGTTGGCCGTGTCGGTCGCCCGCCCGGCCAGGACCACCTGAGCACCGGCCGAGAGAGCCTCGGCGATCGGCTCGTGGCCCATCATGGCGACGATGTGGGTGCACTCCTCCAGGGTCGCGACGTCGAGGTCCCCCAGCGGCGGCAGCGGGTGGATCCGGCCGGCCTCGAGCGGCTCCTTCAGGTCGGCGGCGCGCTGCTCGCTGTAGATCCGGGCGACGTTCATCGACAGGCCCTCCTCGGCGAGCAGGCCGGCGACGATCCCGGCGACCCAGTCGACGCCGTCGTCGGTGCCGCTGGTGCCGCAGGAGCCGACGATGAGCGGGATCCCGGCCCCGGCCGCTGCCCGGAGCAGGAGCCGCAGGTCGCGGGCGACCGCGGCGGCGGTGGTCTTCGGCTTCGAAGCGCCCAGGTAGTAGGGACCGGAGTCGGTGGAGCCGCCGTCGACGGCGATCACGTCGGCCCCCAGCGCGATCCCACGGTTGATCGTCTCCTCCGGGAACCCGGCGCCGAGCATCCCGCTCGGCACCAAGATGCTGACGGAGTCAGCGTTGTCGCTGGTCATCTGTTGTCTCTCTTCTCGATCAGGTGGGCATTGACAGCATGTTTCGGGCAGCCCGCGAGCGCGTCGAGGAGCTCGCGGGCTCCCTCGAGGCCGGCGGCCCGGCGGGCCTGGGCGGTCTGCCCGGCCAGGTGGGAGTGGACGACGATGCCGGGGACCCCGCGCAGCGGGCTCTCGGCAGGCAGCGGCTCCTCGGCGACCACGTCGAGCGCGGCTCCGGCGATCCGGCCCGCGCGTACGGCGGCGACGAGCGCGTCCTCGTCGATGATCGCGCCGCGGGCGGTGTTCACCAACACCGCTCCCGGCTTCATCAGCGCGAATGCGGCGGCGTCGAGCATCCCCCGCGTCCGCGGGGTGAGCGCGGTGTGGACCGAGACGAAGTCGGCTCCCGCAAGAAGCTCGGGCAGCTCGACGAACCGGACCTCCGGGTCGGTCCGCTCGGCCTCGGCGACGGCGCTGGTGCACAGCACCCTCATCCCGAACGCCCGGGCCAGCGGCACGACCGCGCGGGCAGCAGCGCCGTAGCCGATCAGGCCCAGGGTGGAGCCGCGCAGCTCGCGGCCGTCCCCACGCGGCCAGCCACCGGAGGCGACGCCGGTCGCGCTCTCGACCAGCCGGCGGGAGGAGGCCAGGAGCAGCCCCATCGTGTACTCCGCGACCGCGTTGGCGTTGATCCCGGGCAGGTTGCTGACCGTGATCCCGGCACGTGCGGCCGCCTCGACATCGATCGCGTCGTAGCCGACCCCGGTGCGTACGACCGCCCTCAGACGGTCCGCGGATGCGAGGACCTCGGCGGTGAGCGAGTCGTGACCGACCAGCGCGCCCTCCACCCCGGCGAGGTCGGCGACCAGATCCCCGGACCGGTAGCGGGTCTCGTGGCCACGCGAGCGGAGGAGGTCGTCGACCTCGTCGCCGGGTCGCAGGTAGTCGGTGGTGATCAGGATCCGGGCCACCGCGCTCACACCGCCCGCTCGACGTCGCCGCGCCGCTGGAGGCGGTCGATCCGCACCACGATCACGACCGCGACCGCCGCGACGACCGCGATGTCGAGCAGCATCGTCTGCCAGCCCAAGATGTCGACGGCCCCGCCGATCAAGGCCGGACCGAGGAAGGCACCGCTCTGCCATCCCACCGCGTAGAGCGCTGCGTACGTCCCGAAGACCCGCGCCGACGGCGCCAGGTTCCACAGCACGACGACGGCGTTGACCAGGAAGGCCGAGGCACCGGCGGCGCCGATGCAGAACGCCACCACGGTGCCGGTCGGGGTCTGCACCAGGGTGCCGAGGACCATGGCGGCCGCGAAGATCGCCATCCCGGCGATCATGGTGCGCAGCCGGCCGAAGCGCTCGGCGAACAGCGCGGTGGGATAGGCCGCGAGCAGGAACGCGACCCCGCTCGGCAAGGTGAGACCGCCCGCGTCGCCGCGCGAGAGCCCGAGGGCCTCCATGCCGTAGGGCGTGACCAGCGCGCGCGACCCGGCCCAGGCGCTGCCGAAGACGAGGATCGCGACGATCAGCAGCAGCCGGCTGCGGTCGGTGTCGCGCACGATCTCCCAGATGGTGTCGCGGATGCGGGCCTGTCCGACCGACGTCGACTCCTCGGCGGCGTCCTCGGCCACCGCCGCCTGGTAACCGGGCGAGGAGCTGTCGCGGATCGAGAGGCACAGCACGGTGACCGAGACGAGGGTGATCAGCGCGATCACCGCGAAGGCAAGCGCCGGATGGTCGTCAACCAGCAGGATGCTGACCAGCGCCGCGACGATGACGGTGAGGCTGGAGGCGATCTTGACGGCGGCATTGGCCCGGCTGCGGCGCTCGGGGGCGATGAAGTCGGGCACCAGCGCCTCGCCGATCGGCTTGAACGAGTTCGAGACCAGCGCGAACGCGACGATGACGACGATCAGCAGCGGCAGCGAGTTCGCGGTGTGCGGCAGGGTCACGAACAGCAGCGCCGCGAGGGGCATCCCGACGGCGAGGTAGGGCATTCGCCGGCCCCAACGGGTGCGCGTCCGGTCGGACCGGTTGGCCATCCACGGCTGGATGAAGATGCCGAGCAGGTTGTCCATGCCCATGATGAAGCCGACGAGGGCGGCGCTGGCCAGGTGGTCGCGCAGCAGCGGCGGAACCTGGCTGTCGTAGAAGTTCCACATCGACTCCTGGGCGAAGACCGCCAGCGCGACGAGGAGGGTGATCCGGCGCGGCCCGAGCTGCCGTGGTGGTGCGGTGGGGATGGTGGTGCTCACGAGACGGACCTCCGTGATCTCTGCATGGTCCCGGCATGGACCCTGCGGGCTGTGGCGGCGCTCACAGTAGTTTTGCTACAGCAAAACAGTCAAGAGGTGGCACTGTCGGAAAAGTGGCCTAGGATCAGGACCATGTCGATCTCCTCCCCCGCGACCGCCCCGGAGACCACGACGGTGGCCGAGCGCGTCTATCAGGCCTTACGCACCCAGATCGGCTCCGGTGAGCTCGAGCCCGGCGCCAAGGTGACCGAGCGAGGCATGGCCGAGCGTCTCGGTGTCAGCCCGACCCCGGTCCGCGAGGCGATCCGGCGGCTCGAGCTCGACGGACTCGTGGAGCGGGTGGGCCCGCGTACGACGCTGGTGGCCCGGATCGAGGAGGACGCCAGCCACGACCTGGCCGAGGTGGAGGTCGCGCTGCGCGGCCTGGCCGCCCGGTTCGCCGCCCGGCATGCGACCGATGACGAGCTCGACGAGCTCGACCGGCTGCTCGACGAGGCCGACGACCTGGTGATCCTGATCCGGGCGCGCCATCGCGACGGCAAGCCGGTCGAGAAGCACGCCGACCGCTTCCTCGACGTCCTCGGCCGCTTCAACGAGCAGGTCAACGCCGCGGCCCACAACCCGGTTCTCGTACGCCTCCTCGAGCAGTCCCGCTCGCTGAGCCGGTCGCGGCAGCGGGAGATCTCCCGGTCGCACCTGCTTGCCGGCGACGAGTTCGGCGCCGACCGCTACGCCGAGCACCGTGCCCTCGTGATCGCCCTGCGCGCTCGCGACGCCGCCGAGTCCGAACGCATCGTCACCGAGCACGCCGCCCGCGGGCTCCTCGACCTGCGGCGCGAGATCTAGGCCGTGGCAGGGGTCTTCACCGGCTTCGCCACGATCACCGTCCTCATCGCCCTCGGCGCCCTGCTCGCCCAGCTCCGGATCCTCGACGAGCGCGGCCAGCGGACGCTCTCGACGGTCGCGTTCTACGTCGCCAGCCCGGCGCTGCTCATCACGGTCATGGACGACAGCGACCTCGGCTTCGTGCTCTCCGGCAACCTGGTCGCGGTCGCCGGCGGCGTGCTCGTCGCCGCGACGCTCGTGGCCACCGTGGAGACGCTGCGCCGCCGCGGCCTGGGCGACACGGTGGTCGCGGTCCTGTGCGGCTCCTACGCGAACGCCGGCAACCTCGGCCTGCCGATCGCGGCGTACGTCCTGGGCGACCCGGTCCTGGTCGCGCCGACGCTGCTGCTGCAGATGCTGGTCCTCCAGCCGCTGGCGCTGGTCCTGCTCGACGCCGACGCGAGCACGACGAAGCTGTCGTTCTGGGACGTGATCCGCCGCCCGCTGACCAACCCGATCACCGTCGCCTCCCTGATCGGGGTGGCGCTCTCCGTCACCGATCTCGACCTGCCCACAGCCGTCGCGGATCCGCTGGAGCTGGTGGCCGGGATGGCGGTCCCCTCCATGCTGATCGCCTACGGCGTCGCGCTCCGGCTCGGCCCGCTGCCCGGGCGCGGCGTCCCAGCGCTCGACCTGGCCGCCGTGGTCGCGACCAAGCAGATCGTGCAGCCGGTGGCGGCGTACGTCATCGGGCGGTTCGTGCTCGGCCTCGACGCCGAGGCGCTGCTGGCCGTGACAGTGCTCTCCGCGCTGCCGACGGCCCAGAACGTGTTCGTCGTCGCGCAGCGCTACAACCGGGCCACCCTGCTGGCCCGCGACGTCATCTTCGTCAGCACGCTGGCCACGGTCCCGGCGATCCTGCTGGTCGTGCTGCTGCTCACCTAGCCCCAGAGGCAGCCAAAGGGTCAGCCCCGAGCCGACCAAAGTCCCTTGCGACGGCATCTCTTCAGGCGTACCCTCGCGATATATCGGGACACTTCGCCGACAGTCGATGCGGCCTTCACAAGGGAGATGACATGAGCGAGCGCAAGCGAGCGACAACAAGCCTCAGGCCGCCGCGTCCGTACGATGGCGCTTGCGCTACGGAGGCGGCGGCATGAGCAACCTCGACAACCTGCGGGTGAGCGAGGCCGATCGGGAGGAGGCGTCGGCGAGGCTCGCCGAGCACTACTCGACAGGCCGGCTCACCGACGACGACTACTACGAGCGCCTGGACGCGGTCTGGTCCGCGAAGGTCCGTGCCGACCTGGAGATGCTCTTCACCGACCTGCCGAAGAGCGCGCCACAGCCGCCGCAGGCGGTCCGCCGTCCGCGCCGCGGCCGCCCGCGGGCGTTCCCGCTGGTCGCCTGCTTCCTCCTCGTCGCGATCGGGCTGGTCGTGATGGGCGTGCCGTGGTGGATCTTCGCCGCGATCGGGGTCGGGGCGCTCGTCTTCAGCAAGGGACACCACCGCTCCCGCCGCTGTCACCAGCAGATGCGTCATTCCGTGCACTGAATTCCGGATTTCGTGGCCTCCACCCGCGGGCACCACTAGGTTGTGCCGCGGTCGCTACCCCACAGCCCACGAGGAGTCCCGATGAACCGCTCCCCCGCCCGCGCCGCGCGTCGCGGTCTGGCAGCCACACTCGTTCTCGCCCTACCGCTCGCGCTCGGTGCCTGTGGTGGTGGCGAGTCCGCCGAGGAGGGTGCCGGTGGCGCCACCGAGATCACGGTCGGCGTGATCCCGGTCGTCGATGTCGCGCCCATCTATCTGGGGGTGGAGAAGGGGTTCTTCAAGGAGGAGGGCCTCGACGTCAACCTCGAGCTCGCCCAGGGCGGTGCCGCGATCATCCCCGCCGTGGCCAGCGGTCAGTACCAGTTCGGCTTCTCCAACACGACCTCCCTGCTCCTGGCCCAGACCCAGGAGGTTCCGGTCAAGGTCGTCACTGCCGGCGTCAACGCCACCGACGACCCGGCGGCCGACATGGCCGGTGTCCTGGTCAAGGCCGGCAGCGACATCACCTCGCCCAAGGACCTGGAGGGCAAGAAGGTCGCGGTCAACACGCTCAAGAACATCAACACGACCACCACCAACGAGCTCGTCCGCCAGGACGGCGGCGACCCGACCAAGATCGAGTACGTCGAGCTGGCCTTCCCCGAGATCGGCCCGGCCATCGAGAAGGGCGACGTCGACGCGGGTCAGGTCGTCGAGCCGTTCCTCACCATCGGCACCCAGGGCGGCATGACCGACCTCGGCTCCAACTTCGTCGCCGCCGACCCGGGTCTCGCGGTCGCGGAGTACTTCACCTCGACGAACCATGCCGAGTCCGACGCCGACACCGTCGAGGCCTTCACCGCCGCGATGAACAAGTCGCTCGACTACGCCCAGCAGCACCAGGACGAGGTCAAGGAGATCCTCCCGACCTACACCGACATCGACGACAAGGTGCTCGCCGAGCTCAACATGCCGCAGTGGACATCCGAGATCGATGCCGAGTCGATCCAGAAGCTGGCGGACCTCTCGAAGGCGGACGGTCTGTTCACCAAGGACCCGGACGTGGACGCCCTGCTTCCATGACCGTCACGACCCTGCCCGTGGCCGGCACCCGCCCCAGGCGGATCGCCGGCCGGGGCCGGGACGCTGCCCTGGGCGTACTCGGCCTGCTCGTCGTCGTCGGGCTGGCCGAGGCGCTGCCGCGTCTCGGCATCGTCAACGGCAGCTATCTTCCGCCGGCGAGCGCGATGTTCACCGAGCTGTTCGACCAGCTCGGCGAGGCCGCCTTCTGGACCGACCTCGGCGCCACCCTCCGGGGCTGGGCCACCGGCCTGGCCATCGCGATGGCCGCCGGCATCGTGCTCGGCGTGGTCATCGGCTCGGTCGGCTTCCTGCGCGACCTGACCGCCTCCACGATCGAGTTCCTGCGCCCGATCCCCTCGGTCGCCCTGATCCCCCTCGTCGTGCTCCTCTACGGCAGCCGGCCGACCTCGGCGCTGATCCTGGTCGTGTACGCCGCGTTCTGGCAGATCCTCGTGCAGGTGCTCTACGGGGTCGCCGACGTGGACCCGGTCGTACGCGACACCGCCCGCTCCTACCGCTTCTCGCGGCTGGCCACCGTCCGCACGGTCCTCTGGCCCACCGCGCTCCCCTACGTCATGACCGGCTTCCGGCTGGCCGCCTCGGTCGCGCTGATCCTGGAGATCACCGCCGAGCTGATCATCGGCGTGCCCGGCCTCGGCAGGTCCATCGGCGTCGCCCAGTCCTCCGGCGCGGTCGAGAAGACGTACGCCCTGGTCATCGTCGTCGGGCTCATCGGCGTCGCCGTCAACCTGGTCGCCCGGGCCCTGGAACGGCGCACGCTCCGCTGGCACGTCTCGATCCGCAAGGAGGCCCGATGAGATTCGCACGGACCATCGCGTACGCCCTCGCCCTTCCGATCGTGCTGGTCGCGGTGTGGTGGTTCGCCTCGGCCGGCTCCACGAGCGTCTTCTGGCCGCCGCTGTCCAAGATCGTCGGCGTCTTCGGGGAGACCTGGACCGCGGACCGCTGGCGCGGCGATGTGCTGCCCAGTCTGGCGCGGCTCGCGATCGGCTATCTGCTCGCACTGGCCGGCGGCGTACTCCTCGGGGTCGTCATCGGCCTCTACCGCCCGGTCCGCGCGTTCTGCGAGCCGACGCTGGAGTTCTTCCGGGCCGTGCCGCCGCCGGTCCTGGTGCCGGTGATCGCGCTGTTCCTCGGCTACACCGGCGACGCGTCCAAGATCGTCACGATCGCGCTCGGCTGCCTGTGGCCGATCCTGCTCAACACCGTCGAAGGCGTACGCGGACTGGACGAGGTCATGCTCGACACCGCCCGCTGCTACCGGTTCAGCGCCTGGACCCGGCTGAGGCAGGTGGTGCTGCGCGGGGCCTCGCCGCAGATCGCGGCGGGAGCGCGCCAGGCGCTGTCGATCGGCGTCATCCTGATGGTGATCAGCGAGCTCTTCGGCGCCAACCGCGGCCTCGGCGCCTCGATCGTGCAGTTCCAGCGCAGCTTCGCCGTGCCCCAGATGTGGACCGGGATCATCCTCCTCGGAATGCTCGGCTTCCTGCTCTCGGTCCTGTTCCGTCTCGTCGAGCACTACTCGCTCGCCTGGTACCGCGGCCTGCGCCAGGCCGACCGCGGCGCCTGACCCCGCACCCGAGGAGAACCCGTGTCAACTGCGCTGGACGTACGTGGCCTGAAGAAGACCTACACCACCGGCGGCACCTCCCTGGAGGCCATCGAGCAGCTCGACTTCTCGATCGGCCAGGGCGAGCTGGTCTGCATCGTCGGCCCCTCCGGCGCCGGCAAGACCACCCTGCTGCGCTGCATCAGCGGCCTCCTCGACGCCACCGCCGGCGTCGTCGAGCTCGACGGCATCCCGGTCACCGAGCCGCCGGCCGGGATGGCGGTGGTCTTCCAGGAGTACGGCCGCTCGCTGTTCCCCTGGCTCACCGTCCGACAGAACGTCGAGCTGCCGCTCAAGGAGAAGAAGGTCCCGCGGGCGCGCCGGACCGAGCTGGTCGACGAGGCGCTCTCGGCCGTCGGGCTGACCGACTCAGCCTCCTCTCATCCCTGGCAGCTCTCCGGCGGCATGCAGCAGCGGGTCGCGATCGCCCGTGCGATCGCCTACGAGCCCTCGGTCCTGCTGATGGACGAGCCGTTCGCCGCCGTCGACGCTCAGACCCGGGCCGACCTGGAGGATCTCGTCCGCGAGCTGTGGAAGCGGCTCGGCGTGACGGTCCTGTTCGTCACCCACGACATCGACGAGGCCGTCTATCTCGGCCAGCGGGTGCTCGTGCTCTCCAACCGGCCGACGGTGATCCTGAAGGACGTGGCCATCGACCTCCCCGACGAGCGCGACCAGCTGACCACCCGCTCCGCTCCGCGTTTCGCGGAGCTGCGCGCACACGTCTACGAGCTGATCCAGAAGGCCAAGAAGGGCGAGCGTCCCGTGTGACGACCTCGACAGGGTCTCCTATCGGGACGGGGCGATCTCGCGCACGGCCTCGAGGACGCTGGCAAGGTGCGCGCGCACGGCGGTGTCCGCGGCAGCGGGGTCGCGCCGGGCGAGCGCCTCGATGATCGCGAGGTGCTGGGGCAGCGAGACCTGGGAGCGACCGGGTCGGTAGGCGAGCCGGTACTGGTGACGTACGCTCCGGCCCTGGAGTCGCGCGAGCGTCTCGGCCGCGACCTGCTGACCGGAGATGGCCACGAAGCGCTCGTCGAGGTGGGTGTTGAGGCGGGAGTAGGTGCCGACGTCGCCGGAGGCGACCGCGGCCGACATCTCCTCGCCGAGCCGGCGCAGCTCGGCGATCTCCTCGTCGGTGATCTTCTCGGCGGCCTTGGCCGCGCACAGCGCCTCGACGGCGGCGCGGACCTCGATGATCTCGACGGCCTCCTCGGTGCTGACCACCCGCACCCGGGCGCCGCGGTTGGCGATCCGCTCGACCAGGCCCTCGTGGGTGAGGTCGATCAGGGCGCCGCGTACGGCACCGCGGCTGGCACCGAGCGACTCGGAGAGGTCGGCCTCGACCAGGCGCTGGCCGGCGACGAGCTCACCCTCGAGAATGTCGCGGCGGATCGCCTCCGCCACGTCGTGCTGGGTTACCTGGGCCGGCGAGACCGTCACGTGTCCTCCTTGGTCGGGTCCATGGAGCGTACCAAAATTGTTGACAATCTTGTGAGACGATCCCGCCGACCCGGGGCTCAGTCGACCGCGGGCGCGATGATCCAGACCGCCGCGTCGGTGGGCAGGTCGCCCACGACCGGGTCGCCGCTGTACATCACGATCTCGCCCTCGGGAAGCGGCGTCGGCTCCATGCCGCAGTTGAGGACGACGATCAGGTCGGTCCTTGCCCCCAGACCGGGCGCAGCCGGCGAACCGCCGACCCCGCCGCGCCGGAACGAGACGACACCCTCGGGTGCGTCCAGGAGCTCCACGTCCTCGTCGGCACCGAGCGCGAAGGCGCGTCGTGCCGCCAGCGCCGCCCGGTAGAACTCCAGCGTGGAGTCCCGGACACCGTTCTGGGCGGCCACGGTGAGGTCGACCCACTCGGCCGGCTGCGGCAGCCACGGCTGCGTCGGCAGCTTCCCGCTTCGCGGGATCACTCCCTCGTTCGGCGCAAGCGGACGAGCAAGCTCGCCGCTCGACCTCACTCCGGTCGTCTCCTCGTCGGGCACCTCGCTGAACCCGAAGGGCGGCTCGAACCCGCTCCACGGCAGCGGCACCCGGCACCCGTCACGACCGCCCTCACCGGTCTCCGACCACGGATCCTCCTGATACTCCGGCGGCAGATAGACCTGCGGCAGGCCCAGCTCCTCTCCCTGGTAGAGGTACGCAGACCCCGGAAGCGCCAGCATCGTCAGGGTCGCCGCGCGCGCCCGGTGAAGCGCCTGCAGCCCGTCGCCATAACGCGAGCGGTGGCGTACGACATCGTGGTTGGACAGGACCCAGGTCGGCGCCGCCCGCGAAGGACCGAGCGCCTTCAGCGTCGACCCGATGACGTTGGTGAACGCCTCGGCCGACCAGGGCGCCTGCAGCCAGGAGAAGTTGAACGCCTGGTTGAACTCGTCGGCACGTACGTAGCGCCGCAGCTCCGCCGGACCGGGGGTCCAGGCCTCGGCGACCATCATCCGGTCGCCGTCGAAGGAGTCGATCAGCTTGCGCCAGGCGCGATAGATCTCGTGGACGCCCAGGTTGTCCCACATCGGCGCGTCGGTGACGCCGCGCTCGTACATCACCGCGGCGTCGGAGGTCGGCGCGAGCCCCTCGGGGACGACCTGGTCGCGCAGCTCCTTGAAGAGCCCGTGGGCGATGTCGACCCGGAAGCCGTCCACGCCCCGGTCGAGCCAGAAGGTGAGGATCTTGGTGAACTCCTCGACCACCTCGGGGTTGTGCCAGTTGAGGTCGGGCTGGTCGTCGTCGAAGAGGTGCAGGTACCACTGCCCGCCCTCGATCCGCGTCCACGCCGGACCGCCGAAGACCGAGCGCCAGTTGGTGGGCGGCTCCTCGCCGTTCTCGCCGCGGCCGTCGCGGAAGATGTAGCGGTCCCTGGCCGGCGACCCGGGTTCCGCCGCGCGCGCCTCCACGAACCACGGGTGCGCCGAGGAGGTGTGGTTGGGGACCAGGTCGACGATGACCTTCAGGGCGAGCTCGTGAGCACGCGCGATCAGGTGGTCGGCGTCGGCCAGCGTGCCGAAGATAGGGTCGACGTCGCAGTAGTCGGCGACGTCGTAGCCGTGGTCGTTCTGCGGCGAGGTGTAGAACGGGCAGATCCAGATCGCATCGACGCCCAGCGCGGCGAGGTAGTCCAGGTGGTCGGTGATCCCCTGCAGGTCACCGAGCCCGTCGCCGTTCGAGTCCGCGAACGAACGCGGGTAGATCTGATATGCGACGGCTTCGCGCCACCATGGCTGGTCCACGTGGACCCCTATTCTCGTCGGTTGGCCACCAGTACCCCGATCTTGTCGATGTGATGCTCGGGGTTGTCAAACCGGGCGGCCCGCAGCGGCCTGCTTTTCGAACGGATCCGGGGCCTGAAACGCCGAAAAACAGGGGTTGCCCGAACTCGGCTTGTGGGATGTAGGCTTGTCTACGTTGAAGGAGGCGCTCCCACGCGCTTCGCGGTTGCTCTCGGTGACCGTTCGTGCAGCACTTGGTCTTCCGCAGAAGCAGAAATCAGGACTCGTGGATTCAACGCCCAAAGGGCGGCACGGAGTCGCCCTGTGTACACAAGGATTAGATTCATGACTCAGGGAACCGTGAAGTGGTTCAACGGCGACAAAGGCTTCGGCTTCATCGCCCAGGACAACGGGGGCGACGATGTCTTCGTGCACTTCTCCGCGATCCAGACCAACGGCTACAAGACGTTGGACGAGAACCAGCGCGTCGAGTTCGACGTGACCCAGGGCCCCAAGGGCCCGCAGGCCGAGAACGTCCGCCCGGTCTGACCAAAGACCTAGCTGACATTTCAGCAAAGGCAGCCCCGCTCCTGCTTCGGCAGGGCGGGGCTGTCCCCTTTGTGGGGTCGGTGCCTACTCAGGAAGCCTGGTGACGTCGACCCAGCCCCGGGCTTCGCTGATCGTCTCCAGGTCGCCGAGAGTGAGCGCGATCGTCGTGTTGGCGCTCCCCGCAGCCGGGTAGACCATGTCGAAGCGCTTCATCGAGGCGTCGAGCCAGACCTCGGCCGCCGGCGGGTTGCCGAACGGGCAGACGCCGCCGATCGCGTGGCCGGTCATCGGCTCCACGTCCTCGGCGGCGAGCATCCGCGCCTTGGTGCCGAAGTGGGCCTTGAACTTCGCGTTGGCGATCTTGGCGTCGCCGGCCGCGACGATGAGGATCGCGGCGGTCCGGTCCTCGGTGTAGAGGCTGATGGTCTTGGCGATCTCCGCCGGCGAGACCCCGAGAGCGACCGCGGCGAGCTCGACGGTCGCCTTCGACTCCACCGACTCGATGATGTCTCCACCGCGTCCGAATCGGTCCAGGTGGGTGCGGGCCAGCTCGATCGACATGCCCGCCAGCCTAGCGGCGCGTCCCGCCGCCGAAGGAGTCGGCGACGGCGCGGTCGGTGAAGATCCGGTACTCCATCGGAGAGGGCGACCCGAACGGCGAGCCCAGCACCGCACCACAGACGATCACCAGATTGCCGGGGCGGCGGCCCTTCATCGTCGCCGGCTCTACACCGACGACCATGTCGCCGAGGTCGCGGGCCGCCGCGACGAAGTCACGCGCCTGGGGGAACGGCGCCCGGTCGACGAGGTTGGCGACGAAGACCCCGGAGGGGGCGAGCACGCGGCGTACGTCCTCGATGAAGGCGGCGGAGACGAGGTCGTCCGGGGTGCGACCGCCGTCGAAGGCGTCGAGGATCACCAGGTCGGCGAAGCCGTCGCGTACGCCGCCGATGCCGCTCTTCCCGTCGACCGGGCGCACCTTGATGCCGCTGCGCGGCGGGAGCGGCGCCTCGCTGCGTACGCGCTCGATGATCTCGACCGACGGCTCGAGCACGATCTGGGAAGAGCGCGGCCGGGTCGCGTGGACGTAGCGCGCCAGCGTCATCGCAGCGCCGCCGACATGCAGAACCCGCACTGGCCCTGGAGGCAGTCGGTCGATAACATCCCCGATACGCCTCATGTAGTCGAACACGAGGCGGGTCGGATCCCCCAGATCGACAGCCGACTGCTTCATCGCGTCGAGCTCGAGCACATATACATCGTCGGCCATAGCGGCCATACCCTACCCCCCACATGGAAATGGGGGACCTGTTCCTCTATTGTGACCCGCGCGACAACGGCACCATTGCCCGCTATGGATCCATCTCGGATACCCCTCGGGGTATCTTTACATGTTTCCAGATCAACCTCGCCGATCCCCCACACCCCATCCGGCGAGGAACGAGAGGAAGTCAAAGCAGCGTGACAACCATCGAAGAAGTCACGATCGGGGCGTTCAGCCAACCCCTGGTTGGGATGTCGTTCATCATCTCCGTCCTCGGTTCCTGGGTCGGTCTGACCTGTGCTACCCGCGCTCGGCTGCGCGGCACCGGCACCGGCGCCTGGCTCTGGCTCTTCGGCGCGGCCGCCTCGATCGGCGGGGGCGCGATCTGGTCCATGCACTTCATCGGCATGCTCGCCTTCGACAGTCACGTGGCGTACGCCCTCGACGTCGGCACCACTCTCATCTCGCTCGCCGTCGCGATCATCGCGGCGATGGTCGGCATGCTCATCGCGACCGCCATGCGCGGCAACGCGGGCTACATCGTCGGTGGCCTGGTCACCGGTGCCGGCGTGTGCGCGATGCACTACACCGGCATGTACGCGATGGACATGAGCGCCAAGATGGTCTGGAAGCCGGCGGTCGTCGTCGCCTCCGTCGTCATCGCGCTGGTCGCCTCGGCTCTCGCGCTCTTCTTCGCCTTCAACGTCACCACGCGGCTGATGCGTGTCGGCGCTGCCGTCATCATGGGCATCGGCGTGTGCGTCATGCACTACACCGGCATGCTCGCTCTCGAGATCCACAGCTCCCCCGACGACAAGCTCGGGCACGTCACCGGTGCGGACCCGGTCTACCTGGCGATGCCGATCTTCGCGATCTCGGCCGGCATGCTGATCGTGATCGGCTTCGCCACCATGTTCGCGGGCATCAACGACGATCTCGAGGACCCGTGGACCCCGGACCAGCGGGCGGTGACCTCCGACTCCGGCGCCCACGCGATGATGCCGCAGCGGCCCGCTCTGGGGCTGCCCTCCTACCCCAGCCACGAGCCCGACCTGCTCCAGCAGCCGCGCCAGCCGCTGCAGCCGCTCCCGACGCGTGAGCCGGCGGCCTCCGGCAGCCCGCAGGCGAACCAGCCCGCGGGAGGAGGCATCGGCAACATGTTCTCCCAGCGCCCCCAGAGCCCGGCCGAGCGCCCCCAGCGTCCGACCCAGCTGCGCCCGCAGAACGGACGCTGGACACCCCGCCCCTACGCCCAGCAGCCCTCGAACGGCTTCCCGGAGCGGCGGACGGACCTGTTCAACCCGCAGGGTGGACAGCCCGGCGAGGAGGCGACCAACGAGCCGCCGGCTCAGCCGCAGCCTCGGGCGCCCCGCAATCCGGGCTGGCTGCCTCCGCGCAACGACAACAACCTGTAGGCCGAGTAGATCTGGGGCCTACTCCCAGAAGACGCGCTCGACCACACCGTGGGCGAGGCGGGTCATCCGCAGGTAGTCGTTGACCAGCTCGTCGGTCGCGCCCGCCGGATAACCGAGGATGGCCGCGACGGCGTGCTGTTCGACGGGCCCGGCGGGCAGTGAGTCCGCCGGGCGGCCGCGCGCGAGCGTGACCGCGTTACGGACCCGGCTGACCATCCGCCATGCCTCGATGAGCGTCTCGGCGTCGTCGGCCTCGATCAACGAGGCGTCGCGGGCGGCCTGCAGCGCCTCGACGGTGCGTGGCGTACGCAGCCCCGGCACCGCGTACGCATGCCGCATCTGCAGCAGCTGGGCGGTCCATTCGATGTCGGCGAGCCCGCCACGGCCGAGCTTGAGATGGGTGTTGGGGTCGGCACCGCGGGGCAGCCGCTCGTGGTCGACACGGCCCTTGATGCGGCGCACCTCGACTATGTCGTCCTCGCTCAGCCCACCCTCGGGGTAGCGCAGCGGGTCGATCATCTCGGTGAACGCCTCGCGCACCTGCGGGTCGCCGACGACGGCGTCTGCGCGCAGCAGCGCCTGCGACTCCCAGATGCCCGACCACTTCGCGTAGTAGGAGGCGTACGCCGGCAGTGTCCGCACCAGCGCGCCCTGCCGCCCCTCGGGGCGCAGGTCGGCGTCGATCTCCAGGGGCGGGTCGGCACCCGGCAGGGCGAGCAGCCGGCGCAGGTCGGCGATGACCTTGAGCGCGAACTGGGTCGCCTCGCCCGGGTCTGCACCCTCGACGGGCCGGTGGACGAAGAGCACGTCGGCATCGGAGGCGTAGGAGAGCTCGAACCCGCCGTAGCGGCCCATCGCGATGATGGCGATCCGCGTCGGAGGCCCGTCGATCCCACGGCGGGCGACCTCCTCGGCCACGACCGTGCGCAGCGAGGCCTCCAAGGTGGCGTCGGTCAGCCGGGACAGGGCGGCACCGATGGTGTCGATCCCGGCCTCACCGAGGAGCTCGGCGGCCGAGATCCGGAACAGCTCGCGGCGGCGGATCGCCCGGATGTGGCGTACGGCCTCCTCGGCGGAGGTGGTGGTGCGCCGACGGGCGGCGCGGGCGACCATCTCGTCGGTGAGCGCCTCGGCCGAGAGCGGTGCCAGATCATGGCCCAGCAGGCGCAGCGCCTCGGGCTCCCGCTCGAGCAGCGCCGTGGTGTAGCGCGAGGTGGACAGGATCGTGGCGAAGCGTTGCGCGACCAGGCCCTCGTCGCGCAGTGAGCGCAGATACCAGGGCGTGGCGCCGAGGGCGTCGGAGATCCGGCGGAACCCGAAGAGCCCGGCGTCGGGGTCCGAGCCCTCGGAGAGCCACTCCAGCATCACCGGCAGCAGCGCCCGCTGCAGCGCGGCGCGCCGGGAGACGCCTGTGGTGAGCGCCTCGAGGTGACGCAGGGCAGCCTTGGGGTCGGCGTAGCCCAGCGCGGTCAGCCGCTCCTCGGCAGCCTTCGCGGAGAGGTGGGCCTGGCCGGACGGGATCCGGGCGACCGCGTCGAGGAGCGGTCGGTAGAAGAGCTTCTCGTGGAGGCGGCGTACCTCGATCCGCTGGTGGCCCCACTCCTTCTCCAGCCGCACCACCGGGTCGCGCAGGTAGCCGAGCGAGCGCGCCAGCCAGCGCAGCGACTCCTCGTCGTCGGGAACGACGTGGGTGCGCCGAAGCCGGTAGAGCTGGAGCCGGTGCTCCATCCGGCGCAGGAACGCGTAGGCCTCGTGCATGGCCTCGCCGTCCTCGCGCCCGACATAGCCGGAGCGGGTCAGCGCCGCCAGCGCGGAGAGCGTGGTGGGCTGGCGGATCCCGGTGTCGGTGCGGCCGTGGACCAGCTGCAGCAGCTGCACGGCGAACTCCACGTCGCGCAGCCCGCCGGCGCCGAGCTTGAGCTCGCGGTCGGCCTCCCGCGACGGGAGGTGCGCGATGACCCGGCGCCGCATCTTCTGGGTGTCGGAGACGAAGCCGTCGCGCTCGGCGGCCTTCCACACGAACGGGTTGACGGCGTCGATGTAGGCCCGACCCAGAGCGACGTCGCCCGCGGCCGGCCGGGCCTTGAGCAGCGCCTGGAACTCCCAGGTGCTCGCCCAGCGCTCGTAGTAGCCGACGTGGCCGGGGATCGTGCGCGAGAGCGCGCCCGCCTTGCCCTCGGGACGCAGCGCGGCGTCGACCGGCCAGATGGTGCCCTCGCCCGTATGGGCGGAGCAGACCTGGATCAGGTTGCTGGCGAGCTGGGTGGCGACCCGCAGCGAGACGTCGTCGGCGACCCCTTCGGCGGCCTCGTGGACGAAGATCACGTCGACGTCGGAGACGTAGTTGAGCTCGTGGCCGCCGCACTTGCCCATCGCGACGACGGCCAGCCGGACCTTGTCGGCGTCCACGCCCACCCGCGCGCGGGCGACCGCGAGCGCGGCGTCGAGGGTGGCGCAGGCCAGGTCGGAGAGCTCGGCGGCGACATCGTCGACCGGGAGCTGGTGGGCCAGGTCGCGGGCGGCCAGCCGGAGCAGCCAGCGGCGGTACTCCACCCGCAGCGCGTCGACCGCCTCCGCGTCCGGGACCGTCGCCACCGGGTTCTCATCGGTCGGCTTCGCGCCGACGGCCCCGAGCAGCGAAGCCCGGAAGACGTACGCAGCGGGCCTGGTCGTGCCGAGGGTCGGGTCGGCCAGCTGGCGCCAGTGATCGGGATGGCGGGCCAGGTGGTCGGTCAGCGCGGGCGAGGCGCCGAGCACCGAGACCAGCCGCATCGCGGTTCCCTCATCGCTGGCGAGCTCCTCGATGAAGCCGTCGCCCTGGGACTCGGCGAGCGTGACCAGACCGGCCAGCGCCGCATCGGGGTCGGCCGCCTGACCCAGGATCGCCAACAGCTCATGGGCGCCGGCGCCGAGACCTGCCAGATCCGCCAGGGCCGTGTCCGGGTCGTTGAAGCCGAGCCGGAGCAGCTCGCCCTTGCCTGGCAACGTCATGGCCCCGATTCTGTCACCCGCTCGGACTCAGGCGCTCCAGGGCCTGAGTGTCGGGATGTCCCCGCCACGGGTGCCGCCGGGGGCGACGGCGGCGATGCGTTCACGGACCAGGCGAGCGAACCCGAAGGCCAGCGGCTGCCAGGTCTTGATCAGCTCCCTCTCGGCGAAGGTGGCCGTCGCGACCACGTCGTCGACGCTGCGTCCGATCTGCTCGAGCTCCTCGACGGACTCCTCGGCCCAGACCGCGACCGCGGCGGCGTCGACCTCGGGGTGGAACTGCACGCCCCACACGGTCGGGGCGAACCGCGCCGCCTGGACCTGCCCGTCGATCGAGCTGGCCAGCTCGACGGTGCCCTCGGGCAGCTGGCCGACGACGTCGCGGTGCCAGTGCATGGCGCGGTCGTCGCCTGCCAGCAGGCGCATCAGCGGGTCGAAGAGCACCTCGGGCTCCCAGGTCACCTGGCGCACGCCCACGGTCAGCCCGAACGGGCTGCGCTCCACGGTGCCGCCGAGCGCCATCGCGGCCAGCTGGTGGCCCAGGCAGATCCCGAGCGTCGGGATCCCGGCCTCGGCGGCCTGCGCGATCCGCTCGCGGGTGACCTGGAGCCAGGGGTGCTCATCGTCGGAGTCGGCGTCCATCGAGCCGCCCATCACGAGCAGCCCCGAGTAGGAGGCGTCCAGCGACGAGAGCGGCGGGATCGGCTCGGCGTACGCCCGACAGACGTCGACGCACATGCCCGCCTCAGCCAGCCAATGACCGAACAACGCCGGCGGAACTGTCTCCTCGTGCTGGATCACAAGCACTCGGGGAAGACTCAACGACATCACCACTCTCCCGTTCGATCCAGTGTGGCAGCACCGGATCGGAAGTGTGGAATCGGGCTTGAGTTTCCTTGACAACCAGTTATCGGAGGTCAGATGACAGGCAGCATCCGGGAGCGCTCGTAGGCGGTCACCTGCTCACGGTAGGCGGCCCACTCGGCACGCTTGTTGCGCAGGAAGAAGTCGAAGACGTGCTCGCCGAGGGTCTCGGCGAGGAGCTCGGAGTCCTCGGCCATCCCGATCGCCTCGTCGAGGTTCTCCGGCAGCGGGTCGATGCCGAGGCTCTTGCGCTCGCGCTCGGTCAGCGCCCACACATCGTCCTCGGCCTCACGCGGCAGCTCGTAGCCTTCCTCGATCCCCTTCATGCCCGCCGCCAGGATCACGGCGAAGGCCAGATAGGGGTTGCAGGCGGCGTCGAGGCTCCTGACCTCGATGCGGGTCGACTGGCCCTTGAGCGGCTTGTACATCGGCACCCGGACCAGCGCCGAGCGGTTGTTGTGGCCCCAGGCGACGTGAGCCGGCGCCTCTCCCCCGCCGATCAGGCGCTTGTAGGAGTTGACCCACTGGTTGGTCACCGCGGTGATCTCGCCGGCGTGGCGGAGCACGCCGCCGATGAAGCTGCGACCGGTCTTGGAGAGCTGGTATTCGGCGCCCGGCTCGTAGAACGCGTTGGCGTCGCCCTCGAACAGGCTCACGTGGGTGTGCATGCCCGAGCCCGGGTGCTCGGTGAACGGCTTCGGCATGAAGCTCGCCCAGATGCCCTGGCTCAGTGCCACCTCCCGGATGACCGTACGGAAGGTCATGATGTTGTCGGCGGTGCTCAGCGCGTCGGCATAGCGCAGGTCGATCTCGTTCTGGCCAGGCCCGCCCTCGTGGTGGCTGTATTCCACCGAGATCCCCATCGCCTCCAGCATCGTGATCGCCTCACGCCGGAAGTCGGCGCCCATCGACTGGGCGGTGTGGTCGAAGTAGCCGCTGGAGTCGACCGGGGTCGGCTCGCTGCCGTCTCGCGGGTTGTCCTTGAAGAGGTAGAACTCGATCTCGGGGTGTGTGTAGAAGGTGAAGCCCTTCTCCGCGGCGTTGGACAGGGTGCGCTTGAGCACGTAGCGCGGGTCGGCGTAGGACGGCGAACCGTCGGGCATCACGATGTCGCAGAACATCCGGCCCGTGGACGGGCCATCGGTGCGCCACGGCAGGATCTGGAACGTGCTCGGATCCGGCAGGGCCAGCATGTCGGCCTCGGTCACGCGCGCGAACCCCTCGATCGCGCTGCCGTCGAAGCCGATGCCCTCCGCAAAGGCACTCTCGAGCTCGGCCGGCGCCACCGCGACCGACTTCAGATAGCCGAGCACGTCGGTGAACCACAGCCGCACGAAACGTACGTCCCGCTCTTCGAGTGCCCGGAGCACGAAGTCCTGTTGCTTGCCCATGCGTGAACACTAACGGTCCGACGTTACAGCCGGGATCTCCGCGCCACGGTCAGCGGCCGGGACCTCTGAAGATCGAGATCACCAGCGCCACCCCGAACCCCGCCAGGGCCGCTCCGAGGACCGACCAGGCGGTGCTCGTGCCCCCTCCGCCGAGATAGCCCATGCCGGTCAGCGCCAGCGCTCCGCCGGCCAGGAGAAGCACGGCGGCCACCAGGAGCCCAAGAGCCTTACCCACAGTCATGACACCGCAATCTACGACGGGCTCAGGTGATGACCAGAGCGAGGGTCACCAGCGAGGTCATCCAGGAGACGAAGCTGCCGACCAGGAAGTATTCGGTCACGTCGTTGATGCTCGGTCCCTCGTGCTCACCGCGGAACGACTGCAGCTCCGGCCAGCGGATCAGGCCCTTGGCCGCTACCACCAGACCGGCGGCGGCGAGGTTGCCGGTGAGACCCAGCCCGAAGATCGTCAGTCGCTCGAGCGGGCCCAAGAGCCGGCCGCCCTTCAGGTTGTTGCCGTCGACACCGTCGAGCGGGTTGGAGACCTTGGCGACGTCGAGGACGAGCTGCACCACGACGTTGCCGGTCGAGACCTGGACCAGCAGGCCACCGAAGACGAGCAGCACCGCCTCGGGCCGCGCCGCCTCGACCCAGACCCAGGGCGCCTGCTCCGCCCACGCGGCGACCGGTCCACCGACCTCGCCGGCCACCGGGGCCAGCAGGATCCCGACGAAGATCGCCCCGCCGAGCAGAGCCAGCGGGATCCCGGGGTGAGGATTCTTGTCCGCGCCCTGAGGCTGGTGGGCCAGGAAGCCCCACAGCACGGTGATCCCGGCGATCACGATCACGGCCGCCAGGTCACCTCCGAAGAGAGCCGAGAGCAGGCCGAAAGCGACCACCGCGGCTGCCCCGATCACCTCGGGGACCCAGCGGATCCGCCTGAGGGGGTCGATGATCGCGTGGGCGAAGTCGACCGTCCCGACCCCGATCAGCAGCAACGCGATCCAGCTCATGCCGCCACCTCCGCGCTTCGCGCGGTGACTCGCGGCGGCATGATGACCTGCTCGCTCGCTCGCTCGCGCTCGCTCATCGCACCTCTCCCAACAGGTCGTCGGCACGCACGATCACGGCGATGCCGTCGCGGCGGACGCGCTGGGAGACCGCGGAGGGGGTGATGTCGAGCTCGGCGGCGATGGCCTTCTGAGGCATGGCGGAGAGCATGCCAGAAAGCACCGACACCGAGGACCGGTCCAGGCGAGAAAAGAGCTCGTCGCGCGAGACCAGAGCGGCGTTGACCGCGGCCGGGTCCGGCCCACCCGCGTCCTCCGCAGGCTGATACCAGGTACGTACGCTGCGGGAGGCCGCCTTGTTCTCGGCGTTCTCCGCAGCCTCGATCGCCGCCCGCGCCGACCACCACCCCGGTCCGTCCTCGACCCGGGGGTCGTCGCTGAGCACTCGGGTGGCGCCCCAGCTGAGGCCGTGGCGTACGCCGACCACGGGGTCGAGCGCGATCCGCAGCCGGAACGTGGCCTGGATCGCGGCACCGACGGTCTCGAAGGCTCCCTGGTACTCGTCGCCGACCGTGATCCGCAGCGGGGTGACCGGCTGCCACGTCTCGTTGACCTCCTCGACGGCCTCGGCGAACGCCGCGTGGACCTTCGCGCGGTCAGCCTTGGTGCGCGACCCGACGAGGTCGCCGATGACGGTCGCCACAGAAGTCATGTGAAGATCATACCTTCATTCTAAAGATATGAAGGTATTTGCTTTATTAGATTCAGGTGAAGCTATCTTCTTCACCGCGAGGCCGTGGCCATCACCGCCGCCCCCGGTCCGGTGAGCTCGCCGGGCCCCAACGCCCGGCCGGACAGCGCGAGCACGAGCGCGATCGCGCTGCCGTGGACCTCAGGACCGGTCCCGATCGCCGCGTCGGCGTCGGTGGCCACGAGACGTACCCTCTGGGCGCGCTCCTTGCCTCCGCCCCACTTCTGCGAGGTCTTGGCCAGGTAGCCCAGCGCCGTCACGACGTGCTCGACCGGATAGTCGCGCTGGAGGCCCAGCGGCCGCCGGATGTCCTCGCCGTGGGCGAACTCCTCGACCAGGCGGGTGGCGAGCGGGGCCGGCGGGGTCGCCGTCCGGCCGGCGACCCGGCGGAACGCCGCCAAGGTCTCGGCCGGTTCCTCGGCGCGCTCCCGGTCGACGCCGGTCTGGTTGTCCCGGTCGAAGTCGCCACCGGCGGCGATCATGCGGCGTACGAACCCCAGCCGTGTCGTCGTCGCGACGTCGATCATGTGGGCGAGCACGTCGTGCACGCTCCACCCCACGCACAGCGAAGGCGTCGTCCACTGCTCCGAGGTGAGCGTCGCGAGGTCGCGGATCAACGCCTCCCGCTCGGCGTGCACGACGGGCCAGACCCTGCTGTCGGATGCCATGGCCGTGACGCTACGGCCGGCCCGTGCGACCCGTCCATTGCAATCCCTACTCCACGGGAACCCGGGCCTCGATCTCGGCGATCCAGGCCGCCGGGGAGGCGTCGGAGGGCATCCGCCAGTCACCGCGGGGCGACATGGTGCCGCCGTTGTGGACCTTGGGCCCGTTGGGCAGCGCGCTCCGCTTGAACTGGTTGGCGAAGAAGCGCCTCACGAAGACCTCGAGCCAGGCGCGGATCTCCTTCATCTCGTACGCCGTCCGCTTCTCCTCAGGGAACCCCGGGGGCCACTCGCCGGCCTCGACGTCGTGCCAGGCGTTCCACGCCAGGAAGGCGATCTTCGAGGGGGTGAAGCCGTTGCGCACGGTGTGGAAGAGGGTGAAGTCCTGCAGGGCGTACGGCCCGATCTTCTGCTCCGTCGACTGCAGCTCCTCCCCCGGCACCAGCTCGGGCGAGATCTCCTGGTCGAGGATCTCCTGGAGGACCTCGTCGGCGGTGCCGTCGAACTGCTCGGTGGTGATCACCCAGCGGATCAGGTGCTGGATCAGGGTCTTCGGCACGCCGGCGTTGACGTTGTAGTGCGACATCTGGTCGCCGACGCCGTAGGTCGCCCAGCCGAGCGCGAGCTCGGAGAGGTCGCCGGTGCCGAGGACGATGCCGCCGCGCTGGTTGGCGATGCGGAAGAGGAAGTCCGTACGCAGCCCCGCCTGGACGTTCTCGAACGTCACGTCGTAGACCGGCTCGCCGTCGCCGGCCGGGTGGCCGATCTCCTTGAGCATCTGGGTGGCGGTCGGGCGGATGTCGAGCGTCTCGTAGGTCGTCCCGAGCGCTTCCATCAGCTTGATGGCGTTGGACCTGGTGTCGTCCGAGGTCGCGAAGCCGGGCATCGTGAACGCCAGGATGTCGCTGTGCGGGCGACCCAGGCGATCGAGGGCCTTGGCGGCGACGATCAGCGCATGGGTTGAGTCGAGCCCCCCGGAGACGCCGATGACGATCTTCGTGTCCGGGCCGATCGACCGGAGCCGCTTCTCGAGCCCGGAGACCTGGATGTTGTAGGCCTCGTAGCACTCCAGCGCGAGCTTCTCGGGGTCATCGGGGACGAACGGGAACCGGTCGACCTTGCGCCTCAGACCGTCGCCGGTCAGCGGCGGCGCGAGCTCGAACTCGATCGAGACGTCGAAGCTGGGCCGACGGCTCCACTCCGCACGGCGGTTGTCGTCGAAGGTGCCCTGCCGGATCCGCTCGGCACGGATCCGCTCCAGGTCGACGTCGACCACGGTGCGCCGCGGACCGTCCGGGAACCGCTCGGTCTCCCCCAGCAGCTCGCCGAGCTCGTACGCCATCGTCTGCCCGTCCCAGGACAGGTCGGTCGTCGACTCGCCCTGGCCGGCGGCGGTGTAGACGTACGCCGCCAGGCACCGAGCGCTCGCCGACTGCACCAGGAGACGGCGCGCGTCGGAGCGGCCCACCGTGATCGGGCTCGCGGAGAGGTTGAGCAGCACCGTCGCACCCGCCAGCGCAGCGCGCGCCGACGGCGGCACCGGAACCCACATGTCCTCGCAGATCTCGACGTGGAAGACGAGATCCTTGACGTCGGTGCAGCGGAAGAGCAGCTCGTTGCTGAGCGGCACCTCCTCGCCGCCGAGCATGATCGTGCCGAAGGAGTCGTCGCCCGAGCCGTACCAGCGCTTCTCGTAGAACTCACGGTAGGTCGGCAGATAGGTCTTGGGCACCACCCCGAGCACCTCGCCACCGTGGATCACGACCGCCGCGTTGAGCACCCGGTCGCCGTGGCGCAGCGGGGCGCCGACGACGATCACCGACAACAGCTCCTCGGAGGCCACCACGATCGCGCTGATCGCGGCGTGCACGGCGTCGAGGAGGGTCCGCTGCAGGACGAGGTCGTCGATCGAGTAGCCCGAGAGGCACAGCTCCGGGAAGACCGCGACCGCCACCCCCTCGTCCGAACACTCGCGGGCCTGCGCGATCACCTCGCGCGCGTTGGCCGCCGGGTCGGCGACGGAGATCGGGATGGTGCACGCCGCGACCCGCGCGAAGCCATGGGAGTAGGCGGAGTAGAAGTCCACACCCCGGAGTCTAGGCGCGACCGGCTACCCGGCCATCCGATGCCCGCCGCCGACGGCGTACGACCTCAGGACAGGTCGCGGACGCGGATGTTCCGGTAGGAGACCACGTCCGGGGTGCTGCCGTGCGCCTGAACGCCGACGTGACCAGTCAGCCCTCGGCTGCTGGAGTCGGGATCGTTCGGTCGACCGGGGAACGGCAGCCCGGGCAGGTTCTCGAACTCGTTGATCACGACACCGTTGCGGATCACGGTGTACTGCTGCCCGACGACGCGGATCTCGAGGTCGTTCCACGTGCCCTTCGGGGTCGGTCGCGCCTCGGCCAGGGTGAGGTCGGCGAAGCCGTAGATCGACCCGGTCTTGCGGGGGTCGTTGCTGCCGCCCTCCGGCGAGTCGTTGACCTGGATCTCATGGCCGCAGTTGACCGCGATCCAGGAGAGGTTGCCGGTCTCGCTGCCGTTGAACGTGGTCGGGCACCCCTCGACAGGGCCCCACAGCTCGGGGAAGCGCACCTGGACACCGCTGTTTCCACGGGCCGCACCCGGTGCGTCGTCACGGAACTGCAGTCGCAGCGAGAAGTCGCCGTACTCCTGTGCCGGATACCACAGGGTTCCGAACCCACCACCTGCGCCGGCACGGCTGCGGATGGTGCCGTCCGGCACCAGGTCGAACCCACCGTCGCCGGCGTACGCCCAGTCGTCGAAGGAGTCGGCCGAGCCGTCGAAGAGCCAGTCGTAACCCTCGACCTTCCCCACCTGCGAGCGGGCGGCGGCGGACCGCAGCCTGCCGGCCTCGGCCCGCGTGACCTCACCGGTGGCGACCAGATCGGCGGTGACACCGCGGACGTGCGTCACGAAGGCACCGTGATTCGGCCACGTCCGCTCGTCGTCGATGACGTCGTTGATGGTGCAGCCGGAGCGCAGGGTGCTGTTGGCGACCCCGCTGTCGAGATCGAGGAAGACCACGCTCGAGCGGGCGTCGGGCGCCGGACAGGTCGTCGAGGGTGTCTCAGCGGGAGTCGCGGAGGCGGTTCCGATCGGACCGCCCAGGCACAGGGCGGTGATCCCGAGGACGGCCGACCCGACGGCGAGCCGGGAACGAGTGCGGCGTGAGTGGAGGAAGTGGGACATCGAGACTCCGTACGTCGGGACGCCGAGTGAGATGTGATGCGCGTCACGCCGGATGCTAGTCTCGGCCGCCGCCGACTTTCAACCGTTTCCGAACGACTTTCGCGGACAACCTTCGAAAGTGGGATCAGTCTGGCGAGCGCTCCATCACGATCTCCTCGGGGCCGCCGTCGATGGGGCTGGTCATCTTGTCGGTCTCGACGAACCCGAGGCGCTCGTAGATGGCGTGGGCGCGGTCGTTGCCGACGAGGTGGGTGAGGCGTACGGGCAGGTCACCGGCGCGGGCGATCACCTCGCTCAGCAGCGCGCTGCCGGCACCGGAGCCCTGAGAGTCGGGCAGGACGTACAGCTTCCAGAGCATCAGGTGTTCCTCTCGGAGCGAGTAGGAGGCCATCGCGACGACCTGGTCGTCCACCTCGGCGACGAGGACGGTGCCGGCCCTGATCCCGCGGAGCACCGCGTCCGGGGCCCACCACTTGGTGATGCCCTCCTCGACGTACGCCTCGCCGGTGATCGGCGGGTACGTCGCCCGCCACGTCGTCACGCCGACGTGGATCACCGCGTCGAGGTCCTCCGCCGTCGCCTCTCGCACCCGCATGGACGCGACGATAACCAGGAGCGCCGGGGTTGTCGTTCGGTTTAGCGTCGGACCGTGCTGATCCGACGTGAACGTCCCGAGGACGTGGCCGACATCCGTGCGGTCACCGCCGCCGCCTTCTCCGGTGTGGAGCACTCCGCGCCGCCGATCGAGCCCGACGGGGCGCCCGGGGAGGCGACCCTGGTGGGGTGGCTGCGCGCGGACCCGGGCTGGATCCCGGAGCTCTCGCTTGTCGCCGAGGTGGACGGCGAGATCGTCGGCCACGTCGTGGCCACGCGCGGGACGCTCGCCGATCGGCCCGCGCTCGGTCTCGGTCCGGTCAGCGTCTCCCCTGTCCGCCAGCGCGACGGCGTCGGTTCAGCGCTGATGTACGCGGTCCTCGGTGCCGCCGACGCGATGGGCGAGCCGGTCGTCGTGCTCCTCGGCTCCCCCGACTACTACGGCCGTTTCGGATTCGTGCCCGCCTCCGGGCTCGGGATCGAGGCGCCCGACCCCGCATGGGGCGACTACTTCCAGGCGCGGCCGCTGGCGGCGTACGACCCGTCCGTGCGCGGGAAGTTCACCTACGCGGCTCCTTTCGACCGGCTGTGAACAGGCCTCCATCCCGAGAACCGACCTGCCCCAAGAGTGATCACCGCCACACCGCGTACTCCTGCATCTCGACTTAGGCTGGAGGTAGTCCGTGGACTCCATCAGGGAGCTGCGAGATGACACCAGAAAGGCTCGATGATGAGCACGAACTCCGCTGAGGAGACCGCACCGTACGGTTCCGGCGCCGCAGGCGATGCGCCCGCGAAGCCCGTGAAGAAGGTGCGCACGCATCATCTTCGCGAGATGAAGCAGCGTGGCGACAAGATCACGATGCTGACCTCCTACGACATGTACACCGCCCAGATCTTCGACGAGGCCGGGGTCGACCTGCTGCTCGTCGGCGACTCGGCCTCCAACAACGTCCTCGGCAACGAGACGTCGCTTCCGGTGACCGTGGACGAGCTGCTGCCGCTGACCCGCGCGGTCTCGCGCAGCGTGAAGCGGGCGATGGTGGTCGGCGACCTGCCCTTCGGCTCCTACCAGGCCTCGCCCGAGCAGGGCTACCTGACCGCGGTCCGGTTCATGAAGGAGGCCGGCGCCCACTGCGTGAAGCTCGAGGGCGGCGCCGAGATGGCGCCCGTGATCAAGAAGCTGACCGAGGGCGGCATCCCGGTCATGGCACATATCGGCTTCACCCCGCAGTCCGAGCACGTGCTCGGCGGCTACCGTGTCCAGGGTCGTGGAGACACCTCCGACCGGATCATCGACGACGCCAAGGCCGTCCAGGAGGCCGGGGCGTTCGCGGTCGTCATGGAGATGGTGCCCGGTGAGGTCGCCGCGCAGATCTCCAAGGAGCTCGACATCCCCACGATCGGCATCGGCGCCGGCCCCGACTGCGACGGCCAGGTGCTGGTCTGGCAGGACGCCTTCGGCATGCGCAGCGGCAAGATGGCCCGCTTCGTGAAGCAGTACGCCGACGTGAAGTCGGTCCTGTCCGACGGCGCCGAGGCCTACATCTCCGACGTCAAGGGCTCCGCGTTCCCCGGCCCCGAGCACACCTTCTAAGGCCTTCCGTCGTCAAGGCGGTGTCCTGAGCCCGTCGAAGGGTATGCAGGTCAAGGCACGCTTCCCTAGCGGACCTCCGCGAGGGAAGCGTGCCGTCGTCGACATACCTCGACGAAGGATCAGCGTCGCGCCCTGGCGGCCGCCAGCCCGACCAGGCGGGCGACCACCATGGCGACGTAGAAGACTCCGGCGATCTGCTCGATCATCACCACCGAGCGGGCGTTGGGGAGCACGGGCACGATGTCGGAGAGGCCGACCGAGGTCAGCGTCGTGAACGAGAGGTAGAGCAGGTCGAACCACTGCCGGTGGTCGCCGAACGAGCCGGGCCAGATCACCTGCACCGCGGCGTACAGATAGGCGAAGGCCCAGGCGACCACGGTGAACGCGGCACCGGTGGCGAAGAGCTCGTCGCGGGTCACCACGTCGTCGTGGAAGAGGTAGCGGATCATCGCGTAGGAGACGAACATGTAGAACGGGACGTGGAAGAAGGCCGAGGTCAGCACCACCCAGCCTTCATTCGGCGCGACGGACTCCCACACCGCGAAGATCGTCGCCGGTCCGCCGAAGATGATCGCCGCCCAGGAGAAGGCCGGGGTCATGCGTACCGCCGCGACCGCCGCCAGCAGGAGCAGCAGCTGCAGCACGCCCAGAGCGGCGCGGCCGGCGGTCGAGCCGTCGAGGAAGGGGTAGGCCAGGATCGCCACCACCTGTCCGAGCAGGAGTACGGCAGAGGGGTGCTCGCGCATCGCCCTGATCACGTTCGTCACAACCGCACACCCTAGAGCCCGCCCGAGCAGTACCGTCGGCACCATGCGCGCTGCCATCGCCATCTCCTCCGTGATCGCTATCGGGCTCTCGTCCGCCGCATGCGCCGGAGACTCCTCTCCCGTGTCCACTCCCCCACCGCTGAACCCGTCGGGCTCACCGAGCGCCTCCGCGAGCGCCTCCTCATCGGCTCCTGCAGCCGTGCTGCCGAGGTCCGACCGGGTGCCGGAGATCGATGTCGAGGTGGTCAACGACGAGCTCGACCACCCTTGGGACGTCGCCGACATCGGCGAGGACCGGTTCCTGATCACCGAGCGCGACCGGGCGATCCTGTCGCTGGTCCAAGGAGGCGAGCGGCGCGAGATCCCCCTCGAGGAAAACGACATCTGGGTCTCCGGCGAGACCGGGCTGATGGGCCTCGAGATCGACCCCGGCTTCGCCGAGAACCGGCGCGTCTACACCTGCCAGGGCTGGAACGGTGGCGAGGACGTACGCGTCATCTCCTGGACCCTCGACGCCGGGCTGACCAGGGCCACCCAGGAGCGGACGCTGATCGACGGCTTCCCCACCAGCTCCGGGCGCCACGGTGGCTGCCGTCTGCTGATCAGCGCCGACGGTGCGCTGTGGGTCGGCACCGGCGACGCCGCCAACGAGGAGAACCCGCGCAGCCTCGACTCCCTGGGCGGGAAGACGCTCCGGCTCGACCCGCAGACAGGCAAGCCGTGGCCCGGCAACCCGTGGGCCGGCGACCAGGGGCCGCGGCGCTACATCACCTCGTTCGGCCACCGCAACGTGCAGGGTCTGGCCGAGCGAGCAGACGGCACGATCTGGTCGATGGAGCACGGCCCCGACCGCGACGACGAGGTCAACGAGATCACCCTCGGCGGCGACTACGGCTGGAACCCAGGTGCGGGCTACAACGAGTCGGTGCCGATGACCGACCAGGACCTGCCCGGGAAGCAGATCGAGGCGGCCTGGGAATCCGGCAACCCGACCGTCGCCACCGGTGGCGGCACCTTCATCCCGGTCCAGGACCGTTGGGGCGCCTACGGCGGGGCGCTCGCGGTCGCCGTGCTCAAGGACCAGGAGCTGCGGATCCTCTCGTTCGACGAGTCCGGCAAGCTGACCGACGACAGCTCACCCGAGGTCATGCAGGACTACGGGCGGCTGCGTACGGTCTCGCTGGCCGCCGACGGCGACCTGCTCGTCACCACCGACAACGGCGGCGAGGACGTACTGCTCCGGGTGACCCCGCGCTGAGGATCACCCGGAGCTGAGGATCACCGGTCCTCGGTGCCCGCGTCGCCCTCCCAGGCCTTGTCTTCCTTCTCCCAGCGCTCGTTGTTCTCCTGCACGTGCTCGAGCGCTCGGGAGGCCTCGGCGTGGGAGGCGTAGGGGCCGAGACGGTCCTTGGCCTTGCAGCCCTCGTACGGCTCGACGGTCTTGTGCTTGAGGCAGTAGTAGTACTCGCCCGCGTGCTCGTCGCTCATGCCGTCGCCTCCGTAGCGCAAGCGCGAGAATACGGAAACGGCGGCCTGAGACTCATTGTCGTTCGCTGACGCTCACTCATGTTTCCAACCTACCGTTGCGCTAGATGTTCGCGTGGGCAACAGCGCTGTTACACGGATTTCAGTAGGTTGCCTCCATGAGCCAGATGTTCGACGCCTACGAGACGCGGGATCCGGCCTATGACGAGATGTTCGTCGGCAGCGAGCTCCGTCCTCCCTATCAACGGCTCGGCGACTCGCTGCGGCGGCTCAGCTCGGCGGAGCTGATCAGCCGGGTCGAGGCGATGCAGGCCAGCTATCTCGACCAGGGCGTCACCTTCGACATCGGCGGAGAGGAGCGGGCCTTCCCGCTCGACATCGTGCCGCGGGTCATCGAGCGGGACACCTGGGCGACGATCGACAAGGGCGTCCAGCAGCGGGTCGAGGCGCTGGAGCTCTTCCTCGCCGACATCTACGACGAGGGCAAGGTCTTCGACGACGGCGTGATCCCGCGAGAGGTGATCACCACCTCCAGCCACTACCACCGCGCTGCCGCCGGGGTGCACCCTCCCAACGGCGTACGCGTCCAGGTCTCGGGCATCGATCTGGTCCGTGACAACACCGGCGAGTTCCGCGTGCTGGAGGACAACGTGCGGGTCCCGTCGGGTGTCTCGTACGTCATGACCAACCGCCGCGCGATCTCGGCCGCGCTCCCGGAGACGATCGCCGAGCATCGGATCCGGCCGGTGGCCAACTACCCGCAGAAGCTCCTCGCGGCGCTGCGCGCGGCCGCTCCCGCCGGCGTGGCGGACCCGACCGTGGTCGTGCTGACCCCGGGCGTCTACAACGGCGCCTACTTCGAGCACGCGCTGCTGGCCCGGACGATGGGGGTCGAGCTCGTCGAGGGGCGCGACCTGGTCTGCCGCAACGGGCAGGTGCTGATGCGTACGACCAAGGGGCTGGCCCCGGTGCACGTCATCTACCGGCGCATCGACGACGAGTTCCTCGATCCCGTGCACTTCCTGCCCGACTCGATGCTCGGCTGCGTGGGACTGATCGACGCCGCCCGGATGGGCAACGTGACCCTGGCGAACGCGGTCGGCAACGGGGTCGCCGACGACAAGCTCGTCTACACCTACATGCCCGACATCATCCGCTACTACCTCGGCGAGGACCCGGTGATCCGCAACGTCGACACCTGGCGGATGGGCGATGCGTCCTCGCGCGAGGAGGTCCTCGACCGGCTCGACGAGCTCGTGCTCAAGCCCGTCGACGGCTCGGGCGGCAAGGGGATCGTGATCGGGCCGGCGGCCTCCGCGCGCGAGCTGGACGTGCTGCGCGGCAAGATCCTGGAGGACCCCCGCTCCTGGATCGCGCAGCCGGTGGTGCAGCTCTCGACCGTCCCGACCTTCACCGATGGCGATCTCGGGGCGCGGCATGTGGACCTGAGGCCGTTCGCGGTCAATGATGGCGACAAGGTCTGGGTTCTTCCCGGTGGCCTGACTCGGGTGGCGCTCGCAGAGGGCGAGCTGATCGTGAACAGCTCCCGTGGCGGCGGCTCGAAGGACACCTGGGTGCTCGCCGGACCGACGTCCTCTCGGCCGACCGGTCGGGGTCAAGGCCAAGCGCAGGGGGTTGCGTGATGCTGAGTCGGATCGCCGAGTCGATGTTCTGGATCGGGCGCTACGTGGAGCGCGCCGAGGACACCGCGCGCATCCTCGACGTACAGACCCAGCACATCCTCGAGGACGCCGCCACCGACGAGGAGACCGCTTGCCGCTCGCTGCTCGCGGTGATGGGCATCGAGCTCTCCGAGGAGGAGAAGGTCGGGCTGCCGCAGATGCTGGACATGCTCGCGTACGACACCACCGCACCGACCTCGATGGCCTATGCGCTCGGCGCGGCCAGGGAGTCGGCCCGCGGGGCCCGGGAGACGCTCTCGGTGCCGTTGTGGGAGGCGCTCAACACCACCTACCGGGCGATCCCGGCCGGCCAGTTCAAGCACATGCGGGCTCCGTTCATCTTCGGCTGGGTCCGCGACCGGGTGGCCCAGATCAACGGCACCGCCGACGCCACGATGATGCGAGACGAGTCCTGGCAGTTCCTGATGCTCGGGCGCTACGTCGAGCGCGCCGATATGACCTCTCGGCTGGTCGCGACCACCTCGTTGACGAGCGCAGGCGGTGCGTCGCAGTGGAACTCGACGCTGCGCGCCTGTGGGGCGTACGACGCGTTCCTGCGGGTCAACAAGGGGGTCGAGACCGAGCAGGCGGCTGCCGAGTTCCTGCTGCTGGACCGGATCTTCCCGCGCTCGGTGGTGCACGCGCTGCAGCGGGCCGAGGGGGCGCTGGACACCCTGGAGGGGACGACCCGCCGAGCCGGGTTCACCGACGAGGCCCACCGGCTGATCGGCCGGATGCGGGCGTCGCTGGAGTATCGCTCGCTCCACGATCTGCTGGCCGACCTGCCCGCCGAGATGGAGCGGCTCCAGGCCACCTGTGCCGATGCCACCGAGGCGGTCACCAAGCGCTACTTCGCCGGCGCCGAGGCGCTGGCCTGGCAGCCGGTCTGAGGAGTCTGATCGAGATGAGCATGCAGTTCCGCATCGTGCACACCACGATCTTCGCCTACGACGGACCGGCGGTCGCCTCCTACAACCAGGCGCGGCTGACTCCCCTGACCACGCTCGACCAGATCGTGGTCCACCACCGGATCGACGTCTCACCCAAGCCGTGGACGTATGAGTACAAGGACTACTTCGGCAATGAGGTCACCGCGATCGAGGTGCTCGAGGCGCATCGGGCCCTGAAGGTCTCCGCGACCAGCACCGTGCGGGTCGACCGGAAGCCCAGGGTCGCGCCGGTGCTCACCTGGGAGGAGGCAGCCCTGCCCGGGGTCGCGGACCGGTTCATCGAGTTCCTGGGCCTGCCGTCGCTGGTCGTGCCCGACGTGGAGCTCGCGACCGGGGCCAAGACCATCGCCGCCTCCGCGGGGCTTCCGGGCGAGGCCGCGGTCGAGATCGCCCGGGCGGTCGCCGACCGGTCGGCGCCGGCACCGGATGCCGCCCACCAGCTGCTCGGGGCGCTGCGTACGGTCGGGATCCCGGCGCGCTACGTCTCCGGCTACGTCTACCCCGGCGGCGCCCACTCCTGGGTGGAGTGGTGGGACAACGGCTGGCACGGCATCGACCCCGCGACCGGCACCGAGCCCGGCGACGCGTACGTCGGTGTGGCCACGGGTCGTGACCACACCGACGTCAAGCCGCTGGGCGGGATCTACTCGGGTCCCGAGGAGCCGGCCGTCGAGGTCACCGTCGAGATGACCCGCCTCGCCTAGCCTCGCTCAGAGCGAGGACTCGGCCGCGAGCCCGTTGATCACCTTCGCCAGCGCGATGTCACGGCTGGTGACGCCACCGGCGTCGTGGCTGGTGAGCCGGATCTCGACGTACGGGTAGCGCAGATCGATGTCCGGGTGGTGGTTGGCCTCCTCGGCCTTCGCCGCGATCGCGTTGACCAACGCGAGACCGGTGATGAAGTCACCGGTCTCCACGCGGGCGACGATGCTGTCGGCCTCGCCACTGGTGTCGAACTTCCAGCCCGCGAGCTGCTCCTGGGCGACCTGCTCGGCATCGAGGGTCGTGGTGTCAGGTTCCATACCCCCACCCTGCCACCGTCTCGGTCGCCGCGTCATCCGGGTCACCGCTGAGGTCACTCCTGGCGCTGTGCGAGCCGGTTGCCTACGCGGTAGACGGCGGCGTGATGGTCGTAGTCGTCGCTCATCACCGCCGCCAGGCGCAGCGGGCCGAGCGCGTCCTCGAGCCGGTCCTGGCGCTCCAGGACGCGACCCAGCGAGTGCTGGCTCCAGGCGTCGCTCGGGTCGCGCGCGACGAGCCAGCGCAACTCGGTCTCGGCCTTGGCGAGCTGAGCCCGCAGCATGTAGGCCCAGGCCCGCATGCTGCGCAGCCCGAAGTTGTTGGGGTCGTCGGCCAGCGCCGGCTCCAGGATCTCCAGCGCCTCCACCGGGAAGCGCCGCGAGAGCAGGTCGTGCGCCGTCCGGTAGGCCACCTCGTGGGTGCTCTGGCCCGGGCTGAGCTGGATATTGGGCCGAACAGCCGGGGCTACGTACTCGAACTCTTCGTTCTCCGTCATCACACCCTCCGAACGCGATACCCCCACGCGGTATTCCATCCGCACCCGCCATGGGAGCACCATTGTGACGGTTAGGAGGTGAACGCGCATGCACGCATCAGTAGGTGACCACCTCGTCGTCATGGGACCACACGTCGGCGACCACACGCGAGAGGCCGAGATCATCGAGGTCAGCCACCCCGACGGCAGCCCGCCCTACCTCGTACGCTGGAGCGACAGCGACCACGAGTCGCTCGTCTTCCCCGGTCCGGATGCCCACATCGAGCCCGCCGCACACTAGACTTTTATGCGGACGGGCTGGCCGGGCGATCGCGTCGTAGAGATACGTCGAGGAAAGTCCGGGCTCCACAGGACAGGGTGGTGGCTAACGGCCACCCGGGGTGACCCGCGGGACAGTGCCACAGAGAACAGACCGCCGCTACCCTCCAGGTAGCGGTAAGGGTGAAACGGTGGGGTAAGAGCCCACCAGTCCTCGTGGTGACACGAGGAGCTAGGTAAACCCCACCCGGAGCAAGACCAGACAGCGTACGACGGTGTTCGTTCACCGGGAGGGCGGTCCGCCCGAGTGCGCGGGTAGGTTGCTAGAGGCCATCGGCAACGATGGCCCGAGATGGATGGTCGCCGACTACAGAACCCGGCTTACAGGCCAGCCCGTCCGCTTTCACAGGCCTGACCTGCGGAAACAATTTCAGATGCCCGTTACTGTGGACATACTGTGGACAGAATTTCTGATTTTTCCTCCGAGCGCAGCCTCGATCACAGCCCGTGAGCGGTCGTCCTCGTCGCCCATCAGGTGCCCGTAGGTGTCCCAGGTTTCGCTCGCGCTTTTGTGCCCGAGGTTGGCCTGGAGCTGCTTGATCGAGCAGCCGCCGGAGATCTGGATGCTCGCGTAGTAGTGACGCAGATCGTGCGGTGTCGAATCCGTGTGGATAGCCTTTGCTGCCTTCGACCACGCGGCCTGCAGCGTCGAGGTGCTCAGCGGTGTGCCGATCTCAGTGGTGAACAGCAATCCGGTCTCGTCGTGGACGCCGTAGGTGTCCACGTGCTGCTCGATCGTGTCTAGCACGATCTGGGCGACCGGGATCGTGCGTACCGACGCGGTCGTCTTCGGCGGCGCGAAGATCGGCCTCTTGCCGGTCGATTTCCGTGACAGCTGTCGGTCGACGCGGATGGCGCCGAAGTCCTCGGCGACCCGGTCGATGGTGAGCCCGAGCAACTCACCGCGACGCACCCCGGTGCCGGCCGCGATGGTGACGAACGCACGCAGCCGCTCTGGCATCTGCTCGCGCAGCCGCAGGACGACGTCGGTAGTGATCGGCACCAGCGCAGCCTTCGCCTGGACTCTCGGCAGCTTGATGTCGACTGCCGGCGAGATCGGAATGACCCGGTCCTTGACCGCTCCCCGCAGCAGCATCGCCAGCATGTTGTAGCGCTGCACCGTGGTCGTCGCGGCAGCGGTGCGCGACCACTGCTTGACCAGGCTCTGGATATCGGCGCCGGTGACGGCGTCCATCCGCATCCCACCCAGCTTCGGGTATATGTGGTGGGTGAGCACCGAGCCGAACTGGTCCTCGGTGTTCTCCGACCAGACCTGCCGCTCGCGCCACCTCTCGGCGTACGCCTTGAACAACTCTCTGCCAGCCATGGGGTCGACCCACTGGCCGGTGACGATGCCCGTGGTCTGCTCGTCGAGCCACTTCTGCGCCTCACGCTTGAGCTCGAAAAGCTGGCGATGGCGTACGCCGGCACGGTCGCGGTAGCCCGCTTCGTACCGGGTCGCCTTGCGCTGCTTGCCGCTCTTCGTCTCCCACGTGATGGTGCGCTTGTCGATCCAGGACATGTCTTCCTCCTTTCTGGTGGTGTGCGGGCGGACCTTTCGCTTAGGAGGCGGAAGGTCCGCCCGCGATCATGGAATTCGGCCGGTTCCGTGGCCGAGGGACGGGATCAGGCGATCCCGCCGTTGCGCTTCTGCTCTGCGAGCCAGCGCTTCACCTCCCCGAGGGTGGTGACCAGTCGTCGGCCGAACTTGGTGTACTTCGGCCCGGTGCCGAGCTGGCGCCACCAGCGCAGCGTGTTGACCGGCACCTTCAGGATCTCACTGACCTCCGACAAGGTGAGGATGTCGTCGTCCTTGCCGTCGGGCAGGGACGCGGTGGTCACCGTCATCAGGGACCACCTCCTTTCTGCTTCTCGTGGTTGGGGCGAGAAGCACCGTCAGGTGGGAAGGCACCGTGCTGTTGGCATGTTCGGGCATCTTCGCCCAACCTCACCGCGGACCGTGTCCGTTCGGCGTTCTCAGCAGGTAGGTGCGCAGGGCTCCCCAGCAAATCGGGGATTTATTCGGGATCCGATATATGAACGATAAACTCGGCCGCATCGACCCGAGAACCTTCCTCAGGACCGCGCGTCGAGCCGCTGGCCTCACCCAGGCCGAACTGGCGCGCCGCTCCGGCACGTCCCAGGGCACCCTCTCGACCTACGAGCGCGGCCTGCAGTCACCCTCCCTGAAAGTCACCGCCCGCATCCTCGCTGCCGCCGACATGGACTTGGCGTTCGGGCCGCACGTCGACTTCGAGGGGTTGGAAGCTCCTGGCGTGGAGCCGTTCTGGGTTCCCAACCGGCTCTGGCGAATACATGGCGCGGCCAGTTTCGAGATGATCGAGATCCCGCACCTCACCAGGGACTCGGAACCGGCCGTATGGAACCTTCGAGACCGCGAGCAGCGCCGGAGTGCGTACGAGATCCTGATCCAGCGCGCCCTCCCCCAAGTCCTACTGGCCCGCGTCGACGGTGCCCTCCTCGTCGACCTCTGGGACGAGCTAGCCCTGCCCGATGTCATCCGCAACGCCTGGGCGCCGGCCTACGCTGACGCGACCGAGACCAAGCGCATCGACATCCTCACCGTCACTCCTGCGGCGTATGCCGCGGCTCTCCAAGGAGACCCTGCAGCCCGCCCGGGCAGCTACCGCTTGCTGCCGCGCACCCCGAAGAAGCCGGAGAAGTACATCACCGTCACCGAAGCTGCCGACCTGCTCGGCATCCACGTCTCGATGCTCAGCAGGTTGATCACTGACGGAACCTTTCCTGCGGAGGAAGCCCCAGGACACCACCTGATCAACCTCAAGGACGTGCACAAGTTCCAGCGCACACTGCAGGATCGTGCGCATGGCCGACCTCGCCTGGATTGACGTCAAGGAATTCTTCGACCCCGACCTGATGGGCGCATTGCCCGATCTCTTCGCGCCCGAGACGACCGTTGACGATTGGCGGGCCGTGCTGGACCTGGTCGCCATGAGCGATTGGGCATGGCGATACGAGGAGGATGACGCCGAGTTACCCCTACCCGACGCAGCAACGGCGCTCGCCAGATCTGACGAGACGTCCGTCGTGCTCAAGGTCTGGCCGACCGAGAGCGTGCAGGTGAATTTCTGGTTCCTGGACCCATCGCAGATCGACTTCGACGTGGACCTCCGCGAACTCCAAGGACAGCACGGCGCCGACATACTCTGTGCGTTCCTGCGCACGATGGGTCGCGAACTCCGGAAGCCAGTGCTGATGACGAACGAGGGCGGCGACGACGCTCACCCAGTTCTCGGATACATCCCGGAGCGAGACCGAGTTGAAGTCCTTGCCGAGCGCTTCTCGGCAGATCAATGAGGCGGCTAACGCACATGACGCCGGTTGCCGGCTCGCCGCAGAGGCCGGGACAATGCGCCCATGGCACGACCACGCAAGGAACTGGTCTACCGGTTCTCGGGCCCTGACACGCTCGACCCAGCCGCGATTCGACAAGCGGTCGTCACCGCCACGGCCGTCCAGTTCTCCCAAGGTGGCTTCTTGATCCATGCCGTCGACCCCGAGGCTGACGTGCTGGAGGAGACGACTGAGAAGTACGTCGCGGTGCGCCGTCATGGTGACGGGCCACGTGTCACCGACCGAGCCGCCATCGCGGAGCTCATCGATGCGTTGGCTGTCACGGACGTTACCGACATGCTCTGCATGTGCTCCGGCGACTTCGCAGCCGAGTTCTTCGACGAGAAGGACCGTCTGCTCGGCGTTGTACGCATCGACACGCCGAACCGTGTGGAGTGGCCACACTGGCCAGGTTTCGGGCGCCTGGCCGACCCTGAGCGCCTGGAGCGATGGTTCGCTCGGCATTGGAACTCGTCGCCAACGGAATCCGGGGATCTGGCCTCTCCTCCTGATCCACTGCTGCCCTATCTCGTCGACTTGGAATCCCGATTCGACGCAAGCGCAGAGCGCCCCTACGACCCCATGGAACTGGTCCGTTACGCACTCGGCACGACGGCGTATTGGGCCGACCTTGCGGTGTCCTGGCTCGAGTCCACCGAGATCCCGGTAGGGACGCTGCGCGACGAGCTCAGCTCAGTAGAGGAGCGCGTCTACTGGCCCCAGCAACTACGGCACCGAGCGCACCGTGTTCGCGTGATGCTGGACCGGTAGCCCAGCCAACACTTCAGGGTCCGACCTCGAGCGTGTAGTGACCTCGAGCGACCACCCCACCAGAGAGGGCTGCCGCCGAGCCGAGATACCCAAGTGGCATCACCGCCCGATGAACGTCGAAGATGGATCATGTGATCGAGCTCGGCCCCGGCCCCAGGCACCGCTTCTACGATGCCGTACTGCGATGGCACGATGGGCCAAGCGAGCACGGCATCGTCATCGATGCGGCGACCCAGGCGCTGGTCGACGACCTCGACTCGCCGGCACTCCGCCTGCTCGCGGGCCTCGCACCCGACCTTCCCCACGCCGAGATCGAAGCCGTTCTCCTCGAAGCCCTCGACGAGCTCGGCATGCCGCATCCGGACGACGCCCAGGCGGCACAGCGCCACCACAGTTCGGAGACGTACAACCGCCTGCCGACCGACACGATCCGCTTCGCCATCGTTCCCACCGGGAACGACTCCCTCGGCGGGTTCGAGCTCCAAGTGTTCGTCAACGAGGATGAGATGACGTCCCAGGGCGCTGGCATGGGTATGGAACCGTTCGACGTGCTCCTGCCGGTCAACCGTCTCCAGGCCGAGGAGACGCCGAGGCAGGTGCCGATCGCGCGGTGCGAGTGCGGCACCTACGGCTGCGGCTCCACGGACGTACTCATCCGCCGTGAGGGCGACGTCGTCCACTGGGACTGGTTGATAGAAAAGCCCGCCACCAGCGGCGCGACGTTCGTCGCCGAGCAGTACGACGCCGAGGTCGAGCGGCTCGTCGCCGACCACTCCTGGGAGCGCCCAGAGGACACCACGACGAGACTGGTTGTCCCCCATATCGACCACGACTGGCTTGCCGCGCACAATCTCAGGTTCTCGTGGGCGGCAAGGGACTTCCACAATCGCCACCTGTTCCAGGTCTCGTTCATGGCAGACGACGGCGCATTCCAGGTGTTCGTGAGGTTCCCATTCGCCGAGGTTGCGCCCGACCTCGTTTCCGCGAACGTCCTACGGACGTTGGCCACCCCGCCGCGGACGTGGCAAGCCACCTACATGCGTACGCAGCGCGAGCTCGACGGCATACCGTCGATGGTTGGCGGCGCATGGACGCTGGCTCAGTCCTGGCCGCATGACCAGACAGGCGCAGGACGATGACCAACGACAAACTGTCGTCCGGGGCCGCGGCACTGTGGACCGATTGGTTCGTCTTCGGAGAGCCGTTCGAGCGGCTGACCGACGCAACCGCTGCCGCGGCTCTGGAGGATGAACTGAAACGAGAGCTCGCACCGGAACATCCGTTTCATGGGCACGATTGGACGGCGGTTGCTCGCGCGTGCGACCAGGACGAAGTCATAGTTCACGACGGCCAAGTAGTCGCCCTCGTCCATCTCACGTGGAGCAGGAAGCGCGAAGATCCGCCGTCTCCTACGACTTCCGTGATCTCCTCGGCGGAAGAGTTCCGCGAGCTGCTCAAGTATCGCTGAGGTTCTACCGATGTGGCAGCCTACGCAGTCGTGAGCAGCAACGAAGCGCAGATCCCGTTCCGGTGGGACCTCGTGACACCGGACCAACTCGGTTCATTGCTCGACGGGGTCGAGTCGCCCCGGCTTCCCTGGCTCGACGAATTCGTCGAGTGCGCAGGGAAGGTCGTCGCGCGCAGTGGTGGAGGCCAACTGGTCTTCGTCGGCCGCTCGTTGGACTCCATGTTCGATCTCCTCAGCGGCGCGTTCGCCGACGTCGGGCATCCTCGCGTTTCAAGATTTCCCGTGTCCTTCGCCCGCGATGGTCGATACAAGAACGGCAGCTGGACCCACCCTCCTCTGACGGAACAGGAGCGCCAGCAGGCACGCGCGCTCCTCGCTTCCATCGGCGCCCGCCCGAGGGACCTTGCCCGTCTCGATCGGCCGCTGGCGTTTGTCGACGTCGTCCACGCTGGCTCGACGTTCGGGGACGTGTACACGCTCGTCCGTGACTGGATCGAGGATGAACGAGCGCCGTGGTCAGTCATCCGGAAGAAGCTCAGGTTTGTCGGCGTGACCTCGCGAGAGAAGACAAGTCCGAACACCTGGCGTTGGCACCAACACGCACCGTGGACAGCCGAGCTTCCTTCCTCCGCTGTCTTGAACGTGTCGCTCGATCCGTACGCCTGGTCATACTTCGGCAATCACCAGACCAAGCTCCATCGCACCTACCGTCCGAAGGACTGGACGGTCGACGTCGACGAGCCTCGCCGCGACGAGAAGACCCGAGACGCGCTCGCAGAAGCCGTCGGCGTCGTCCGGTACGGGCGAAGTCGCGAAGGGCGGCAAGCCCTGGCGCGCGCAATGTCCAGCGAGCCAGCCTTATCCGAGGTCTGGCTGCGCACGCTCATCACGCACCTGAACCGGAGCGGTGCAAACTGACGAATCAATCCAACGGACTCCGCGTCTCATGAGCTGGGCTCATTACTGCTTGGAAAGTATCTGCTATGGGCGATACAATCCAAGCATGAAGATGGCGCAGGCTGGACTGGAGCTTGCTGAGGAGACCGCATCCCAATGGGGCATGGTCACCTCTGGGCAAGCCCGGACGCTTGGCATCACACGGCTCGAGATGTCTCGCCTCGCGGCCGCCGGTCATCTCGTACGGCTGGCCCATGGTGTCTACCGGAATGCCGGCGCGCCGAGCGACGAGTTCGAGGACCTGCGCGCCGCGTGGCTGAGCACCGAGCCCGCGCGATTCGCAAGCGATCGCCTCAGGGACGGCGCTGCTGGCGTGATCGTCTCCGGCGCGTCGGCTGCTCGCCTCCACGTGCTGGGCGACATTCCTGCTGATCGGCACGAGTTCACCACCAGCCAGCGTCGGCAGACCCAACGGGTCGAGATCCACTACCGTCAACGATCCCTGACGGAAGGAGAGGTCACCATCGCCCAAGGGCTGCCGGTGACCACTGTCGAGCGGACGGTCGCGGACCTAGTCGAGGCGCGGACCGACCTCAGCCTGGTCGCCGATGTCCTTCGGGACGTCGTCAACAAGGCGGCGCTCGACACCACGGTGCTGGCCGATATGCTCACGCCGCTGGCAACCCGCAACGGCATCCGCAGCGGTGACGGCAACGGCCTCCTCGAACACCTTCTGACGAGCGCCGGACTGGATCCCGACTCACTCGCTCGCCGGCTCGCAACGTCCCCGACGTACGCGACCCTGGCCGAGGTCGCAAGGAAGGTCGAGAACGTTGGCTGACCCCAAGCCGTACGCCGCACCCGCCGGCGTCGAAGCGGCGATCAAGGATGCCGCACGTGCAGCCTCGGCTGCCGATCCTTCGTTGACCATCAACGAGCGGATTCGGATCGAACACTTCCGCCGCTTCCTCAGCCGGGTCTTTTCCGAAGGAGAGGAGTCCGAGTGGATCCTCAAGGGTGGAACCGGGATGCTCGCTCGCGTGCCGTCCACCCGCTCGACGCTGGACATCGATCTCTATCGTGAGGGCTTCACCCTCGGCCAGGCCCTCGACGACCTTCGCCGACTCGCCGGCGTCGACCTGGGCGACCACTTCCGCTTCGTCTACACCGGTCACCGGGCCTCGATCGGCGGCGAGGAGCAGCCCTACACCGACGGCTACCGCGTCTCCTTCGACGTCTACGTCGGCGCCCAGAAGAAGACCCAGATCAACATCGACCTCGCCATCGGGGTGGGTGTCACCGCACCCGTGACCTCCGCGACTCCCGCCAGCGGGCTCGCGCTGCCGCGCCTGACCAGCCATCCCTATCGGCTCTATCCCGTCGTCGACCAGATCGCCGACAAGGTCTGCGCCACCATGGCCGACTACCACGGCCGACCGTCCAGTCGCGAGAAGGACCTCGTCGATCTCGTCGTCCTCGCGACCACCCAAGACATCTCCGGCCACGCTTTGCAGACCGCCATCGCCCACGAGACACGATTGCGGCAGATGGGGCCGATCAACAGGTTCGTGGTGCCGAGCAACTGGGGACGTGCCTATGCCAAGATGGCCAAGTCGGTGCCCTACTGCGCGGACTATCGAACTGTTAACCAAGCCCATGAGCTCGTTGCAGCGTTCATCGACCCGGTACTGAGCGGTTCCGCGTCCGAGTCCACATGGACCCCTGCATCACGCACCTGGACACGGAACGGCCACTGAGTCCTCGGCAACCAACTGCTCACCATGCTAGAAGCCGATACTGGGTCCAGGCGACGGTTGCGACGGCGTGGGCCGATCCAGTCCTGGTGCGTACGGCGTCGGTCGAAGGAGTGTCTGTCGGGAAGGACGACGGCCAACCTCTCGTCTTGGACCGACAGAACCGTAGCGCTCGATGTCCTCGGCCGCTCGCTGCGCAGCGCGGGCTGGCCCGAGGTCAGCCCGGTCACGGCTGAAGACGTCCATCCAGTGGCGCTTCGCCTCGTCAACCGTCTCCGCGACGAGATGGGCGACGTTCCGCTCGCGGCCGCGGGTCATACCGACGTACGCAGCGGCAGCTCGGGTGGTCTCGCCGATAGCGACGTGAGCATTGCGGACGGTCTCTCCCTGGGCACCGTGGGCAGTGGTCGCGTAGGCGAGCTCGACGTGATCGGAGACGTAACCCGCAGGCAGGATCCGCTCGCCCCGACGGCCATAGACCACGATCTGCCCTTCGGCGGCGACCGCTCGGACAGTCCAGGTGTCGCGGTTGGAGACGTCGAGGTCGCGGTCGTTGAGCCTGGTGGCAATCCGGTCTCCAGCACCGATCCGTTCACCGTTCGCCGTGAGCATCACGACCGGTGGGGACTCCTCCGTACGCTCGAGCCGACGATCACGGATCGCTGCATTCAGCGCCCTGACCTGCTCGCGGGTGTCCGCGACGAGGAGCGGAGCGTCGTGCGAGGCACCCAGACGAGCAAGCACGTCGGTGCGTTCGACCTCGGTGGGGTGGATGACGATCTCGCCGCGAGCGAGGAGGCGGTCGAAGACGTCACCCTGATCGGACCCAGTACGCATCTTGAGACTGAGGTCGGCGTAGTCGGGATCGGTGAAGCGATGGACGACGTCGAGGGTGAAGCACGAGCCCTCTCCGGTCCAGCGGGCAGCGAGGTCCAGCACTCCCCCGCGTCCCACAGCAGGGAGTTGGTTACGGTCGCCGACGAGCGCCACCCGTGCGCCGGTCTCGTCGGCGATCGTGAGGAGGGCGCGGGCGGTGTCCTGGTCGAGCATGCCGGCCTCGTCAACCAGGAGCAGGTCGCCGGACCGGAGCCTCGCGCGCTGGTCACCCGGTCCGCCGTCGAGCGCTCCGGTCGGGATGCGGCCCCAGTGCCCGTCCTCGTCCCACCGGAAGCCGTACTGATGGATGATCCAGGAGGCCGACGATGCCGTGGCGCCGACCTGTTCTTCGGCAACGGAGGCAGCCTTCTTGGTCGGGCTGACGACAATCAGGCGTGCTCCGTCGTGCTCGATCTGTTGGGCGGCATACCCGATGGTTTTGGTCTTGCCTGCACCTGCTGCGCCTTCGACGACGACCAGCCGACTCGTGCCGGCCAGGGCAGCGGCGACCCGGTGCTGGGTCTTGGTCAACATCAGGTCCGGTGGCGCCATACCGCGCCCGGGCACCACGGTTAGCACCCTCGGTTTCGCCTCTGCCGCAACCCGATCGGACAAGCTGCTGTTGAGGTCACCCTCGACGTCGAGGACACGTCGTGAGGTGAGTGCACGGATGTGCTCGGGGACATCGGTGCGCGGCAGCAGCGGCTCACATCGCGCGACTGCACGCGCGGCGAGGTCCTCGGCCAGCTCACGTCGCACCTCGGGTTCGACCACGATGCCGACCTCGGCGATCACCTGCTCGGCTCCCCCGCGAATGTCAGCGGCGTTCCACGCCGACGCCTTTGCCCCGAGCCGGTCCAGCACCAGCCCAGCAGCGAGGTCGCGGTCGAGTCGGCCGATCGCCGTGCGATCCACCGGCACCGGCCGGCCGGGTGGCCGATGCCCGGCGGCGTACAGATCCTCGATCCAACACCGCGCGAGCGCTCGACCGTCGATTGGGACGACCTTGTCAGGACGAGCATCCGCCCACGCCCGCGCGTCCCAAGCCCGACGCAGTCGAGGACCCGGCTCCTCCTCGGGATGCTCACCACGCCACCGGGCCTCGTAACGGTCGACATTCGCGCGGATCTGCGCCGCGCGCGCTGAAAACTCACTGACGAACCGACGCAGCTCGTTGATCTCACCGGTGGCCAGGTCGAGGGTGTAGCCGTGCCTGGCCAGCACCCGCCGGAACTGCGGATCGCTCATCACCGCCGCGTGTCCGATCCCGTTGACCGCGCCGGTGCTGTCCCGGATCCCGACCGTATGCAGACCACGCCACTTCCCCGCAGCGAAGACCCGGGCGTTGATCTGCAGGTGCAGGTGGCGATGCGGATCACCGGCACGGGAGGTGAAGTGCCGGATCACAGCCGCCTCGATCGACTCGGTCGGCACCTGCACCTGTCGTCCCAGCGGCCCCACCCGGGTGGTCGCGTGCTGCGCGACCCAGCCGATGATCTCGCGCGCGGCTCGATCCTGAGCGGCGTCGTAGGCCGCACCGATCTCGGGATCCATGGCCGCGGCCAACGACCAGGTCTTCGGCCCGTTCACGGTGAACTCGACGAACCGCACCGGCCTGCGTACGCCACCGTCCTTCAGTAACCGCCCTTTCGCCAGACCGGTCTCCACCTCGTAACCGGCGACCCACCGCTCGTACGTGTCGCCATCCATCATGCCTCGGCTCGCAACGTAGCCAGGAGCGGCTCCGAATCGCTCGGCCAGGCCGCTGCCGTCTGCCAGGTAGTAGTCGTCCGCGCGCGAGTGATCCTTCTCCAGGTAGCTTCTGGCCGCCTTCGCCGGGCCTCGGTAGACCTTCATCCCTCCGTGCACGATGCTCCCCCTGATTCGGGCACAACGGCAGTTCCATCGAGGTCCGTCGACAACCGTCAAGTACCCTGAAAACGCACTTCGGGCCGCCCGAAGGCGGCCCATTGCTACGTACCTTCATAGCATACGTGCCGATACATTCGGAAGTGGTGTATCGGCAGGTCAGAGGCAATTTTCTCGGTCCGTCAGTGTCCGTCGGCAACCGTCGGAGAAGGACTGTCCGTGGCAGGCGGAGCGGCGTGAAGGCTTGCTTCGCAGACTCGGGAAGGCGTCCGACCTTTGAGCAGTGAATCCGAGGGCCGAGGCTGCCGGGCCGCCCGGTGAGGAGCCGTTCGCCCTCACCGTCATCGACTTCTTCTACCTCACCGGGGCGCGGCACAGCAGTGATCGGCAAGATCGCTTCAGGTGTCATCAAGTCGGGAGACATGGTCGAGGTCTGGGATGAGGACATCGTCACCCCACCTCGCGCGCGGCGGTCGAATTCACCCCCGGCCGGCGGTTCGACCCGAGACATAGCCCTTCTTCTCCGCTCGGTCGATCCGAAGTCGATCCGCCCGGCCAGATCGATCACGCCGCACGGGACCGCTCAGCCAGTGGCGGACCAAGGCTGAACGCATGTCTGCCGACTATCCGCGGTCTCGACAAGACCCCGCAACTACGTCGTCCGCATCACCGCAATCAAGTTCCTCGCCGATGCACGGTCACGAACGATAGGATCGCCGCTACTCGCTCCGACTGCCGCCTCAAGACGCTCAGTGAGTGGCCGTACACCGTCTGGCGTGACTTTTCGAGTTTGGCCAACGTGGCCCTGCCGCCTCCGTTAGCGTCACTGAGCATGGAAGAGCGCGAAGGTGCGGACCTTGGCAGGTGAAGACAACCAGGACACCGGCCGAGACGGACTGCACGAAGCCAAACGGTGGCTCGATCTAACGACACGCGTCAAGCAGAGTTGGACCCACCGTGACACGCCGCTCTCTGAACTCTTGGCGTTCAACTGGCCCCATGGCACCACACAGTTTACCTTCGACATCGGCGGGGTGTTCCGAGGCGATCCGATCGACAACCAGTCTTTTCTCGCCGAGGTCAAGGCATACAAGAACGAGAGCGACCTTCCGAAACACTTCAGAGATTTCCTTGCTAAGTGCTACGTCGCCTATCGCGCGTACCCGGACCGCTGCGGCCATTTTCTGTGGCTATCGTGGTCCCCGTTCCAAGCCCAGTCGTGGGACAAGCATTCCACCCCAGAGTCCATTCAGAAGGCACTATTACACAAGGAGAATCGGCAACGCTCCCTCGGGACAGAGGACGAAACTGGGGCCGAGCAAGCCATCGATCACCAGGCCGTACTCCGCGTGTCCGAGCGCATCTGGCTACTCACCCTGACGCACAAGCAGCGCGACCTCGTCCTGACGAAGGACCACTATTTGGAAGTTCTCAAACTCATTCAGGCAGAGGCTGTGTGACCATGAGGCGAGAATTTGCATCTGCACTGGCGCTCGCGGCCGAGCAACCATTAGCCAGCGAACGGATCCGCCGAATCAAACGCGCCGTGACAGACGAGGTGAGGCTCGCTGACCCCGCAGTCACCGTCAGATTCACCGACTACTTCAATAACGTCGCCGTGCCTGACTTGGTGTTGCGCTGGCCAGCCGAGTCGCGGGAGCGACTGGTTTTCCTCCGCCCGCTCGCCGACCCGGACTGGCTCAACGACGAGTTGAGCGCACTCGCTCCACATGAACCAATGATCTTCACGCTTGAGGACATCGGCGGCCCACACGATGGCCCCCATGAACAACGGACCGCCTCTATCGCGCGCCTTGCAGCGCACGCTTCGTTGGCAAACACATGGGTTGCGGATGCATCTGCAATTGCCAGCATCGGCGAGTCCCGGCGCGACTCAGCGGTGATCGGCCTCCTCGGCCAAGCACTCGTTCGCGGCGGCCGTGGCGTCTCGAGCGGAAACGAGATGCGCGACCTGACATTGGCTACCGAGTCCGCCTTCCAAGAGGCCGAGACACTTCAACGCCAACCCGTCGCAGCAGGCATCCGCTCCATGGAGTCGGCGCTGCAACCTGACCAAGCCAGCAGAATCACCCGTGTTCTTCGAGCGGTCTGGGAGGGCCACGGGGGCTCCGGCGCTGATTTCCCAACCACGGCAACGACGGGTCCCCTGTCTGACGACGACCTACGCTACCTAATGACCTCGCTTGACGACGCCCCCGGTGAGTTCTGGCGCCGCGTCGGCAGGACGGTGACAACGGAACAGCTTGGGCGTATCGCTCTGACGGACCCGTCGCAGAGCCTCCAAAATCTTGTTGCTGTGCACCTCGGTCGTCTTACCGCAAAGGGACTCCGTGTCACCGACCGCGAGGAACAGCTCCTCGAGCCCGATCGAGTCCCCCGCTGGGTCATCGACCGCAAGTGCCTGGCAATCCGCGGCAGCAACTGGATCGCCCATATCGCCGCGCGCAAAGCCGACGAGTTGCCAGCCGCTGACGATAGTCCGCAGACGGACCTCGACGAACTCAGAAGGAGGGCAATTACCTCGGAGAGCGTTGTGACCCGGATCGAGTTCGGCAAGGGAGACCGCGTCGTTTCGTACGAGTCGAAGGAACGGGCCGATGTGCTCGCCGACGTTGATCTCGAAAGAGTCGCCGCCGATGTGCCTGGACTCTCGGTCGCGCGGGCGGTGCTGTCGCTACGTCAAGGCGGTCAGGTTCACGCAGACTTCTCGACGAGCACAGCGGTCGCACCGACAAGTTCCACCATCGAACTCGGCGCATTGATTCGGGCTGCCATCCCCCTATTTCTGGATCAGGACGCCGCTGACTGGTCGCGGACGCAAGGAAATAGACGAAGGAACGAACCAGCGACGCTCTTCGATTGGGATGACGAAGACGAATGAGTGACTTTCCACGTCCTTGGTCATGACCGCCACCGCGCCGGCATTCGCCGACCCAGACGTGCGAGCCACCGCCTGTCGTAGCCCGGCTTGACCTTAGCCCGGCTCGACTCTTGTGGCGCCCAACGCTCGGGGACGAATCGGTTGAGGTCCGACTCGCCTGCGAGGACCGCCGCGGCGAGGTCGCGTACGACGGCATCAAGCCGTGCCATCTGCTCTGGTCGGTTCTCGACGACCGAGTACGGGAACATGTCCTCGAGGAAGCTGTACTCAGCATCCAGGCGGGTCAAGGCTCGCAGGTCGGCCGGCCCGTCGTACCCGACCTTGTCGTGACCCCACCCGGCCAGGTCGATCGGCTCGATCTCACCCGCGAGTACCTGCGCGGCACGGCGCCTCAGATCCAAGCGCAGCGCCCGCTCCTCGGTCGGCTGCGGCATGCCCAGCTCGTCGACGATGCGGAGGATCAGGTTGTCGAGCTCACCCCAGGAAGCGTCCCTGTCCGCGCCCGCGAGCTCACGCAGATGGGGCGAGTCCAGGCCGACGACCAGTGCGTTCACCGCGGTGTCGATGAGCCGCTGACGGTTTCGCTCGGCATCGTCAATCCAATAACCCCATGTGATCAGTAGGTCGTCACGCGCCGCGCGGGCAGCCTCGGCATCCAGTGCCGCGAGCGGCCACCAGTGCCGATCAGCCAGTTCCTCAGTGGCCTGCTCCGGCGTCAGCCACACGCCATCGATCGTTGGCGGTAGGTCCTGCGCCTTTGGGCTGTAAACGTTGAAGTACGCCACCGGGCTCGGCCACTCGTACTCCGTGCTCGCCGGAACGACGTTCCGTACGGCGCCGACGAGTTCGACGGCTTGCGTCGAACCGGTCACGTTCGTCACCAGGGCGTCGATCGCTTCAGCTTCGCGTGCACCGCCGACTGTCGCTGTTGGCAGGTCCCAGCCGGGTCGGCCACCAGTCCGCGGCACGCAGAAGATGCTCCGGTTCTCGTCGATCACCAGTAGGCGTACGAGACCCGCCGGCCCCAGCGCCTCGTCGCCCGTCTCCGCAAGCACCACCTCGGCCGCGCCGCCGGCCGGGAGCCACGGAGCTTCGGGGCGGTGGACGAGAGTCAGCATCGGGTTACCGTAGCGATCGTCGTGATGTGCGGCGCAACATCACACGCCAACACCTCGATCGGCATGAGCGCCGATGTGCACTGCGATCTCGCGGGGCAGCGGGTAGTGGCGCTCAATTGGCAGTGGCAACCGCCCTGCCCACAGGTCCGGCAGCGTGTCGGTGATGTCGTCGAGCGCGACAATCCACTCGTCGACGAAGCTCGGCACCACCTCCGGGCCGAGCCCCACCTGCAACGAGCGGTGCGGCAGCGGTTGGCCGGCAGGCGTACGCTCAGGATCCCATTGGACGCGTACCGGACTCGTCTTCAGCGCACGTCGCCACGACACACGGTCGGCGTGGAGCGCCGGCTCGAACGACGACGTACACGATCGGCTCAATGCGTCCTCGAACCCGGTCCGGGTCAGGCGCAGCGCGAGCACGCGCTCCTGACCCGGCTTCGTCGCCCAGCCGCAGCGGTACATCATCCACAGGAACGAGGGCTTCACCCACGTCATCCGGGTGCGGCTGAACGGCGGCACGAACCGGCCCGCACGGACCGCTGGCTCGGCGATCTGCGGTGCGTACGCCTGATAGACCATGATCGTCTCCTCGTCGTACACGGCTCGGATCTGATGCTTCGCGATATCGGGGACACTCATCGTCGGTGTCGTCTCTCTCGTGTTCATGTCGGGAACCACTCTGGCGCTCACCCGGGCTAGCGCGCACCTGGTTATCGGTACCTGACCGCCGTGCACCCGAGATCGATGAGCGGCTCGACCTCCGGCAAGTCGAGCAGCGCATGACCGACGGTCCTTCCTGATGCGTTGGTCAGGTCCACGAGAAGCGGTACCGCTGTGCGTCAGCGTCGAACCACTCCTCCGCTCCCCGAGGCTGTACGCCGAACGCTCGCTCTGCCCAGCGGCACATCGCTATCTCGAGGAACTCCGCTTGGAAGTCGGTGTCGGCGTACGCAACATCATCAACGACCACCGTCACACTCTCAGTTGGCAGGGCGATCTCCGGCGCGACCCGCGACAGACCCACTAGGAGGAGATCTCGTGACGATGCCGGAAGCTCCGCTGCCGCTCCAGCGAACTCGAGCCATAGAGGACGACCGTCAACCTTGCGTACGCGCCTCGCGCCAGCGCGGGCAACCGCCTTGCCCTTGACACTAATCGCGATCCCCCACGCGCTGCGAAGCAGCCGATAGTCGAGAGACATCAGCGGTACAACTGGCCGCGCGGAGGTGGCCGCGTTGTTGCCTCGCAGTCTGGTCCACTCCGCGAAGAGCGCAGACGCGAGCCAGTGACCGGACGCCTGAGCGTCCTCGACGGCCGTCGATCCACCCCCACCCTGACCACGTCGAGTTGGGTCCGCTCCGCGCGAAAGCAGGTACGCAGTCGTATCCACATGAAGTGGGTCGCCGGCCTGGGCAGCACCATCAGCCTCGGTGTCGACGGCGTGCGCGAGGAGCGACATGCCGTTCCACTCCTCGTGCACATCACCACCTGCATCGAGGAGATCGCGCAGCCGCTCTACGTCTTCCTGCTCCACCGCCACGTGCGGCGGTGGCATCGGCTCGGTCATCGTGCCGGCCTATCCGACAGGAGGCGCTCCTCCAACAGGCCGAGGGCGCCTCGGAGGTCGACGAGATCCATCACGAGCTGACGGTACCGGTTCAAGGTCTTGTCTAGAGCCCCGACCAGCACCACACCTACACTCGGCACCGTGGCAACTTCAGGGCCGCTGTCCACGTTCGAGTTCGATCTCGTCGCCACTGCAGGAGCTCTTAATCTCAGTACAGAGTTGTGGCTGAAGCTCCAGTGGCTGCTCTACGAGATGCAACCAAGCGAAGCAAGTCAGCCTCGGGAGCGAACCCAGTCGCATCACGTCACCGCCAAGAGCGCCGATGGCGTCGCGGATGCCCTCCATCGCCGAATCGAGAGACATCGCGGTCAGACGCTGCGATTCGTCCGCCGGCTGACGTCGACATGAGCCGCCGCAAACTGTTGGCAAGTGCTCGGCGGCTCCATCTCCGCCACGCTGGAGCGGCCTTCCCGTGCTGCGTAGCCACCTCGTCGCCGCTAATGCCTCCCCTTCTACTGCGGACATACTGTGGACAGGATTTTCGACTCTTGTCGTCATTGGCCGTCGACAACAATCAAAGTTTCCGCAGGTCAGGCGCGATTTCCCGCATACGCTCGTTGATAGCCGTTTAAGCGTGAGGACTCCCCGGCTTACAGGCCAGCCCGTCCGCTTCACCCTCTGACCTGCCGAAACGCGGTTCAGGGGACGTTGCCGTGCCCACGGCAACCCCTTCGGAGTGGTCCCCGATTCCGGGGAACCTGGATATCGCCCCCCTCCCCTGTCACGAGGTCTCGCTACGGTCCTTGAGGAGCACACGCGCCCACGCGGCTCATGCGACGAGGCCGCAGAAGGGAGCAGCGTCGTGGCAGCTCTCCTCCGGCGACTCGGTGGCTTCTGCGCCCGGCACAGCCTCCTCGTCATCGGCGCCTGGGCCCTGGTGCTCGTCACCGTGGTCGTGGCCGTCTCGGGCCTCGGCGTCAAGACCAGCAACGACCTCGCGCTGCCCGGCACCGGCAGCCAGGAGGCGAAGGACCTGCTCTCCGACCGGTTCCCGCCCCAGCAGAACGGCGTCAACCCGATCGTCTTCCACGTGAGCAAGGGGAAGCTGACCGACACCGCCAACAAGCAGGCCGTCGACGACGCGGTCAAGGAGATCGGCAAGCAGCCACACGTCCACACCGTCACCAACCCGCTGAGCAGCGACGGACAGACCGCCGGCCTGCTGTCGAAAGACGGTCGGACAGCCTTCGCGCCGGTGCTGATGGACGTCGGGTCCGGCGACCTGACGGAGAAGATCGCCGGTGACGTCCTGGACGCCACCCACCCCGCACAGGACGCGGGCATCACCACCGCGGCCGGCGGCTCCATCGGCTCGACGCTGTCGACCGACGAGTCCAGGACCAGCGAGGTCGTCGGGATCATCGCGGCGATGATCATCCTCAGCCTCGTGCTCGGGAGCCTGGTGGCGATGGGGCTGCCGATCATCACCGCCGTCGTCGGCCTCGGCGTCGCCCTGGCCACCGTCGGTCTGGTCGGTCACCTCCTCGCGATCCCGTCCGCCGGGCCGACCCTGGCCACCATGATCGGCCTCGGCGTAGGCATCGACTACGCCCTCTTCCTGATCACCCGCCACCAGGACCAGATGCGCGACGGGATGCCGATCCGCGAGTCGATCGCGCACGCGGTGGCGACGTCCGGCAGCGCCATCGTCTTCGCCGGCTGCACCGTCGTGGTGGCCCTCCTCGCGCTGGGCGTGGCCGGCATCCCGCTGGTCTCCGCGCTCGGGTACGCCTCGGCCATGGCCGTGGTGGCCGCCGTCCTGGTGGCGATCACCCTGCTGCCTGCGTTCCTCGGACTGCTGGGCCACCGGATCGCCTGGGCCTCACTGCCGGCGTTCATGCGTCCGGGCCGTCGACGCGACCAGGGCATGTGGGCGAAGTGGGCCGGAGTCGTCCACCGTCACCCGTGGGTGGTCGCGGGCCTCTCGCTCGCGGCTCTGGCGCCACTCATCGTCCCGGTGCTGAGCCTCGAGCTCGGCCAGGAGGATGTCGGCGCCACCTCGAAGGAGACGACCGAGCGGCAGGCGTACGACCTGATCAGCGCGGGCCTGGGCGTCGGCTACAACGGTCCGCTGCAGGTCGCCTCGTCGTTCGACCCGCCTGCGGCCCCGAGCGACGAGTACACCCAGAAGTACGACAAGGCGATGTCGCTCAAGTCCGACCTGGAGAAGAAGCAGAAGGAGCTGCCCAAACAGCAACAGCAGCTCGAGGACGAGCAGGCACAGCTCGAAGCCGAGCAGGCGTCCCTGGAACGGCAGAGCGCGGCACTGCAGGCGGAGCAGGCCGACCTCGAACGGCAGGCAGGCGCGCTGCGCGCACAGCAGGCGGACCTCGAACGGCAGGCCGACCGGCTCCGCGCCGAGCAGCGGACCCTCGAGGCCGAGCAGGCACGCCTCGAGGCCCGCCGGGACCAGCTGCGGCGTGAAGCGAGACGACTGGCAGCTCAGGCCCGGCCGCTCGTCCGGGAGCTCGTACGGCTCCGGGCCCGCGAGCGCGTCCTGGAACGCCGCATCGCACGTGCCGAGCAGGACGGCGACGAGGCCCTGGTGGAACGGTTGCAGACCCGCCTCGACGCGGTGGAGGCGGAGCAGGCCGCCGTCCAGAAGAAGCTCGCACCGCTGGAGGCGGAGGCACGCAGCCTCGCCCGGCAGGCCCGCCGGCTGCAGGCTCAGGCACAGCGCCTCCAGCAACAGGCCGACGCGCTGCAACGACAGGCCGACTCGCTCAACCGGCAGAAGGCCGAGCTGGAGCGTCAGGCGGCCTCGCTGCAAGCCCAGGGCAACGAGCTCCAAGCCCAGGCCGCCTCGCTGCGCAGGCAGGGCGACGCGTTGGAGCAGCAGGCGAACGAGCTCCAGAAAAAGGCCGACGACCTCAAGGCCGAGCAGAAACAGGCCCAGCAGGAGCAGAAGGAGGCCGAGCAGCTGCAGGACGAGCTGACCCAGATGATGACGGCGGCGGGCGGCGATGCACGCGGCACCGATCTCCGCGTGGTGAACCTGCAGAAGAGTCTCTCGGACACCAAGGGCGTTGCGACCCTCACTCCGCCGCAGATCAACAAGAAGGGCGACGTCGTCCTCCTCTCCGCCGTACCGACGACGGCCCCCGCCTCGGACGACACCGCCGATCTCGTCGGGCACGTCCGCGACTCCGTGCTGCCGAAGACGAGCCTGGGCACGGGCATCACGTCGTACGTCGGTGGCTACACCGCGTCCTACGTCGACCTGGCCTCCCTCATCTCGGCCCGGCTGCTGCTCGTCATCGGAACCGTGATCCTGCTCGGTTTCCTGCTGCTGATGGTGGCCTTCCGTTCGCTGCTCATCCCGCTCCAGGCAGCGGTGACCAACCTGCTCTCGGCGGCCGCCGCGTTCGGCGTCCTCACCGCCATGTTCCAGTGGGGCTGGGGCATCGACCTGCTCGGCATCGACACGGCGTCGTCGACGGTGCCGATCGCCAGCTACGTACCTCTGATGATGTTCGCCGGCCTGTTCGGGCTCTCGATGGACTACGAGGTCTTCCTCGTCAGCCACGTCCAGCAGCACGTCCACGAGGGGGCCGAACCCCGGCATGCGGTCCACTCGGGGCTGGTCTCCAGCGCCCGGATCACCACGGCCGCGGCCCTCATCATGGCGTCGGTGTTCGCCAGCTTCATCCTCGACCCCGACCCGACGATCAAGCAGTTCGGCGTCGGCCTCTCCGTCGCTGTGCTCCTCGCGGGCATCCTCGTGGTCACCCTTGCGCCGGCAGCGCTGGTGATCTTCGGAGGCGCTGCCTGGTGGCTGCCCCGATGGCTCGACAGGGTCCTCCCCCACATCTCGATCGAGGGCGAGCCGGCGCCGCCGACCGGGACTTCGGACGTCCCGGAGACGTCGCCCCGTCACCGGGACGACGAAGGCACTGGGGTGTCGTCCGAGCGGTGACCGGCGTCCGGCGTCGGTTCGTCCTGGGGCTTGCCCCGCACCGCCTGGGAGCTGGACAGGTTACGCACCGTCGGCGACCAGGGCCGTGGACCGCGGCGGCGAGACAATCTGGTTAACTTGGTTAACCGCTTGACCAGTGAGGCGCGTCACATCTACGATTCCATGCGTAACCGGTTAACCAATAGATGAGGTGTCATGAGTCAGCAGGGGTTCTACCGACCGCAGGAGGCATGGGTAGGCGATGTCATTCCGTGGCAAGAGGACGGAGCCTTCCATCTCTTCTATCTGCGCGAGACTCGCCTGAGTCCGGCCGCGGGCATGCCATGGCACCGGGTGGTGACGGAGGATCTCGTCCGCTTTCGCGAGCTCGGCGAAGGCATCGCATCGAACGGCCCCTCTGCCGATGACTTCAACATCTACACCGGCAGCATCGTGCTCGGCCCGGATGGCACCCATCACGCGTTCTACACCGGTCAGAACCCCGCCAACACGGGCTCTGATGGTCGGCCGCTGCAACTGGTCATGCACGCCACGAGCCGCGACGGCATGCGCACCTGGCAGCGGCGTCCAGGCGAGACGTTCGGCGCCACCGACGGCTACGAGACCGGCGACTGGCGTGACCCCTTCGTCTTCTGGGACGAGGCAGCGCAGCTGTGGCGGATGCTCATCACCGCCCGCCACGCGAAGGGGCCGGCGCGACGACGCGGCGTGATCGCGCAGTGCCTCTCGCGCGATCTGGCGCATTGGGAGCCGGCCGAGCCCTTCTGGGACCCGCAGCGGTACGTCGCGATGGAGTGCCCCGAGGTCTTCCAGTGGGGTGAGTGGTGGTATCTCGTCTACTCCGAGTTCAGCGACGCCTTCACCACTCGCTACCGCATGTCGCGCAGCCAGCACGGCCCGTGGATCGTCCCGGAGCACGACACGCTCGACGGACGTGCGTTCTACGCCGCCAAGTCGGCAGGCCGCGACGGTCGTCGCTTCTTCTTCGGCTGGATAGCCTCACGAGAGGGCGACAGCGACGACGGTGCATGGCAGTGGGCCGGCACGATGTCGGTCCTCGAGGCCGACCAGCGCGAGGACGGGACCCTCGCCTTCCACCCGACCACCGCGCTGCGCGAGACGTTCGACGCCGAGATCGATGACGTCGGGATCGATGCGGGCACTGTCCTGAGCTCCCCTGAGGGCTACACGGTCGAGGTGACCCCGGCCGAGGCCCCCAGCGCATTCCGGTCCGTCGTCAGGTTCGACATCGCCGACGGCACGACGGAGTGCGGCCTGCTGCTGCGCGCGAGTGCCGATGGGGACGAGGCGTACGTGCTCCGTCTCGAACCGAAGCGCGGCCGTCTCGTCCTCGACCGCTGGCCGCGCCGGAGCACAGGCACCGAGCAGTGGCAGATCTCCGGCGACGTACCGTTCGCGATCGAGCTGGAGCGTCCTTGCCGGATCGGGCCCGGGGCGCACGAGCTCGAGGTCATCGTCGACGGCGATCTCTGCGTGGCCACCCTCGACAACGCCACGGTGCTGAGCACTCGGATCTACGGCCGACCGACGGGCCACGTGGGCGTCTTCGCCGGCGAGGGCACGGTCACCGTCGACACCTTCACCGTGTTCGTCCGCGCCGAGCGGGGCCCTGAGCCCACCGTCTCTAACCACGATCTGGTCGCTGCCGCAACCTGATCCCTCTCCCCCGTTCGTCCCTACCGACTCAGCCCCCTTCCGACCAAGTCAACGGAGACCGACAATGCCCATCACCATCCCCAAGACGGCCCTGTGTGCCGCCCTGACCGCCGCCGCGCTCGCGCTCACCAGCTGCTCGGGCACAGCTGTCAGCGCCGATCCCACCGACATCGATCCCGAGGGCGAGGTCGAGGCTCGCGAGATCTCCTGGCTGCTCTCGCGCCCAGCCGATGGCGGGGTGATCACGGCGATGGAGCAGATCGCCGAGGAGTACGCCAAGGACCACCCGGGGTTCTCCCTCAACCTGATCACGACCCCCGACCGTCCCTCCTACATCCAGAAGTACGAGACCCTCGCCGCAGCGAACAAGCTGCCAGAGCTGTTCGACACCGACGCGACGCCGTTCGCCCAGAAGCTCGCCGACCAGGGCCGCATGCTCGACATCGACCTGCTGCTGAAGGATCTCGGTCTCGCCGACGACTATCGCGAGGCAGCGCTGAACTACCAGCGCTTCGACGACGGCTCGCTCCACATGGTGCCGTTCGAGTTCCAGCTCGAGTTCTTCTGGTACAACTCCGCGCTTCTCGAGCGCGCGAACGTCGAGGTTCCCAAGACGCTCGACGACTTCCCCCAGCTGTGCAGGGACCTGCGAGCCGCAGGTGTCACTCCGATCGCTCTCGACGGGCAGGACCAGTGGCCGCTGGAACGCTATCTGGCCTACTACCCGTTCCGGATGGCCGGGCCGGCGTACGTCCAAGACCTCAAGAACGGGGAGGCGAAGTTCGCCGACCCCGCCGGCCGCGCGGCAGCCGAGTGGCTCTACGACCTGGGTCAGGCCGGATGCTTCCAGGAAGACTTCTCCTCGACCGGGTACGCAGACGCGCAGGGCCTGTTCACCTCGGGGAAGGCCGCGATCTACAACATCGGGACCTGGGAGCTCGCCAATCTCGCGACGGACGCGCTCGACCCGGCGGTGCGCGGATCGGTCGACTACTTCACCCTGCCGACGGTCGACGGCGCCGTCACCGACGACAACGCGTACGTCACTCCCTCAGGCATCGGCATGGCGGTCAACTCGCAGACCTATGACCCGCTGGTGCGCGACTTCCTCGCCTACGCCCTCGAACGCTATCCGGAGATGTACGCCTCGACTGGTGCGCTCTCTCCCACCACGAACGTCGAGACCTCGATCCCCGAGAACGCGACCGACCTCTACCCCAAGGCCGTGAAGCAGGCCGACGAGGTCGGTGCCGACAGCGCGATGCCCTGGGACACCCAGCTCGACCCCGCCACGAACACACGCCTGCAGCAGGAGCTGACACTGCTGGTTCAGGGAGACATCGAGCCGGACGAGTTCATCGAGACGATGGACAACACGCTCGCGGAGAACAGCGATGGCTGACCTCGCACAGACCGGGCTCCGCGCAGGCCGTTCTGGTCAGCGCCGACGCAGGAGCCCAGCGGCGACGTCGATGCTTCCGCGCCGGTCTCGGCTCTCGGTGGCGGTCTTCCTGATCCCGCCACTGCTGCTGTACGGCGTCGCGGTGCTGCTTCCGATCGTGCAGTCGCTGTTCCTCAGCCTGTTCAGCTGGGACGGCATCACGGAGATGAGGTTCGTCGGCCTCGACAACTACGTCAAGATGTTCGCCCGCGACGACGTCTTCTGGACGGCGTTCGGTAACGCGCTCGGCTACCTGGTGATCTGCCTGGTGCTCCAGCTCGGCGGCGCCCTCGCCGTCGCTGCGCTCCTGACGGCACTGCCAAGGGCCCGGGAGCTGGTGAAGACGCTCTACCTGCTGCCTGCGGTCATCTCGACGGTCGCGATCGCGTTCCTGTTCCAGCGGATCTACTCCTTCGACCCCGTGGGCCCGCTCAACCAGCTGCTCGCCTGGATCGGCCTCGAGGCCGCCCAGACCGCCTGGCTCTCGAACGTGAACACGGTCCTCGCGGCCGTCTCGGTCCCGGAGGGCTGGCGCTTCACCGGCCTCTACATGCTCATCGTGTACGCAGCACTCATCGCCGTGCCTCGCGAGCTCGAAGAGGCAGCGCGACTCGACGGTGCGTCCTGGTGGCAGACGTTCTGGCGTATCCGATTCCCCTACATCAGGCCGGTGTGGATCACGACCACGGTCATGGCCACGACCTTCGCGCTGCGCGGCTTCGACATCCCCTACCTGCTGACGAACGGCGGCCCGGGCCAGTCCTCCGAGCTGCTCACGACGTACATGTACAAGACCGCCTTCGTGCACACCGACTACGGCTATGCCAGCGCCATCTCGGTCTTCATCGTCGTCGAGTGTCTGGTCGCGGTCGGCCTCATCTTCCTGCTGCTTCGTCGAAGGGACGACTCGTGACCACGACCGTGCTCACCCGACCGCCGGAGGCCACCGTGCCGAACCCGCCCAAGCCCCGCGGGGCCGCGCCACCGCCAAGACTCCGTCTGCAACGCGCGCTGCTCACGATCACGATCGTGCTCATCGTCGCGGTGCAGGTCTACCCGCTGCTGTGGCTCTTCCTGACAAGCTTCCGCACCGCCGCGGACTTCACCGGTGGCAGCCCGTTCGCGCTGCCCTCGGACTACACCCTCGACAACTACGAGCGAGCCTTCGCGACCGGCAACCTGTGGCTGAACATCCTCAACAGCTTCATCGTCACGGCCGGGGCGAGCCTGCTGATCGTCGTCGCGGGGATGATGGCCGCGTACGCCCTGCAGGTGCTCGGCTTCCGGTTCAGCGGCGTCGTACGCTCCTTGTTCCTGCTCGGGATCGTCGTGCCGGTGCAGATCGCGCTGGTGCCGCTGTTCATCGACTACTCACAGATCGGGCTCCTCGACACCCATCTGTCGATGATCATCCCGCTGGCCGCGTTCTCGCTCCCGATGGCCGTCTATCTGTTCTCGTCGTTCTACGAGTACATCCCCCGCGAGCTGTATGAGGCCGCATCGCTCGACGGGGCGGGGCCCTACCGGATCTTCGCGCAGATCACCTTCCCGCTCTCGGCGAACACGATCATTACGGTCGTACTCGTGAACAGCATCTTCATCTGGAACGACTTCATCTTCGCGAACACCTTCGTGCTCTCCGACGGGCTCAAGACCATCCCGCTCGGTCTGCAGAACTACATCGGGGCCATGGGCAACACCGACTGGACTGCCACGTTCGCGGCCGTCTGCGTGACCGTGACGCCGCTTCTGCTGGTCTTCCTCGTCCTCAACAAGGCGATGATCCAGGGCCTCGAGAGCGGGGCGACCAAGGGATGAGCACCCCCGAACCCAACAAGGCGATTGGCTCGAGCGTGACGATGCGGGACGTCGCCAAGGCCGCGGGCGTATCGGTCGCGACCGTGTCCCACGTCGTCAACAACAAGCCAGGCGCGCGTATCGGCGACGGGGCCCGGCGGCGCGTGCAGGAGGCCGTCACAGCACTCGGCTACCGGCCGAACGCCCTGGCCAAGACCTTGTCACGTGGCGGCTCGCGATTCATCGGCCTGGTCGCGGACGCGATCGCGACCACTCCGTTCGCCGGCCAGATCATCCACGGCGCGCAGGATGAGGCCTGGGCGCACGGCTACGTGCTGCTCGTCGCCAACACCGACGGCAACGAAGCAGCCGAGAACGAGGCCATCGCGATGATGCTCGAACATCAGGTGCACGGCATCCTCTACTCGACCTGGTATCACCGCGAGATCGTCGTGCCCGAGCTTCTGCACCAGGCCGACACCGTGCTCGTCGACTGCTTCGCCGAGAACAGTGGACTACCTGCCGTCGTGCCTGACGAGGAGCAGGGCGGCCGGACGGCGACCGAGGAGCTGCTGGCCGCGGGGCACCGCAGGATCGCGTTCATCAACACGACGACACCGTCGCCGGCCCAGAGCGGCCGCCTCGCCGGATACCGCAGCGCTCTCGAGACAGCCGGCATCGACTTCGATGACTCACTCGTGTTCCCGGCCGAACCTGCGCAGGAGGGCGGGTACGCCACCGCATCCCGCATCGTCGAGTCGAAGGCGACAGCCGTGTTCTGTCACAACGACCGCGTGGCGATGGGCCTCTACGACGGACTGCGCGAACACGGGTTGAACATCCCCGGCGACATCGCTGTCATCGGCTTCGACAACCAGGACGTCATCGCCGCGCACCTGCGCCCCCCGCTGTCGACAGTCGCGCTTCCGCACTACGAGCTCGGCGCTGCCGGCGTCCGAGTGCTGCTCGGTATCGAGTCGTCGTCCACCGAGCAGCTGATGCGGGTCACCTGCCCATCCGTGCCACGAGAGTCGATCTGAGGAGAGCGATGTCCGACTCGCCCGTCGTGCCCAGGCCGACCTTCCACTTCACCCCGCTGCGCAATTGGATGAACGACCCCAACGGACTCGTCCACGACCGCGGCCGCTGGCACCTCTTCTACCAGTTCAACCCCGAGGGATCCGAGTGGGGAAACATGAGCTGGGGCCATGCGACCAGCACGGACCTGCAGCACTGGACCGAGCACCCGGTCGCGCTGCGGTTCCGCGACGGCGAGCAGATCTTCTCGGGGTCGATCGTCTCGACCCCGGCTGCGGATGGCACCGAGCTGACCGCGTACTACACCAGCGCCTACGCAGACGGCCGTCAGGCCCAATCGCGAGCGACCAGCAAGGACGGCGGCTTCACCTGGGAGCTCGACGCCGACAACCCGGTGCTCGACCGGGGCACGAGTGCCTTCCGGGATCCAAAGGTCATCCGCTACACCGACGGAACGGGCCGGCTTCGCTGGATTCTGCTCGCTGTCGAGGCAGAGGAGCGACAGGTGCACTTCTACACCTCGGACGACCTCCGCTCATGGGAACACGCGAGTGCCTTCGGGCCGTTGGGACCGACCGGCGTCGTCTGGGAATGCCCGGATCTCGTTCCGCTCCCGCTCGATGACGATCCCGACGACGTGCGCTGGGCGCTGATCCTCAGCACCAACCCGGTCGGCGACGACGCGGATCGTGGGGGTTCCTCGATGAGCTACGTCGTTGGCCGCTTCGACGGGACCAGGTTCACGGCCGACTCCGCGGAGCTCGTCGGCCTCGACAGCGGTCGCGACTTCTACGCTGGCGTCACCTTCGACAGTGCTCCACATGGGGCCGCCATCATGGTCGGCTGGATGAGCAACTGGCGTTACGCCGAAGCATTTCCCTCCACACCGTGGAAGGGCGCGATGTCTCTGCCGCGACAGCTCGCTCTGCACACCGTCCGGGGTCGACCTCGGCTCGTCCAGAGGCCTCCCTCGTTCCTTCTCGAGCAACTCACCCGGGCGGCACGGGCCACGGCGGTCGCCGCCGAGCAGCCGGTCGACCTCTCTCTCAGCGGTCACAGCGTGCTCGACCTGCGGTGGGATCCGGACACCACGGGGGCTGTCAGCGTACGACTGCGCGGTGATGCCGACGCGTGCGTCGACCTGGAGCACTCGGGGAGAGCACTCCGGGTCACCCGACGTGGTCCCGCGGCCGAGGCGGTGCACGCCGACTTTCCCTCGACGAGCGTCGCCGAGGTGGGGACCGGGGGTCCGGTCCAACTGCTTCTCAGCCTCGACGGACCGCTGCTCGAGATCTTCGCGGACCACGGCGCGGCGACCGTCTCGAACCTTGTCCCCCTCGGCCTCGGACCCATCGCCGTAACCGTCGGTACCGAGCGCCCGGGCGCGGTCACGTACACCGCTGTCGACGTCGCGAGCGACGAGTCGATGCCCGACCCGGCCACGACACCGCTCCACGCTCCGCAGGATCACCCCGCAACCGCACTGTGACAACAGCCGATCTGCCCGACGCATCGGGCCGAACCGAAGGAGTCGTCATGCCCCACCCCATCTCACGACGCAGTCTGCTGCGAGGCGCCGGCGCCGGTTCGCTCGCGTTCTTCGCGGTGCACGCCGGCCCGACCGCCACACACGCCGCGCAGACGTCACTGCGGGCGGTCTACCACATGACGCCTCCCTCGGGATGGCTGTGCGACCCGCAGCGCCCGGTCACCACCGGCGGCGCTTACCAGCTCTACTACCTGCACTCGACGCAGAACAACGGCCCCGGCGGCTGGGACCACGCGACGACGACCGACGGTGTCGCCTTCACCCACCACGGCACCGTGATGCCCCTTCAGCCCGACTTCCCGGTGTGGTCCGGGTCGGCCGTCGTCGACACGGCGAACACGGCCGGATACGGCGCGGGAGCTGTCATCGCGCTCGCGACGCAACCCACCGACGGCATCCGCAGGTACCAGGAGCAGTACCTCTACTGGTCGACCGACGGCGGCTTCACCTTCGCCCCTCGGCCCGATCCGGTGATCGTCAACACAGACGGGCGCACCGCGACGACGCCCGCCGAGATCGAGAACGCCGAGTGGTTCCGGGACCCGAAGATCCATTGGGACGCAGCCCGCGGCGAGTGGGTGTGCGTGATCGGACGGGCACGGTACGCGGCCTTCTACACCTCCTCGAACCTGATCGACTGGCAGCTGAAGCGCAACTTCGACTACCCGAACCACGCCCTCGGCGGCATCGAGTGCCCCGACCTGTTCGAGATGACCGCGAACGACGGCACCCGACACTGGGTGCTCGGCGCCAGCATGGACGCCTACAGCATCGGTCTGCCGATGACGTACGCCTACTGGATGGGCACCTGGAACGGCGAGGAGTTCATCGCCTACGACCTGACCCCGCAGTGGCTCGACTGGGGCTGGGACTGGTACGCCGCCGTCACCTGGCCCGCCGTCGATGCTCCCGAGACCAAGCGCCTCGCCATCGCCTGGATGAACAACTGGAAGTACGCCGCACGAGACGTGCCGACCGACGTCTCCGACGGCTACAACGGACAGAACTCGATCGTGCGCGAGCTGCGCCTCGAGCGGCAATCGGGCGGGTGGTACTCCCTGCTCAGCAGCCCCGTGAGCACACTCTCGGACTACGTGGCAGCGACCACGACTCTGGGAGACCGCACGGTCGACGGCAGCCTCGTACTCCCCTGGAGCGGACGAGCCTACGAGCTCGAGCTCGACATCTCCTGGGACACCGCCACCAACGTCGGGGTCTCGGTCGGACGCTCCGCGGACGGATCACGACACACCAACATCGGCAAGTACGGGGCCGAGATCTATGTCGACCGCGCCCCCTCCGACCTCGCCGGATACTCATTGGCGCCCTACACGCGAGCCGCCGCACCCATCGACGCCACCGCACGAACAGTGCACCTGCGGATCTTCGTCGACACCCAGAGCGTCGAGGTGTTCGTCAACGCCGGCCACACCGTGCTCTCCCAGCAGGTGCACTTTGCCGAGGGCGACACCGGCATCTCGCTCTACACCGACGGCGGGCCAGGAGACTTCACCGGCATCATCATCCGCCAGCTCGAGAGCATCGGCTGACGCGATTGCCGTCCTACCTCATCTATCGAGGTTTCGGACGGCAATGCCTTCCAGCGCCCTTTTGACTGCCTTCTCCACGGCTGAGGCGGGTACGCCGGCCGGAACGACGAGCATCCCGATCGATGCGTCGCTCTCGTCGGCGAACGTGCGGTGGACCGCAGCCAGTGCCTGCTCGATCTCCCGTTGAGGGTCCGTGCACTCCCGCCGGAGCCATCGGCGAAGCACGCGGTTGTGTGCGGCGACGACCGCCGCTGCCGTCATCTCGGCGCGGAGCTCCGCTTCTGGAGAGGCGTCGGCCCAGTGGCTCAGGTAGCGGCGGAAGAGGCGTTGGTAGCGGGCGCCGCTCACCAGCTCACGTTCGCGGAGCGCCGGCACGGTGGAGGTCAGCCCATAGCGCTCCCGCGCGCGCTCGCCCTCCGCGACGTAGTGGAACAGCACGATCTTGACCGCGTCCGTAACGGCGGCAAGGCCGGCGTCTGCGGGCGAGGAACGCAATCGCTCTTCGACCCGGCCGAGAATCTCATCGTGGTCGGGGAAGATCACCGCTTCCTTGGACCCGAAGGAGCGGAAGAAGGTGCTGCGGCTGACGCCGGCCTCGGACGCGATGTCGTCGACAGAGGTGGCCGCGTAGCCCTGGATCCCGAACAGGCGGAACGCCGCATCCGAGATCTCGTCACGCGCTGCTGCCATCACTCTCCCTTTTGGATCGTTCCCTGGACATCATGCCGCATGACACTTAGTCTCACTCATTGACACTGAAGTTCACAAGGAGTCCCGTTGAGCGCCGAGCCCACCACCGCACCCGATTCCTCGGGCGCCGAGATCGATCTGCACACGACTGCCGGGAAGCTGGCCGAGCTGGAGCGTCGTCTTGACGAGGCTGTCCATGCTGGTTCTGCCAAGGCGGTGGAGAAGCAGCATGCGAAGGGTCGTCAGACCGCGCGGGAGCGGATCGAGATGCTCCTGGATGAGGGCTCCTTCCAGGAGGTCGATGAGCTGGCCCGGCACCGGTCGGTCGCGTTCGGGCTGGAGAGGAACCGGCCCTTCGGGGATGGTGTGGTCACCGGGTACGGCACCATCGAGGGCCGTCAGGTCTGTGTCTTCTCCCAGGACTTCACCGTCTTCGGTGGCTCCCTGGGTGAGGTCTATGGCGAGAAGATCACCAAGATCATGGACCTGGCGATCAAGACCGGGTCCCCGCTGATCGGGATCAACGAGGGCGCCGGCGCCCGGATCCAAGAGGGTGTGGTCTCCCTCGGTCTGTATGGGGAGATCTTCAAACGCAACGTCCACGCTTCGGGGGTGATCCCGCAGATCAGCCTGATCATGGGCAACTGCGCCGGCGGGCATGTCTACTCCCCCGCGGTCACCGACTTCACCATCATGGTCGACAAGACCTCGGGCATGTTCATCACCGGCCCCGACGTCATCAAGACCGTCACCGGTGAGGACATCACCATGGAAGAGCTCGGCGGCGCCCTGGCCCACAACTCCAAGTCCGGGGTGGCCCACTACATGGGCGCTGATGAGGCCGACGCGATCGACTACGTCAAAGCCCTGCTCTCCTACCTGCCCTCGAACAACATGGAGGAGCCCCCCGCGTTCGACGAGGCCGCGGATCTGGAGATCTCCGACCTGGACCGCGAGCTGGACACGTTCATCCCTGATGGCGGGAACCAGCCCTACGACATGCACGAGGTCATCTCCCACGTCGTGGACGATGAGGAGTTCCTCGAGGTCCAGCCGTTGTGGGCCCCCAACATCTTGATCGGCTACGCCCGGATCGAGGGCCGCCCGGTCGGGATCGTGGCCAACCAGCCGATGCAGTTCGCCGGCTGTCTCGACATCGACGCCTCCGAGAAGGCCGCCCGCTTCGTCCGCACCTGCGACGCCTTCAACGTCCCGGTCATCACCTTCGTCGACGTCCCCGGGTTCCTACCCGGCACCGACCAAGAACACAACGGCATCATCCGCCGCGGCGCGAAACTGATCTACGCCTACGCCGAGGCCACCGTCCCCCTGGTCACGATCATCACCCGCAAGGCCTACGGCGGCGCCTATGACGTGATGGGCTCCAAACACCTCGGCGCCGACATCAACCTGGCCTGGCCCACCGCCCAGATCGCGGTCATGGGCGCCCAAGGCGCGGCCAACATCATCCACCGCCGCACCCTGGCCGACCTGGAAACCTCCGGCGCCAGCACCGACGAGATCGAGGCCAAACGCGCCCAGCTCATCGACGAGTACGAAACCACCCTGGCCAACCCCTACATCGCCGCCGAACGCGGCTACATCGACGCCGTCATCCCACCCCACGAAACCCGCGCCGAAGTCACCCGCGCCCTCCGCCTGCTGCGCACCAAGAGGGAAACGCTCCCCGCGAAGAAGCACGGGAACATCCCGCTGTGACCGCGCCCGAGGAGCCGACGACCGAGCAGAGGGCCGAGCAGAGGGCCGAGCAGAGGGCCGAGCAGAGGGCCGAGCAGGGGGCCGAGCAGGGGGCCGAGCAGGGGGCCGAGCAGGGGGCCGAGCAGAAGCCCCTGCTCAAGGTCATCGACCACAACGCCACCCCCGAAGAAGTCGCCGCGATCGTGGCCGTCTTCGCGGCCCTCGGCTCAGCCGGCGAGGCAGCCAAGAAGAAGCCACGCTCCCTGTGGGCCACCCCCCAGCTGCGTACCCCCGTCCACCCCGGCCCCAACGCCTGGCGCGCCAGCGCTCTTCCGAACTGAACGTCGTAGAAAGCAGAACACCGTGCCTGAACTGACAAAGGTCCTGATCGCCAACCGTGGTGAGATCGCTGTTCGCGTGATCCGTGCGTGCAAGGACGCCGGGATCGGCTCGGTCGCGGTCTATGCCGACCCCGACCGTGACGCACTGTTCGTGCGGCTGGCCGATGAGTCCTACTCGTTGGATGGTGCGACCCCGGCGGAGTCCTACCTCTCGATCGAGAAGATCCTCCAGGTCGCCCGCCAGTCCGGCGCGGACTCGGTCCACCCCGGCTACGGGTTCTTGGCCGAGAACGCCGACTTCGCCAAAGCTGTGATCGAGGCCGGTCTGACCTGGATCGGTCCCTCCCCCGAAGCCATCGACGCCCTGGGTGACAAGGCCAAGGCCAAGCAGATCGCACTCAAGGCCGGGGCGCCGCTGGCTCCGGGCCTCAAGGACCCGGTCAAGGACGCCACCGAGATCACCGCGTTCGCCCAGGAGCACGGCCTCCCGGTCGCCATCAAGGCGGTCTTCGGTGGCGGCGGACGCGGCCTCAAGGTCGCCCGCACCCTGGAGGAGATCCCCGACCTCTACGAATCCGCCGTCCGCGAAGCCGTGGGTGCCTTCGGTCGCGGTGAGTGTCTGGTGGAGAAGTTCCTCGACAAGCCCCGCCACGTCGAGACCCAGTGCCTGGCCGATACCCACGGCAACGTGGTCGTGATCTCCACCCGTGACTGCTCCCTGCAGCGCCGCCACCAGAAACTGGTCGAGGAAGCCCCCGCACCGTTCCTGAGCGAGGAACAGAACAAGCGCCTCTATGAGTCCTCCAAGGCCATCTTGCGTGAGGCCGGCTACGTCGGCGCGGGGACCTGTGAGTTCCTCGTCGCCGCCGATGGCACCATCTCCTTCCTCGAGGTCAACACCCGCCTCCAGGTCGAACACTGCGTCTCCGAGGAAGTCACCGGCATCGACCTGGTCCGCGAGATGTTCCGCATCGCCGCCGGCGAAGAGCTCGGCTATGAGGACCCCGAGGTCCGCGGCCACTCCATCGAATACCGCATCAACGCCGAAGACGGCGGGAACAACTTCATGCCCGCCCCCGGCACCCTCACCGAATGGGCACCCCCGGCCGGGCCCGGGGTACGCCTCGATGGCGGTTATGAGAAGGGCGAGACCATCCCCGGCGCCTTCGACTCCCTCATCGCCAAGCTCATCATCACCGGCTCCTCACGCGAGCAGGCACTCGAGCGCTCGCGGCGGGCGCTCGATGAGTTCCAGGTCGACGGGATGCCCACCGCCATCCCCTTCCACCAGGCCGTCGTCAACGACCCCGCCTACACCGCCGCCAACGGCGCCTTCGAGGTCTACACCACCTGGATCGAGACCGACTTCGACAACCAGATCACCCCCTACGCCGGCACCACCGGTGAACCGGCCGAAGAGGCTGGCGAGCGGCAGACCGTGGTGGTCGAGGTCGGCGGCAAGCGTCTCAACGTCTCCCTGCCCGCCGGGCTCGGCGGCCTCACCGCCGGCGGCGGCACCACGGCGAAGAAGCCCAAGCGCTCCGCGAAGAAGGCCGGCGCAGCCGCCTCCGGCGACTCCGTCACCTCGCCGATGCAGGGCACCATCGTCAAGATCGCCGTCGACGAAGGCCAAGAGGTCACCGAAGGCGACGTCGTCGTGGTCATCGAGGCCATGAAGATGGAACAACCCCTCAAAGCCCACAAGACCGGCACCATCACCGCCCTGACCGCCACCGTCGGCGAGACCGTCGCCAACGGCGCCGTCATCGCCGAGATCAAATAGCTGAAGGGATCCGTGATGACACCAGCGTCGGCAACCCTCCCCAGGCCTCAGTCACGTGGCACCGTGGGCATGCAGTGGCTCGCGACGGCACCTCAGACACAGCCGCGGCACTCTCGCCACCGACTGCCATGGGGAACGGTCCACATCCGAAGGAACGGCTCCCAACGAACGGCCTGCGGAGAACCGACAGCGCTCTGGTACACCTTCTGGGAGCTCCCCGTCGACATGACGTCTCCCGAGACGTGCCGCGCCTGCGCGCAACGTGCCGCCGGCGATCACAGGATCATGGGAGACGTCTGATGCGGATCATCATCATGGGCCCGCCAGGCGCGGGTAAGGGCACCCAGGCCAAGCACCTCGCCCAGCACCACGGCATCCCGGCCATCTCCACCGGCGACATCTTCCGCGCCAACGTATCGCTGGCCACGCCGCTCGGCCTGGAGGCCAAGCGCTATCTGGACGCCGGCGAGTACGTCCCGGACGAGATCACCAACAACATGGTTCGCGACCGGATCGGCGAACCCGATGCGGCCGGCGGATTCCTTCTCGACGGCTACCCGCGCACGCTCGCCCAGGTCGAGGAGCTCGACGGGATGATCGAGCCCACCGGCCACGAGCTCGACGCGGTCATCAGTCTCGTCGTCGACGAGGACGAGGTCGTCACGCGGCTGCTGCAGCGTGCCCGGATCGAGGGCCGCGCCGATGACACCGAGGACATCATCCGCCGCCGTCAAGAGATCTACCTCGAGCAGACCTCGCCACTCATCGGCGCCTATCGCGAGCGGGGTCTCATCGTCGAGGTCGACGGCCTCGGCGAGGTCGATGAGGTCACCAAGCGGATCCTCAGCGCCTGCGACTCATCCGCAGACGCCATCTGCTGACCCGCGGACGTAACAGCGGTTGCCGCACACCGGGCCCATACCGGGCCCGGTG
>NZ_JBHXNY010000001.1:265584-409932 GCF_042719275.1 Nocardioides sp. NPDC058538 | reverse complement strand
TTTTATATGTGACTGTTCTTCGTTTGAGTTTACACCCCCGCGGGCTGAGCTTTCTGCCGGGGGGGGCTTTTGGCCACCTTGGTGCCTTCTCGGCCGACGTACGTGACTTCTCGGCAGGATCAGCGCGCTGCGTACGCCTCGACCCAGTCCTCCGCACGCAGATCCCGCGGCAGCACCGGCGCTTGAGCTCGCCGGCGTTGCCGGGCGATTCGCCCGGCGAGCGCCGCGGGGACGCCGTTGCGGCGCAGGATCTCAGCGGCCCCGCGGCCTCGGCCGCTGAAGACCGTGGCCACCCACGACTGGAAGTCGGGGACCTCCGACTCAGGCAGCAGCGGCTCACGACGACGGTCGATGAGCAGCAGCCCGCCGTCTACGTTGGGGCGTGGCCGGAAGGCGGTCGACGGGACGCGGCGGTCGAGGGTGAAGGTGAACCACGGCCACCACTGCGCGGTCAGCTGGGTCGTGCCGCCGACGCCTGCGCGCTTGCGGGCGACCTCCCACTGGGTGAGGAGTACGGCATGGCGCCACGACGTCGAGGACAGCAGGTGGCGCAGGATCGGTGTGGTCAGGTGGAACGGGACGTTGGAGACGACGACCGCGTCCTGTGGTGGCGCGTGGCGCAGGATGTCGCCCTCGGCGATGCACACGTGCGTACCGGTCCGGCGGCGCAGCTCGGCGGCTCGGCGAGAGTCGATCTCGACCCCCTCCAGCGGACGACCTCGCTCCGCCAGCGCCAGGGTGACGGCACCGTTGCCGGTGCCCCACTCCACCAGCGGACCCTGCCGCTGGGAGACGAGATGGACGATGCGGTCGAGTACCGACCTGTCGGTGAGAAAGTTCTGGCCGAGCTCGTGCCGGCCAGGGCGTACGTCGGGCATGGATGCTCCTCGAGACAGAAGGAGCCGGGCGGCATGCGGGTAGCACTCGGAGCCGCCCGGCAGGGTTGCCAGGTGGCGGCGCGAATGCGTACGAGTGCTTCGGTGGGATCCGCGCCGTCAGCGGCGGCGGATCCGAACGATCATCGTCATGCAGCAGTTACCCATGGCGCTCACGCTAGCGAAGCCGCGGCGCTGCTCGCACACCGTTTTCTCGGGTGCCTACTCGACGTGGTGGAGGCGGCGGGCGACCTCGGCGGTGGAGCCGGAGATCGACGGGTAGACGGTGAAGGTGTTGGCGATCTGGTCGACGGTGAGTCCGGTGGAGACGGCGAGCGCGATGGGGTGGATGAGCTCCGAGGCGCGCGGGCCGACCACGACGCCGCCGATGACGACGCCGGTGCCGGGGCGGGAGATGAGCTTGACGAAGCCGTCGGAGATGCCCTGCATCTTCGCCCGCGGGTTGCCCTTGAGGTCGAGGCGCAGAGTGTCGGCGACGACCTCGCCCGAGTCGACCTGTGCCTGCGAGTAACCGACCGTGGCGATCTCCGGCGAGGTGAAGACGTTGGCCGCGACCTCCTTGAGGTCCATCGGGATGACCGCGTCGCCGAGGAAGTGGCGCATCGCGATCCGGCCGGCCATGGCGGCCGTCGAGGCGAGCATGAAGCCGCCGGTGCAGTCGCCGGCTGCGTACACGCCGTAGGCGGAGGTACGCGACACCTTGTCGGTGCGGATGAACCCGCCCTCGTCGAGCTCGATGCCGGCCTCCTCGAGGCCGAGGCCTTCGGTGTTGGGGATCGAGCCGAGCGCGAGGACGCAGTGGCTGCCGGTGACCTCGCGGCCGTCGGTCAGCTTGACGGTGACGACGTCGCCGGAGCGGGTCACCGACTCCATCCGCGACTTGCTGAGGATGTTCATCCCCTGCCGCTCGAGTACGTCCTGCAGGACCGTCGCCGCATCCGCGTCCTCACCGGGGAGAACACGGTCGCGCGAGGAGACCAGGGTGACCTGGGAGCCGAGGTTGAGGTAGGCGTTGGCGAACTCCACACCGGTGACGCCCGAGCCCACGACGATCATGTGCGAGGGCAGCTCGTCGAGGTCGTAGACCTGCTCCCAGGTCAGGATCCGCTCGCCGTCGGGCTGGGCGGTGGGCAGCACCCGCGGCCGGGCACCGGTGGCGATCAGGACCGCGTCGTTCTCGATCGCCTCCTCGGTGTCGTCCTGGGCCCGGGTCGCGATCACCTGACGCTTGTCGGCGTCGATGCGCCCGGTGCCCTTGACGATGCGGATCCCACGACGGGTCAGTCGGCTCTCGATGTCGCTCGACTGAGCGAGCGCGAGCGACTTGACGCGCTTGTTGACCAGCTCGAGGTCGGCGTAGAGCTCGGTGGCCGGGTCGCCGTGGTGGTCGCGGAAGTTGATGCCCAGGTCGCGGGCGAGCGTCATGTCCGACATCAGCTCGGAGGTGGCGATCAGGGTCTTACTCGGCACGCAGTCGGTGAGCACCGCGCTGCCGCCGAGGCCGTCACGGTCGACGACCGTGACCTCCGCCCCGAGCTGCTGCGCGACCAGCGCCGCCTCATATCCGCCTGGACCCCCACCAATGATCGTCACCCGCGCCATGGGCCGCATTCTTCCACGCCCCCTGGGACGCCAGAGTCAGCCCATCGTCTTCTGACCGTCGATGGTCTCCCGGATGATGTCGGCGTGGCCGGCGTGCTGGGCGGTCTCCGCCAGGATGTGAGCGATGGCGCGGCGGTTCGACCAGCGCGCGCCGGACTCGAACCACGGCGCTTCGGGAAGGGCGTGGTCCGCGTCGAGGTCGACGGTCCGGATCAGCTCGTCAGTGGCGGCGGCCACGTCCTCGTACGCCTCGAGCACACCCTCCAGCGTCTCATGCTCGGCGAGCACGAAGTCGGCGGCGAGCTCGGCGTACTTCTCCGGGGTGAGCTCCTGCGCCACCGCGCCACGGACGATGAAGTCCGCCCAGCCCCGCTCGCACGCTGACACATGCTTGACCAGACCGCCGAGGCTGAGCGCGGAGGCGGTCGGGGTGAGCCTGGCCCGCTCGTCGGTCAGGTTGCGGACGGCGTAGCGCAGGAACCCGCGGTGCTTGGCCAGGGTCTCGAGCAGGTCGGAGCGCTCACGGGACAGGGTGGCGGTAGCGCTGGTCTTCATTGCGCTGGCGGCGGTTGCGGTCATGACACGGACTCCTTGGGTGGTGTTTCCTTCTGACACCAGCAACGCTACGAGCTGTTCAGGTCAGTTTCTGTCCGCATTGGACCGAGGACCGGAAAGGATTCGCCGGCGATTACCCTGCTGGGATGACCAGCCCTGCCAACCCGACCCGGAGCGACGCGGTCCGCAACCGTGACCTCCTGGTCACCGCAGCCCGCGAGGTCCTCGCCGAGCAGGGTCTCGACGCGCCGATGTCGGCGGTCGCCAAGCGCGCCGGCGTCGGCCAGGGCACCCTCTACCGGCACTTCCCCGACCGGCTCACCCTGGCAACCGCGGTGCTGGAGGAGAACGTACGCGACATCGAGCAGGTCGCGGCCCGCCCCGATGCGACGCTGGCCGATGTGCTCGGCGTCGTCACCTGGCAGATGATCCACTCGACCGCCTTCGTCGGCATCATCCGGCTCAGCGACGAGGAGAGCTCCCGCTTCCTGGCCGATCGGGTACGCACCGCCATCGACGGGCTCCCCAGGGAGACCTACGACACCGACGACCTCATGCTCGCCGTCGCGATGGTCTCCGGCGGGGTTCACGGACCCACACCTGAGGCGCGCGAGACCGCCGCCCGCCGCGCGTGGGGTCTGCTCGGGATCGAGATCGGCCCGGTCACGCCGGGCGTTTAGGCAGCTGGGCCAACCGCGGCGGGAATGCCGTCGGCCGGCACCCCTTGCGTGGGCGCCGGCCGACGGGTCGTAGGTCTGGTCAGAGGTTGATCATGTGACCCGCGATGCCCTCGATGGCTTCCTTCATCGCCTCCGACAGCGTCGGGTGGGCGAAGACGTTGCGGGCGACCTCGTCGGCGGTCAGGTCCCACTGCTGGGCGAGCGTCAGCGCGGGCAGCAGCTCGGTGACCTCGGGGCCGATCATGTGGGCGCCGAGGATCTCGTTGTGCTCGGCGTCGGCGACGATCTTCACGAAGCCGACGCCCTCGGCCATGCCACGGGCCTTGCCGTTGGCGGAGAACGGGAACGACGAGGTCTTCACGTCGTAGCCCTTCTCCTTGGCCTGCGCCTCGGAGTAGCCGAACGAGGCGATCTGCGGCTGGCAGAACGTCGCGCGCGGGATCATGTCGAAGTTGATCTCCATGGTCTCGGCGTCGGCGATGGTCTCGGCGGCGACGACACCCATGGCCTCGGCGGTGTGGGCGAGCATCAGCTTGCCGGTGCAGTCACCGATGGCGTAGATGCCCTCGACGTTGGTGCGGCCACGGGCGTCGACCGCGATCGCACCCCGGTCGGTGAGCTCGACGCCGGCGTTCTCGAGGCCGAAGCCCTCGACCCGCGGCGCGAACCCGAAGGCGGCCAGGAACTTGTCGGCCTCGAGCACCTGCTCCTCGCCGCCGGCAGCCGGAGCCACCCTGACCTTCACGCCCGAGCCGGTGTCCTCGGCGCCCTTGACGGCGGTCGAGAGCAGCACGTTGACGCCCAGCTTCTTGTACTGGCGCAGCAGCTCCTTGGACACGTCGGCGTCCTCGGTCGGCACCATCCGGTCGAGGAACTCGACGATCGTGACGTCCACGCCGAAGTTCTTCAGCACGTAGGCGAACTCGACGCCGATGGCGCCCGAGCCGCCGATGATGATCGAGCTCGGCAGCTGCTCGGTGAGGATCTGCTCCTCGTACGTCACGATGTTCTGCTCGTTGGGCACGACCCCCGGGACGGAGCGGACGGTCGCGCCGGTGCCGATGATCAGGTTGTCGAAGGTGTAGTCGGTCGAGGCGCCGTCCTTGCCCTTGACTGCGATCGACTTCGGCCCGGAGAGGGTGCCCCAGCCGTCGATCTCGGTGATCTTGTTCTTCTTCATCAGGTAGTGCACGCCCTTGGCGCTGGCGTCCGCGACGCCGCGGCTGCGCTTGAAGGTCGCGCCGAAGTCCATGGTCGCGTCACCCGAGATCCCGAAGGTCTTCTTCTCGTGGGTGATGATGTGCGCGATCTCTGCGTTGCGCAGCAGCGCCTTGGACGGGATGCACCCGACGTTGAGGCAGACGCCGCCCCAGTACTTGTCTTCGACGACGGCGACGGACTTGCCGAGCTGAGCGGCACGGATGGCGGCGACGTAGCCACCGGGGCCAGCGCCGAGGACGAGAACATCAAAGTGGGTCACGTACCCAAGGGTAGACCGCCAATAACAGATAGATCCCAAGCGGGTGAGGACTGGGCGGTAACCTCGTGACCCGTGACTCTCTATGCGGCCTATGGCGTCAATCTCGACCCGGCGCGGATGAGTGAGCGGTGCCCGCATTCGCCGTTGCGTACGACCGGGTGGCTGGGCGGTTGGCGACTCACCTTCGGGGGCGAGGACAACGTGCTCGGCGACGGACCGACGGCCACGATCGTCCAGGACCCGTTCGAGCAGGTCTTCGTCGCGGTCTACGACGTCGTGGAACAGGACATGGAAGCCCTGGAGAAGTGGGAGCTGGCCGACATCGGCCTCTACTTCAAGACCAAGGTGCGGATCTCCGCGCTTGCCGAGGACCTGCTCTGCGAGACCTACGTCCTGGACACGTACGAGGGTGGCATCCCGGACGCCCGCCACCTGGGCGCGCTGGCCGATGCCGCCGAGGCGGCCGGGGCACCGGCCGACTACGTGCACGCGCTGCGTACGCGGCCGTGCCGGTCCAACGACTGAGCCGGTCCGGGCAGGTCTAAACTCAGCGAGTGACCACGCCTTATGAACTCGCCAAGGAAGCCGCCGCCGCGCTCGCGGAGAAGACCGGCATCGAGAAGCACGACATCGCGCTCGTGCTGGGCTCGGGCTGGCTGCCCGCGGTCGACGCGCTCGGCGAGGACTACACCGAGATCGCCACGACCGACCTGCCCGGATTCAGCGCCGCCGCGGTCCAGGGGCACAGCGGCAAGATCCGCTCCATCCGGTCGGCGAGCGGTCGCAACCTGCTGGTCTTCCTCAGCCGCACCCACTACTACGAGGGCAAGGGCGTCGCCGCGGTCGTGCACCCCGTACGCACCGCCGCGGCCGCCGGCTGCTCGACCATGGTGCTCACCAACGGCTGCGGCGGGCTCAACCCGTCCTGGTCGCCGGGCACCCCTGTCCTGATCCGCGACCACATCAATCTGACCGCGACGTCTCCGCTGGTCGGAGCAAACTTCGTCGACCTCACCGACCTCTACTCCGCCCGTCTGCGGGGTCTCGCCAAGGAGGTGGACGCGTCGCTCGACGAGGGTGTGTACGTCCAGTTCCCCGGCCCCCACTACGAGACCCCGGCCGAGGTGAAGATGGCCGGCATCATCGGCGGTGACCTGGTCGGCATGTCGACCACCCTCGAGGCGATCGCGGCTCGCGAGGCCAAGATGGAGATCCTGGGGATCTCGCTGGTCACCAACCTCGCCGCCGGCATCTCGGACCAGCCGCTCAACCATGCCGAGGTCCTCGAGGCCGGCCGCAACGCCGCTACGCGGATGGGCGGGCTGTTGAGCAACCTCGTTCCCAAGATCTGAGCGGTCCACGGGGCTAGGCTGGGCCGCCGACCCGGGTGTGGCCGCGGAGCACTCACCCACGGCAGGTGACCGATCCACGCCTACAGCAGACATGGGGTCCTTGCGTGGAAGGAAAGTTCCTTCCACGCGCCAACCCCACCCGGGCCAGACACCCTATGAGGCGAACGAAAATTCGTTCGCCCACCAACCCTCCCGCGGAGAACGGGCTCTGAGCGGAAAGAAAATTCCTTCCCCCCAAGCCCCCTCCCAGAGGCCGCACCGCGCCGAACGAAAATTCGTTCGCCTCCCGACGCGCCTGCCGAGCTGATCGCGGGCGGAAAGAAAATTCCTTCCACCGCTCGGCCCGACCACCCAAGATCTCAAGCCCCCACCCAACCCAAATCCCCGCATCAAACCCCTGCCGCCGACCCGATAACCAGCCAAATTCTCAACGGATCCCGGTGAGAGCACCCTCCCCGAAAGGGTCGGCGGCAAACCCCAACCACAAGTGACAGAAGCCGACGCCCCGCTGATCTTCGATCTTCCGGCACCCGATGACCTAGGGTCAGATCCATGGTCCCCACAGATCAATCTGCGCTCGTCGTCCAGGCCCGGGAATGGCTTGCCGATGACCCGGATGCACAGACCCGAGCAGAGCTCGAGAGCCTCCTGACCTCCACGGCCCCGGGGGCCGCGGCCGAGCTGGCCGACAGGTTCTCGGGCATGCTGCAGTTCGGCACCGCCGGGCTGCGGGGCGCGCTCGGGGCCGGGCCCAACCGGATGAACCGGGTGGTCGTGATCAAGGCGGCCGCAGGGCTGGCCCGCTACCTGCTCGCGACCGGCGCGCAGGGGCCGGTGGTGATCGGCTACGACGCCCGGCACAACTCCGACGTCTTCGCCCAGGACACTGCCGAGGTGATGACCGGAGCGGGCCTCCCGGCGCTGGTGATGCCGCGCTCGCTGCCGACGCCGGTGCTGGCGTACGCCGTCAAGGCTCTGGGCGCAAGCGCTGGGGTGATGGTGACGGCCAGTCACAACCCGCCCCAGGACAACGGCTACAAGGTCTACCTCGGTGATGGTTCGCAGATCGTGCCGCCGGCCGACATCGAGATCGCGAAGCGGATCGCGGCGGTCGACAAGGTGAGCTCGGTCCCGCAGGGCCCGGCCGGCCAGGTGATCAGCGAGGACCTGGTCGACAGCTATCTCGACACGGTCGTCGGGCTCCTTGCCGAGGGCGGCCCACGTGACCTCAACACGGTCTACACGCCGCTGCACGGTGTCGGCGGCGACCTGGTGAACCTGGCGATGAAGTTCGCCGGCTTCCCCGAGCCGTTGGTGGTCAAGGAGCAGGAGCGGCCCGACCCCGACTTCCCGACCGTCGCCTTTCCCAACCCCGAGGAGCCCGGGGCGATGGACCGGGCGATGGCGCTGGCGAGCAAGAAGGGCGTCGACCTGGTCATCGCGAACGACCCCGACGCCGACCGCTGCGCCGCAGCCATCCCCGTCGGCAAGAAGTGGCGGATGCTGACCGGTGACGAGGTCGGCGCGCTGCTGGCGACCCACCTGATCCGCAAGGGCGTGACCGGGACGTACGCAGCCTCGATCGTCTCCTCCTCGCTGCTCGGCAAGCTCGCCGCAGCCGCGGGGCAGGCCTATGCCGAGACGCTGACCGGCTTCAAGTGGATCTCGCGCGCGCCGGGGCTCGCCTTCGGCTACGAGGAGGCGCTGGGCTACTGCGTCGACCCCGAGCACGTACGCGACAAGGACGGCATCTCGGCGCTGCTCCTCCTGTGCGAGCTGGCGGCGTCGCTGAAGGCGGAGGGTCGCGACCTGGCCGACCTGCTCGACGAGCTGGCGGTCGAGCACGGCCTGCACGCCACCACCCAGCTCTCCGTACGGCTCGAGGACCCGGCTCAGATCGCGGGCGCGATGCAGCGTCTCCGCGACCGGCCGGTGACCGCCCTGGCCGGAGCCGCCGTGCAGCAGCTCGACGACCTCACCACCGAGGTCGGCGGCCTGCCGCCGACCGACGGGATCCGCTACCAGCTGGCCGGCGGGTCACGAGTGATTGTGCGGCCCAGCGGCACCGAGCCCAAGATCAAGTGCTACCTCGAGGTCGTCGAGCCGGTCGACTCACCGGAGGCCCTGGCACAGGCCCGGACCGACGCCGAGATCGCCCTCGGCGCGCTCAAGGTCGACATCCGCGCAGCCCTCGGCGTCTAGCCCTGCCGAGTCTGGTCGGCTAGATCACGAGCAGGACGACAAAGACGACGGCCACGACGCCCGTGATGGCGATCAGCGGCCAGTCCCAGCTGCGGCGTACGTCCTCGGCGAGGGCGAACTGCTCGTCGGAGTCGCGCTTGATCCGGCGCCGGTCGCGGGCGTCCTGGGCCAGCGCGTTGAGCCGGTCCTCGATGAAGTCGGCGTGGTTGCTCAGCGGCTTGTGGTCGCGCTTGGCGCCCTTGACCGCCTCCCGCATCGGACGCCCGACGGCGCCGCTGACGTAGGTACGTCCACCGGCGTAGGCGCCGAGGGTGCGGCCGACCGAGACGCTCTCCAGGGCGGCCATCGGGAAGCGCACCGTCGAGTAGAGGTGGTGGAGCACGAAGTCGCCCTCGCTGACCCCGACCCTGGTGCGGACGAACGCGGCGTACGCGACCAGCGCGAAGAGCACCCCACCGGCCGTCGTCTCGGGGTGCCAGCCGGTGACCACGTCGATCACCACGACCGCGATCGCGGCCCCTGCCGAGAGGAATCCCCACGTGGTGCTGCTGGAGTTGCGGAACCACTCCTCGGGCTGATCGTCATTCACGGCGCAAACCTTAGCCCTCCGGGGGTGGATGCATATGCTGAGCCCGTGCCTACCCCCGCTGACATCGCGAAGATGATCGACCACACCCTTCTCAAGCCCGAGGCGACCCATGCCGACGTCGAGGCGCTGATCCTGGAGGCCGCCGAGCTCGGCACCTACTCGGTGTGCGTCTCTCCCTCGATGCTCCCGCTCAACGCGCCGGCCGAGCTGAAGATCGCGGTCGTGTGCGGTTTCCCGAGCGGCAAGCACCTCTCCTCGATCAAGGCCGCCGAGGCCAGTGCGGCGGTCGACGCCGGCGCGGACGAGGTCGACATGGTCATCGACGTCGGCGCCGCGAAGGAGAAGCGGTACCCCGACGTGGAGGCCGACATCGCCGCCGTCCGTGCGGCCGTTCCCGCCCCCACCGTGCTGAAGGTGATCATCGAGTCCGCGGCGCTCGACGACGACGAGATCGTCGGCGTGTGCCAGGCGGCCGTCCGCGCCGGCGCGGACTTCGTGAAGACCTCCACCGGCTTCCACCCCGCCGGCGGCGCCAGCGTCCACGCCGTGGAGCTGATGCGCCAGACCGTCGGCCCCGACCTCGGCGTCAAGGCCTCGGGCGGCGTACGGACCATGGAGCAGGCCGAGCAGATGATCGCCGCGGGGGCCACCAGGCTCGGCGTCTCGGGCTCGCGCGCGCTGCTGTCGGGGTCGGCCCCCGGCGTCGGCTACTGACTTCGGCCCGGCACAGGCGAGAATGCTCCGGTGCGCGCTCAGGTCATCGTCCTCGCCGGCCCCTCGGGCGCCGGCAAGTCCCGCCTGGCCGAGCGGCTCGGCCTGCCGGTCCTGAGGCTGGACGACTTCTACAAGGACGGCTCCGACCCCTCGCTCCCCCGGATCACCGAGGGGCCCAACGCAGGCCTGGTCGACTGGGACCACCCCGACTCCTGGCTCCCCGCTGACGCGGTGAAGACGATCGCGGCCCTCTGCGAGACGGGCGCTGCCGACGTACCCGTCTACGACATCGCCCACGACGGCCGCACCGGCTGGCAGTCGCTGACCCTCGGCGAGGAGCCGTACTTCGTCGCCGAGGGGATCTTCGCCCAGGACATCGTCGCCGAGTGCCGCGATGCGGGGCTGCTGGCCGCCGCCTACTGCGTCACCCAGTCACCGACGATGACCTTCTGGCGCCGGCTCACCCGCGATCTCCGCGAGCGTCGCAAACCACCGTTCGTGCTGGTCAAACGGGGCCTGGCGCTGATGCGTGCGCAGCCGCAGGTCGTCGCGAACGCGGTCGCCAAGGGCTGCACCGCCGTCTACCCGAAGCACGGCTACGTCGCCATCGAACGACTCACAGGGCCGCGTACGCGTCCTTGATCTCGTGGATCAGGTCGACCCGCTCGTCGTAGGGCAGGAACGCCGACTTCATCGCGTTGGTCGTCAGCCGCTGGAGCTCTGGCAGCCCCCAGCCGAAGGCCGCCACGATGCCGGCCATCTCCGCCGACATCGAGGTGCGTGACATCAGCCGGTTGTCGGTGTTGATGGTGACCCGGAACCCGAGGTCGTAGAGCAGCCCGATCGGGTGCTCGGCGATCGACTTCGCCGCCCCGGTCTGGACGTTGGAGCGCGGGCAGAGCTCGAGCGGGATCCGCCGGTCCCGGACGTACGCGGCGAGCCGGCCGAGCCGCGGCGCCTCACCCTCCTCGAGGATGATGTCATCGACGATGCGTACGCCGTGACCGAGCCGGTCGCAGCCGCAGGGGTGCACCGCCTCCCAGATCGAGGGCAGCCCGAAGCCTTCGCCGGCGTGGATGGTGAAGCGCATGTTGTCGGCGGCGAGCTGCTCGAACGCCGCCAGGAACCGGCTCGGCGGGAAGCCCTTCTCCGGACCGGCGATGTCGAAGCCGGCGACCCCGCGGTCGCGCCAGGTCACCGCGAGCTCGGCGATCTCAGCGGCGCGGGCGGCCTGCCGCATGGCGGTGAGCAGCTGGCGTACGACGATCTTCCGACCGGTCGTCGCGACGGCATCCATGCCCTCGTCGAACCCGGTCTGGACGGCTGCGACGACGTCGTCCAGCTCGAGGCCGTTGGCAAGATGGAGCTCCGGCGCCCAGCGGACCTCGGCGTAGACGACGCCGTCCTCGGCCAGGTCCTCGACGCACTCCCGTGCCACCCGGGTCAGCGCGGGCAGCGTCTGCATGACCGCCAGCGTGTGCGCGAAGGTGTCGAGGTAGCGCTCCAGCGACCCCGAGTCCGCGCTGGTCACGAACCATTCCTCCAGCGCGACCGGATCGTCCTGGGTCCCCCCCGGCAGCCGGTGACCCACCTGAGCGGCGAGCTCGACGAGGGTCGAGGGACGTACGCCACCGTCGAGGTGGTCGTGGAGCAGCACCTTTGGGGCGGCCTTGATCTGCATGTCGGACGGTTCCATGGGCCCATCATTCCGTATGCCGCTAGATTCCGGGGGTGCGCACTTTCACCACTCTCCAAGAAGTCTCCGACGCCGCAGGCACCGAGATCGGCACCGGCGAATGGCTCAAGGTCGACCAGGACCGCGTCAACGCCTTCGCTGACGCCACCGGCGACCACCAGTGGATCCACGTCGACGAGGAGCGGGCCAAGGAAGGCCCCTTCGGGGGCACCATCGCCCACGGCTACCTGACGCTATCGCTGATCCCCTACCTCGGCGTGAGCGTCTATTCGCTGGAGACCCCCGGCGCGAAGCTCAACTACGGCCTCAACAAGGTCCGGTTCCCCATGCCGGTCCTGGTCGGCTCCCGCATCCGCCCGATCATCACCTTCGGCGAGGTCACCGAGCTCCCCACCGGCCTTCAGCTCGTCGTCAAGACGACGATCGAGATCGAGGGCTCCGCCAAGCCCGCATGCGTCGCAGAGTCGGTCGTCCTGCTCCTGGCGGACTGAGGCCGGATCGGCTGAGCGCGAGGGCCGTGGACCGGCACCGAAGGCATCGGTGCAGAGCTGGACCAGATGCCGTACGCCCGGCAGCCCGAGCGCCCAGCCGGCCATCGCCCAGCGGAGGTCGATGTGGTTCAGGGCCCGCGCCACCGCCTCGACGCCGCTGACCCTGACGCCCGCCGACTCGTAGGTCACCCGGTAGAGCACCTCGGGGTGCTCGGCGGCCGGCCTGATCGCGAGCCCGCGCGGCTCGTGCCGCAGGAACCAGCGGCCGACCTCCGAGCAGATCCCGCAGTCGGCGGCCACCCACAGGGTCGCGCTGTCGATCGCCGCCGGGCGCCATCGCGGAACCCACGACGGGACCTCGGCCCGGTAGGCCACCCAGCCGTCCCCGAAGGCCCTCCGCAGCTGGGCGCCCTCGTGCCAGGCGGCCAGCCCGACCGAGTACGCCGCGGCCGCGACGGCCGCGACCAGAAGCCACGCGTCGCCGAACGTGAGTGCCAGGGCGACGAAGACCAGCACCATGCTGATCTGCATCGGGTTGCGGACGTAGGCGTACGGGCCGGACGTGACGAGCCGGATCGGCGGATCGTAGGGCAACGGGGTGCCCCGGCCGACGATCGCCAGCTCACGCATCGCGGCGACGCTCGGCAGCGCACAGACCACGGCGAGCTGGACGCCCGCCGAGGTGATCACGTCCGGCCAGCGCGGCTCCGGCGCGAGCACGGCCAGCGGCCCTCCGACGATGAGGCAACCGGCACACAGCGCCTGCGCCCAGCCGCGGGCGACGACATGGCGGTCGAGCAGCGTCCAACGGGCCAGGAACATACCCGGGACCAGCACGAATGCGACCGCGACCAGCTCGCCGACGAGCCAGGTCTCGCCGAGACGTACGGCCGGATGGGCCAGCGGCATCGCGCCCAGGTCGACCCAGACCAGCCCCGCCGCGATCCCGACGGCCGGCCATCCCGATCGCAGCAGGAGCGCGGGCAGCGCGCCCCACAGCAAGGCCCACGCCAGCCACAGGTCGACCGCGATGCCCTGCCACACGGCGCCGTCGACGTCGTAGGCCCACCACCCCAGCCGCTGCGCGACCAGGTTCACGGGAAACAGCGTGAGCAGCGACCAGGCGGACGCGACGATCATCGCTGCCAGCTCGCGCTGGTTCGGCGGGCGCCGGACGCACAAGATGGCGACCGCGATGACCGGCAGGGCGAGCCCCAGGCTGCGTACGACGGCGGGGTCGGTACTCATCGCCGCGCTCAGCTGTTGGCCGCAGCGGCGGCGAACGTGTCGGCGAGGTAGCCGACCGCGAGGCCGGTGGTGTGCTGCTGGAGCGGTCCGAAGTACCACGACGGGTCGTAGGTGCGCGCCCAGTCGAGGGTCCAGGTCGTCTCGGTCCGGTCACCGACCCGGTGCCATGCGACGGTCGCCGACTGCAGCTCCATCCACCGCGACAGCGTGCTGTCGGCGGTGACCTCGAAGACGACGCGCCCGGCATCGGTGTCGATGTCGGACTCCGCGACGCGCAGCGTCATCGACCGCGGCGTCGGCTCCGCGCCGAGACCGAGCGACTTCCGGTCGTTGAACCTGACCACCCGCCGATCGCCGACCTCGAGCCCGGATCCGGTCGCCGAGACCGGATGCGGGAACGGCACCGTCTTCAGCAGGACGGCCTCGAAGGGGCCGTACGCCGGCGGCGCGGCGAGCGCCGCTGCGTACGCCTCCGGGGACGCGTCGACCATGACCGTCGCGGACGCAGCCGAATCGCGCGGCAGGTAGCTCACCCCAGCGACGCCCTCGATGAGGGCCGCCGCGAGCAGCGGCGCGGCAACGAGCGCCTGATGGTGGCGTTGTCCGGGCCTGACCAGCAACGACACCAGCCACGCGATCAGCGCGGCCACGCCGTAGATCAGCGGAGCGGCCATGACCAGGCAGACGACTCCCTCGTCCAGGAGCGGCCCGGCGAGGGCGAGCCCGATGGTGGTGACGGCGAGCGTCAGACCGACGGCGCTCCGCGGCCGGGCGGTGAGCACCACGGTCACCGCGATCAGCGCCGGGATGCCGACGTAGAACATCGCGGTCTGCTCCAGGCCTCCGCCCGCGAGGGCCTTGGCGAACAGCATCGCTCCGAAGACGGCAAGCAGGAGGGCGGCGAGGACGAGGCGCTCGCGGCTCGGTCTCTTCTCCGCACGGGGATCGTCAGTCATGGTCCGGCTCCTTGATCGCTAGGTTTAATCACCTGATTAAAGCGTACGATGAACCCATGCCGCCACGGAAGCGAACAGCCGGGACCGAGAAGACCAGCGATGAGACCCGCCGGCGCCTGCTCGACGCCGCCGACGAGGTGCTGCGCGAGAAGGGCTACGCCGGCGCCTCGGCGCGCAACATCGCCACCGCCGCCGGGGTCACCTCGGCGCTGGTCTTCTACCACTTCGGCGGCGTCGACCAGCTCCTGCTGGCGGCGATGGACCGTGACACCGCCGCGCGGATGGAGGCGCACGGCGCGACGATGGCGGAGGTACGTACGGTCGAGGAGTTCGCCGCCGCCGCGGTCACGATCTACCGCACCGACCTGGAGCGCGGGTCACTGGCGAAGTTCAGCGAGATGATCGCCGCCGCGGTCACCAACGAGGACCTCCGCAAGGAGATCACCGAGCGCGCCGAGCCGTGGCTCGACTTCGTCGCCGAGCACTGGGACCGCGTCACCCGCGGCACGCCACTGGGCAAGCTGCTGCCCGCGCGCGACGTGGCAAACGCGGCCATCACGTTCTACCTCGGCGTCAACCTGTTCTCCGTGATCGACCCCGATCGTCAGCGCACCGAGGACGTCTTCGCCCTCGCCCAGCGGCTGGCGCCGCGGGCGAAGCTGCTCACCATGAAGCTCCCCCGCCGCCGGTAGCCCTCAGGAGTAGTCGGCCCACAGACGCCGGGAGGTGCCGTCGACGGTCATCTCGCCGCCGTAGGGCACGATCCACTGCGGTCGGGTGTGCCCGAACGGCGGGCCGACGACGACCACCGCGTCCGGGTTGTAGCGGGCGATGGTCTCGATCGCCGCGTCGCGCTGCTCGGCGCGCTTGGCGGCACGCTCCTCGGCGCTAGGCTGGCGTTCACTGGTCGTTTCAGGCATGGCCGACGTCGGCGGGCGGGCGACGATCACCGCGTCGATCGCCTCGAGCAGCCCACGCTCGCCCAGCGAACGCGTGATCCAGCCGAACTCGTGCGCCGGGATGAGCTCCTCGGAGGTCTCCAGGAGGAGTACACCGCCCGCCAGCACCCCCGGGTCGGCCGGGAAGCGCCCGGCGGTCAGTGCCCACTGGAGGATCTCGATGCAGCCGCCCCAGGTGCGGCCGGTGACCTTACGGGCAGGGCCGGCCCAGGTCCACGGCTCGGTCGCCTCACGCTCGCCGTACTCGGTCAGCGCGCGTGGGTCGTTCCAGTCGCGGCCGATGTCCTCGGACTCCCCCGGCTCGGTGATCTCGAGGGTCTCGCCGGTGAGGAGCGCCGCCTTGAGCGAGGCCTCGTGGATCGGGTCGAGCCCCGGTCCCGGGCCGAGGTGGACCTGCGTCGACCCGCCGTGGAACGCGGCGACGCCGTTGGTCCACAGCCAGTTGAGGAGGTTCGTGTTGTCGCTGTAGCCGAGGAACGGCTTCGGGTCCTTGCGGATCAGGTCCGCGTCGAGGTGCGGGATCACGGTGATCTGGTCCTCACCGCCGATCGTCGCCAGCACCGCCCGGATCTCCGGGTCGCCGAAGGCGGCGTTCAGGTCGGCCGCCCGCTCCTGCGGCGTCGCACCGACCTTCCGCGTCGTCGGATACTCCACCGGCACCAGCCCGGTCACCTCGGTCAACCGCGTCAGCGCCTGCTCGTGGATCGCCGGTGCCACCCCCGGTGCGGCGAACGAGGGTGACAGCACGGCGACCTTGTCGCCCGCGACGGCCTTGGGTGGCTTGACGATCTCCATGGGTGAAGTCTGGCTTCCCGCTCGGGCGCTGCGCGACCGGTTATCTCTCCCCCGCTGGTCGAGCCGGATTCGTGAGGGACGAACGAATCCGTGTCGAGACCAACACGGTCCCATCGAGCGCGGCAAGGGACCGTGTTGGTCTCGACACGCTCGGCCGCAGGCGGCCTCACGGCTCGACCAGCGGTCGGCAGTCAGCCGATGCGGTCGAGGATCAGCGGCGTCGGCTCGTACGCAGCCCCGTCCTCGATCTCGTAGCCACCCTCCAGCGAGGCCAGCGCACGGTCGAAGCGCTCAGGGGTGTCGGTGTGAAGGGTGAACAGCGGCGTACCAGCAGTGACGGAGTCGCCCGGGCGAGCGTGCCAGGTGACGCCGGCCCCGGCCTGGACGGCGTCCTCCTTCCGCTCCCGCCCGGCGCCGAGGCGCCAGGCGGCGAGCCCGACGGCCATCGCGTCGAGCCGGGTGAGGACACCGGACGTCGGCGCGGTGACCACGTGTGTCTCGCGGGCGACCGGCAGCGGCGCCGACGGATCGCCGCCCTGGGCCGAGATCATCGCCCGCCAGGAGTCCATGGCCTTGCCGGAGGCGAGTACGTCGGCGGGGTCCGGACCGGACACACCGGCAACGGCCAGCATCTCCCGGGCCAGCGCGACGGTGAGCTCAACGACGTCGGCGGGTCCACCGCCCGCCAGGACCTCGACGGACTCGGTGACCTCGATCGCGTTGCCGGCGGTCAGGCCGAGCGGGGTGGCCATGTCGGTCACGAGCGCGACCGTGTTGACGCCCGCGTCGGTGCCGAGATCGACCATGGTGCGCGCCAGCTCCTGCGCGGAGGCGAGCGTCTTCATGAACGCCCCGGCGCCGACCTTGACGTCGAGGACCAGCGCCCCGGTGCCCTCGGCGATCTTCTTGGACATGATCGAGGAGGCGATCAGCGGGATCGACTCGACGGTGCCGGTGACGTCGCGCAGCGCGTACAGCTTGCGATCGGCCGGGGCCAGCCCCTCACCTGCCGCGCAGATCACCGCGCCGACCGACCCGAGCTGGTCCAGCATCTCCTCGTTGGACAGCGACGCGCGCCACCCGGGGATCGACTCGAGCTTGTCGAGCGTGCCGCCGGTGTGGCCGAGCCCGCGCCCGGACAGCTGCGGCACCGCCACGCCGCACGCGGCGACCAGCGGCGCCAGCGGCAGCGTGATCTTGTCGCCCACGCCGCCGGTGGAGTGCTTGTCGGCGGTCGGCCTTGCCAGGGAGGAGAACGACATCCGCTCGCCCGACGCGATCATCGCCGCCGTCCACCGCGCGATCTCGCGCCGCGACATCCCGTTGAGCAGGATCGCCATGTTGAGCGCCGACATCTGCTCCTCGGCCACGACCCCGGCCGTGTAGGCCGCGATCATCCAGTCGATCTGGGAGTCGCTCAGCTCGCCGCCGTCGCGCTTGGCGAGGATCACCTCGACCGCATCATGTTCCGCCATGCGGACAGCGTAAGGCGCGACTGCTGCACGTCCGCTACCGGACGACGCCTCTCACCCACGACCGCCCGGAGAAGTGGTCACTATGGGCCTCCTCGAGCCGCCGGCGACGGCCCAGAGTGACCACTTCTCGAACCGGAACGTGGATCACGCGAGGTTCTCCGCGCCAAAGGCGTCGGGAAGGACCTCGGACATCGGCCTCACGCCCGAGACGGTCATCAGCAGCAGCTCCGGGCCGCCGTTCTCCCAGAGCAGCTGACGGCAGCGGCCGCAGGGCATGATGACCTCGCCGGCGCCGTTCACGCAGACGACGTGGGTGAGTCGGCCGCCGCCGGTCATGTGCAGCGAGGAGACCAGGCCACACTCGGCGCACAGCGTGACGCCGTAGGCCGCGTTCTCCACGTTGCACCCCTGGAGAAGGCGCCCATCGTCGGCGACTCCGGCCACTCCGACGGGGTAGTTGGAGTAGGGCGCGTACGCATGTTTTGCGGCCTCCACCGCTTGCGCACGCAGGCCTTCCCAGTCAAAGCCCTCTGCGGCGTACGTCTGCTTCTCGGTCATGGTTCGACCTTAAAGCCTGTCCGGACAACCAAGCACAAGGTACGAGGCTTAGGCTTCGTCGAGATCAAAAGTTGGTAACCGTTCGCGTAATCCCTGGCAATGCTCGGTCTTTGGGGAGAACGTTCGGACATGAATGTCCTTTGCGCCGCGCTTCGCGGAGCAACGACCTGGAGGCACCAGTGAAGAACAACATGAAGAAGGCCGCCGCCGGCGGCTTCGCCGCGGTCCTGACCGCTGCCGCGCTCGCCGCGTGCGGAGAGGCGCCGGCCGAGCGCGCCGGGGAGGGGAACAGCGACTACCTTCCCTGCATCGTCTCCGACGAGGGCGGGTTCGACGACAAGTCGTTCAACCAGCTCAGCTACGAGGGCGTGAAGGAAGCCGCGGACGAGCTGGGCTCGAAGTTCAAGGACGTCGAGTCCAACAGCCCCAACGACTACACCTCCAACCTGGAGGGCCTGGTGGGGCAGAGCTGCGACACCATCGTGACCGTCGGCTTCGCGCTGTCGGCGGCGACCATCGAGTCCGCCAAGGCCAACCCCGAGACCGAGTACGTCCTGATCGACGACGCGGCCGACGCCGACTTCGACGGCAAGACGGACGCGGAGAACATCAAGCCGATCCTCTACGACACCGCCCAGGCCGCGTTCCTGGCCGGCTACGTCGCCGCCGACTACACCAAGACCGGCGTCGTCGGCACCTACGGCGGCCAGCCGTTCCCGACCGTGACGATCTTCATGGACGGGTTCAAGCAGGGCGTCGAGTACTACGCGAAGACCAAGAACAAGGACGTCAAGGTCGTCGGCTACGAGGGCGGCGAGAAGGGCTCCTTCACCGGCGAGTTCGTCGCCAACGAGAAGGCCACCAACACCGCCCGCCAGATCATCGACCAGAACGCCGACGTGATCCTGCCGGTCGGCGGCCCGATCTACCAGGGTGCGCTCACCGCGATCGCCGACTCCGGCAAGGAGGTCGCCCTGATCGGTGTCGACGCCGACTTCTACGAGACCGACCCGAACACCCAGGACGTCGTGCTCACCTCCATCCTGAAGAACATGAAGACCTCCACCACGGATGTCATCCTCGCCGCGGGTGAGGACAAGTTCGACGCGACGCCGTACGTCGGCACGCTCGAGAACGACGGGGTCGGCCTGGCGCCGTTCCACAACTTCGAGTCGAAGGTCTCCGAGACTCTCCCCGACGAGATCGAGGAAGTCACCGCCGGCATCAAGGACGGCTCGATCAAGGTCAACTCCTACCTGGCGGAGTGACCCACCCGGTGGCCCCGCTCGCCGGGACCACCATGACGAGGGGGCCGGATGCACCCGGCCCCCTCGCCACGTACTTCCGGAACTTCTTCACCCCTGCAAGGAATGATCCGTGCCATGAGACTCGCGCTTCGCGACATCACCAAGCGCTTCGGCTCCCTGGTCGCCAACGACCACATCTCCCTGACCGTCGAGCCGGGTGAGATCCACTGCCTGCTCGGTGAGAACGGTGCGGGCAAGTCCACGCTGATGAACGTGCTCTACGGCCTCTACCAGGCCGACGAGGGCGAGATCGTCATCGACGACGAGCCGCAGCGCTTCAAGGGTCCCGGCGACGCGATGGCCGCCGGCATCGGCATGGTGCACCAGCACTTCATGCTCATCCCCGTCTTCACCGTCGCCGAGAACGTCATGCTCGGCCACGAGACCACCGGGTTCGCCGGCAGCCTCGACCTGGACGCCGCCCGCAAGCGGGTCCGGGAGATCTCCGACCGCTTCGGCTTCCACGTGGACCCCGACGCGCTCGTCGAGGATCTCCCCGTCGGCGTGCAGCAGCGGGTCGAGATCATCAAGGCGCTCTCGCGTGACGCCGAGGTGCTCGTCTTCGACGAGCCCACCGCCGTGCTGACGCCGCAGGAGACCGATGAGCTGATGGCGATCATGCGCCAGCTCAAGGAGTCGGGCACGGGCATCGTGTTCATCACCCACAAGCTTCGCGAGGTGCGCGAGGTGGCCGACCGGATCACGGTCATCCGCCGCGGCACGGTCGTCGGCGAGGCCTCCCCGGAGGCCTCCAACGCCGAGCTCGCGGCGCTGATGGTCGGGCGCCCGGTCGAGCTCAAGGTGCACAAGGACCCGGCGCAGCCGGGCGAGCGCGCACTCGTCGTCTCCGACCTCACCGTGGCCGACGAGGACGGCCGTGTCCACGTCGACTCGATCAGCTTCCACATCGACGCCGGCGAGATCCTCGCCGTCGCCGGGGTCCAGGGCAACGGCCAGACCGAGCTCACCGAGGCCATGGTCGGCCTGGCTCCGCACGTCGAGGGCTCGATCAAGCTCGACGGCCGCGAGATCGTGGGCCGCTCGGTGCGCAAGGCGCTCGAGGCGGGGATCGGGTTCATCCCCGAGGACCGCCAGGTCGACGGCCTGGTCAGCAACTTCACCATCGCCGAGAACCTCATGCTCAACCGCAGCTATGACGAGCCCTTCGTCTCGCGCGGCTCGCTGAACCTGAAGAAGCTCGACACCTTCGCCAAGGAGAAGCTGGCCGAGTACGACGTCCGCGCCCCCGGGGTCTCGACCCTGGCCGGACAGCTGTCGGGCGGCAACCAGCAGAAGGTCGTTGTCGCCCGAGAACTCTCCCGTGACCTGCGACTTCTCGTCGCGGCACAGCCGACGCGCGGTGTCGATGTCGGGTCGATCGAGTTCATCCACCAGCAGATCGTGGCCGCGCGCGACACCGGTGTCCCGGTGCTCGTGGTCTCCACCGAGCTCGACGAGATCGCCGCCCTCGCCGACCGGATCATGGTCCTCTACCGCGGGCGGGTCGTGGGCATCGTGCCCGCCGACACCTCCCGCGACACCCTCGGCCTGATGATGGCCGGCGAGACTCCTGAAGGGATCGAGTCGTGAGTGAGAAGGGGCCGGAGAACCAGCCGGCCGAGAAGACAGAGCCCACCGAGCAGGCGGAGGGCGCGGCCGCCGAGACGACCGGAGCGAGGTCGAGCGGCGAGCTTGCTCGTCCGCTCGCGCCGAGCGAGGGAGTGACCGCGCGAAGCGCGGACGCCGACCGGGTGCCCGAGGCGAGCCGTTGGCACGTGGCGATGCGCGAGATCACCACGGGCAACGCGCTGGTCGCGGTGCTCTCGGTGGTGCTCGCGATGTTCTTCGGGTCGCTGATGATCCTCTTCACCGACGAGGACGTCCGCTACGGGCTCTCCTACTTCTTCGCCCGCCCCTCCGACACGTTCTTCTACGCGTGGGAGGCCATCTCGGGGGCGTACGTCTCGCTGTGGCGGGGTTCGGTCTACAACGACCTGGGCGGCACGTTCGCCCAGCAGATCAAGCCGATCACCGAGACGATGAAGTTCGCCGCGCCGCTGACGCTGGCCGGGCTCGGCATCGGCCTGACCTTCCGCGCCGGGCTCTTCAACATCGGTGGTCGCGGTCAGATGCTGCTCGGTGGCGCCGCGGCCGCGTTCGTGGCGGTCAGGCTCGACCTGCCGATGATCGTGCACCTGCCGCTGGCAATCCTCGTCGGAGCGCTGGCCGCCGCCCTGTGGGGCGGGATCGCCGGCCTCCTCAAGGCACTCACCGGCGCCCACGAGGTGATCGTGACGATCATGCTCAACTACATCGGCTACTACCTCGTCTTCTACGCCCTGACCCGCAAGTCGCTGCTCCAAGCGCCCGGGTCGGGCAACCCGAAGTCCTCGCCGATGCCGGAGTCGGCGATCCTGCCGGACCTGCTCGGGCCGCAGTTCAACCTGCATGCCGGTTTCCTGCTCGCCGTGCTGGCGACGTTCCTGGTCTGGTGGATCCTCAACCGTTCCTCGCTCGGCTACCGGTTCCGCGCGGTCGGCGAGAACCCCGCCGCCGCCAAGGCTTCCGGCATCAACGTCGGGGTCGCCTACCTGAGCGCGTTCCTGATCTCCGGCGCCCTGGTCGGGCTGGCCGGTGTCAACCAGGTGCTCGGCTCGGTGACCGACGGCGCGACCAGCGGTCTCGACGCCGGGATCGGCTTCGACGCGATCACCGTCGCGCTGCTCGGACGGTCCCGTCCGTTCGGCATCCTGGCCGCCGGGATCCTGTTCGGCGCGTTCAAGTCCGGCGGCTTCTTCATGCAGGCCTCCGAAGGCATCCCGGTCGACATCGTGCTGGTCATCCAGTCCCTGATCGTGCTGTTCCTCGCCGCGCCACCTTTGGTGAAGGCGATCTTCCGACTCCCCACGAAGGAGGCCTGAGGACCATGTCCGTTGTCGATCTTCCGGTCAACTCCGACGCACCAGTCGTCGCCGAGCGCATCCCGGGCCTGTGGAAGACGCCCATCGTCATGGCTGTGTTCACCGTGCTGGTGGCGTTGCTGGTCATCCTGGCTCCTCGCACCGGCGACTCCACCTTCAGGTGGAGTCGCGACGGTGACTGGTTCGCCATCCCCGACATCACGCTGCCCGCCAACGGCATCGTCTGGACGGCCGTGGTCCTGTGCCTGCTGTGCACGGCGTACGCCGTCTGGAACGCTCGCGCCGGCCGCAAGACTCCCCTGGTGCTGGTCGCGGCGTTCGCCGTGATCGCGGTGTCCGGGTTCCTGGCCTGGGCGGTCGCGGGCAAGACGCTTCCCGTGGTCGGCCTGCTCGCCGGCTCGCTGGCGCTGGCGGTGCCGCTCGTGTTCGGTGCGCTCGGCGGCGTAGTCGGTGAGCGGTCGGGCGTCGTCAACATCGCCATCGACGGCCAGCTTCTCTTCGGCGCCTTCGGCGCGGCGATCGTCGCCTCCCTCACCGGCAGCCCGTGGGCGGGCCTGGTGGCCGCGATGGTCGCGGGGATGCTGGTCGCACTGCTCCTTGGGCTGTTCGCGATCACCTACTGGGTCGAGCAGGTCATCGTCGGTGTCGTCCTCAACGTGCTCGTGATCGGCTTCACCAGCTTCATGTTCTCCCAGGTCCTCTCGGAGAATGCCGCGGCGCTCAACAACCCGCCCCACTTCCCGCGCTTGGAGATCCCGCTGCTGTCCGGCATCCCGGTCGTCGGCCCGATCTTCTTCCGCCAGACGGTGCTGGTCTACATCATGTACGCCGCCGTCTTCCTCGTCGCCTGGGCCCTCTACCGCTCCAAGTGGGGCCTGCGCGTGCGCGCGGTCGGCGAGCACCCGAAGGCGGCCGACACCGTCGGCATCAACGTGATCGCCACCCGCTACCGCACCGTGCTGCTGGCCGGCGCGATCGCGGGCATCGGCGGGGCGACGTACACGCTCGTCTCGGTGCCGTCCTTCGGCCGCGAGATGACCGGCGGCGCGGGCTACATCGCGCTCGCGGCGGTGATCTTCGGCAAGTGGGATCCGATCAAGGCGACGCTGGCGGCGCTGCTCTTCGGCTTCGCCTCCAACGTCGAGTCCGTGCTCTCGGTGATCGGCTCGCCGGTGCCGTCGCAGTTCATGCTGATGCTGCCGTACGTCGTGACGATCTTCGCTGTCGCCGGGCTCGTCGGGCACTCGCGTGCCCCGGCCGCCGACGGCGTGCCCTACCGGAAGGGCTAGCCCCGAGTCAGACCAGCGCGGGGGGGGGGGGGGGGGGCCCCCGCCCCGGGGGCCCCCCCCCCCCCCCACGCAGCTGACGACTCGGCGTTGTCAGAAAGGCAACGCCTACTCGCCGACGACCTGGATCACGGGAATGTCAGCGTGCCCCAGGTAGCTCCCGGTGGCGTCAGCGAACGCTGCATCGGTGAATCCCACATGGTTGGAGCCACGGTCCAGGAGGCCGATCCAGAGGTGGTACGTCCCCGTCGAGGTGCCCTGCGGGACGACCACATAGCCCTCCCACCAGCCGTCGAAGACGGTGCCGCTCGCCAGGTCGAGCGATACCCGCTGGAACGACGGATCGCTCGCTGAACCACTCGCGATCAGCTCGGCGTCCACTTGGCCGATCCCGCCGGACGCGGTGTACGGATCGGTCACCCGCGCCCGCACCCGGATCCGGTCGGCGCCGGTGGCCGTGCGGACAGTGCTCTTGTCGAGCTGCACCGACATCAGCGTTGGCGGCTTGGTGTCCTGGGCGGGGCCGGTGACGTCGACCCTGCTCAGATCGCCCGGCAGCTCCCGCCAGTCGGAGCAGCACCAGCCGTGGTCGACATAGGCGTGGTACGCCTCCGGACCGAGCCACTCAGTGATGTGGCCGACGCGGTCGACCGCCTCCACGAACAGGTTGTAGACACCGCCCGGCGACCCCTTCGGAACCGTCAGTGTCGTGGTCCAGATGCCGTCACGCGTCGTGCCGCTGGCTCGGGCGACGGACTCGTCGCAGGCCACTGAGTCGTACGGATCAGAAGCACTGGCCCCTGGACGGAGCAGGCACATCCCGATCTCTTTGATCCCCGACTTCGCATCGGTCGCGTGCACCGACACCTGCACGGTCTTCGCAGCCGAGGTCACGTTGACCGAGGTGGGTGACAGCTTCGTGACCGCGACAGTCGGCGGGGTCATGTCGGGATCGCTGTCGGTGACCGTGAGCTTCCCGTAGGCACCACCGCCGTAGCGACCGGCAGAGTCCGTGATCGAGACCTGTGCGTGCATCGTCTGCGCCGGGGTGTAGCGCGGCACCGTCACCGTGTGCTCGTACCAACCGTCACGCGGCCCGCCCGACACCCTGGTCATGGAGCTGATGTAGATCGAGTCGCGGAAGTTGTTGTTCTCGATGGTCACGTGCGCCTGGATGTAGTCGATCCCGATGTCGTCGCTCGCCCGCAGACGCAGCTTCACCTTGGCATCTGCGGCCGTGGTGTCGACCGTGCTCGGGACGAACGCCGCGCTGACCACCTTCGGAGCGGCCTTGTCGGTGCCGCAGCCGCCGAGCAGGTAGTCATAGGTGTCATAGCTGCAACGGTTGATGCCGGTGCCACCGGTCAGCTGGTCGGTCCCGGCGCCACCGGTGAGGACGTCGTCGTTGCTCTCACCTTCGAGGTGATCGTTGCCGTCTCCACCGGCGAGCTGGTCGGCGCCGCTGCCACCTCGTATCTGATCGGCTCCGGCGTCACCCCAGAGGCGATCCGCATCGGACTCTCCGAGGACCAGATCGTTGTGGTTGCCACCGTGCAGCTGATCGTTGCCCGCACCGCCGTAGAGCCCGTCGGCGTTGTCTCCCCCGTACGCGCGGTCGTTGCCCTTGCCACCCAGGATGCGGTCGCCGCCTGTGCCGCCGTAGAGCTCGTCCCAGCCGGTCCCGCCGTTGATCGTGTCCGGGTCGGCTTCGCCGTAGATGTGGTCGTGACCGTCATCGCCCTGGATCTGGTCGTTGCCGGAGCCACCGCGGATGGTGTCGTCCGAGGTGCCGCCGTAGAGATAGTCGGAGGACGATCCGCCGTAGACGGCATCCGCGCCGGCTTCGCCTCGGATGCTGTCACGCCCGGTTCCGCCGAGCAGCTTGTCGGTGCCGTAGCTGCCGTAGATCCGGTCGTTGCCTCCACCACCGTCGACGAGGTCGTTGCCGCTGCGCGCGTAGATCACGTCGCTGCCACCGCGACCACAGATGACGTCGCGCCCCGATGTGCCTCGTAGGACGTCCGCGCCGGACGTACCGACGATCGTGCAACGTACGCCGGTCGATGTTGTCGCCGCGCTCGCCGGACTCGCCACGAGCACGGTCGCCGAGGCGGCCATCGCGACGATCCCGGCAAGCAGCGTGCGCCCCGTCAGGAGCACCATTCCTGCCTCCAGAAATCCTCAGGCCCGCGCCAGCGCGGGCCTGAGGATCGTGCCAGATCCCATACCCCTCGAGGTAGCGAATTGGCGTTCTGTGGAGCGATTGTCGAACGGGTCAGAACAGCAGGGCCGTGCTCGGGTCGCCGACGATCCTCGCCACGTCGGCGAGGAAGCGGGAGCCCGCCTCGCCGTCGATGTGGCGGTGGTCGAAGCTGAGCGCGAGGGTGCAGACGTCGCGCGGCTCGATGCGCTCGTCGTCACCAGTGCCGACAACCCACGGCTGACGCTTGATCGCCCCGACGGAGAGGATCGCGGACTCGCCCGGGTTGATGATCGGGGCGCCGCCGTCGATGCCGAACGGACCGATGTTGGTGATCGTGAACGTCCCGCCGGTCTGGTCGGCCGGCGGGGTCTTGCCGGTGCGAGCGGTGGCGGTGAGCTCGTTGATCGCGGCTCCGAGCTCGACCAGGGACATCCGGTCGGCGCCCTTCACGTTCGGTACCTGGAGGCCCCTGGGAGTGGCCGCGGCGATGCCGAGGTTGACGTACTCCTTGAAGACGATCTCCTGGGCGGCCTCATCCCACCAGGAGTTTACGATCGGCGTACGTCGCATCGCCAGGAGCGTCGCCTTGGCCACGATCAGCAGGGGGCTGACGCGGACCTCGGCGAAGTCACGGTTGGCCTTGAGGCCGGCGACCAGCTCGGACGTACGTGTCACATCGATCGTCGTCCAGATGGTCACGTGCGGCAGCGTGAATGCCGAGTCGACCATCGCCTGGCCCATCTGCTTTCGCAGGCCCTTGATCGGCTCACGACGCTCGCGGTCCCCGCTGGTTGAGCCGGGCTCCTGAGGTACGAAGGAGCCCGTGTCGAAACCAACAGAGTCGAGGTCCGCGGTCGTGATCACGCCGTCTGCCCGAGCGGGCGTGACGCTGGATAGATCTATCCCGCGGTCCCGGGCGGCCTTGCGGGCGGTCGGCTTGGCGAGCACGCCGGTGCCCGCGGCGGCGGCCGGCGCGGAGACGGTGCGGTTGCGGCGTACGACCGCGTCTTCCTTGGAGCCGTAGCCGACCAGCGTCAGCGGCTTCTCGGCTTCGTCCGGCTCTGGAGCTGCCGTCTCGGCCGACGCAACTGACGTCTCGGCCGACGCAGCTGACGTCTCGGCGGGGGCGTCGCCGATGCGGATGATCGGGGTGCCGACCTGGACCTCGGTGCCGACCTCGACCAGGAGCTCCTGGACCACCCCCGCGTAGGGCGAGGGGAGCTCGACGACGGACTTGGCGGTCTCGATGTCGCAGACGGGGTCGTTGACCTTGATGACGTCGCCGACCACGACGTGCCACTCGACGATCTCGGCCTCGGTGAGGCCCTCGCCGACGTCGGGCAGCTTGAACTCGGAGGTCACCATGCCAGGCTCCTGTCGACGGCATCGAGGACCCGGTCGAGGTCGGGGAGGAAGTACTCCTCCGCCCGGGCCGGCGGGTAGGGCGTGTCGAACCCGCCCACGCGCAGGACCGGTGCCTCCAGGGAGTGGAAGCAGGTCTCGGTGATCCGGGCGGCGAGCTCGGCGCCGAGACCGAGGTTGACGTGAGCCTCGTGGACGACGACGGCACGGCCGGTACGCCGCACCGACTCGTAGACCGGCGCCATGTCCAGCGGCGAGAGCGTGCGCAGGTCGATCACCTCGACCGACTTGCCCTCCCCCGCAGCCGCCTCGGCGGCGGTCAGCGCGGTCTTCACGGTCGGCCCGTAGGCCAGCATCGTCAGGTCGGTGCCGGTCCGCGTCACCCGCGAGGCGAACAGCGGACCAGGCGTGGCGTCGACGTCCACGGCGGCCTTTGTCGAGTGGTAGAGCCGCTTCGGCTCCAGGAAGATCACCGGGTCAGGGTGGGAGATCGCCTGCTGGATCATCCAGTAGGCGTCGACCGGGTCCGAGCAGGCCACCACCTTGAGACCAGGGGTGTGCGCGAACTGCGCCTCGGGCGACTCGCTGTGGTGCTCCACGGCCCCGATGCCGCCGCCGAACGGGATCCGGATGACCATCGGCATCGCGACCCGGCCGCCGGAGCGGTAGTGGAACTTGGCCACCTGCGACACGATCTGGTCATAGGCCGGGTAGACGAACCCGTCGAACTGGATCTCCACCACCGGCCGGTAGCCCCGCAGCGCGAGCCCGACCGCCGTGCCGACGATCCCCGACTCCGCCAGCGGCGTGTCGATCACCCGGGCCTCGCCGAAGTCCTTCTGCAGCCCGTCGGTGATCCGGAAGACACCACCGAGCCGGCCGATGTCCTCACCCATCAGGACGACCTTGTCGTCGTCCTCCATCGCGCGTCGGAGCCCTGCGTTGAGCGCCTTCGCAAGCGTCATCTTGGCCGAAGCGGATCCCGAGGCAGTGTGCGCAGTCATCGCGAGGCCCCCTCGTGCTCGAAGGAGGCGAGGTACGCCGCATAGCCGTCGCGCTGCTCACGCAGCTCGTCGGGCAGCTCGGTGTAGACGTTGTCGAAGAGGCGTACGGGATCGGGCTCGGGCAGAGCGTGGATCCCGGCACGCAGACGCTCGCCGAACTCCTCGGCCTCGGCCTCCACCTTGGCGAAGAAGGAGGTCGAGGCGCCACCACCGCGGCGCAGATAGGCCTCGACCCGGGCGATCGGGTCCTTGAGCTTCCACGCCTGGACCTCGTCGGACAGCCGGTAGCGGGTCGGGTCGTCGGTGGTCGTGTGGGCGCCCATCCGGTAGGTGTAGGCCTCGATCATCGTCGGACCGCCACCCTCACGGGCTCGCTTGAGCGCCGACTTCATCACCTCGTACGTCGCCAGCACGTCGTTGCCGTCGACACGGATGCCCGGAAAGCCGAAGCCCTGGGCGCGCTTGTAGAGCGGCACCTTGACCATCTGCTCGACCGGCTCGGAGATGGCCCACTGGTTGTTCTGGCAGAAGAAGACGACCGGGGCGTTGTAGGAGGCGGCGAAGACCATCGCCTCGTTGACGTCGCCCTGCGAGGAGGCGCCGTCACCGAAGTGGGCCACGACAGCCGTGTCCCGCAGAGGGTCGCCGGTGCCGACGAGGCCGTCCATCTGGACACCCATCGCGTAGCCGGTCGCGTGCAGCGTCTGGGCTCCGATGACGATCGTGTAGAGCCCGAAGTTGTGCTCGGCGGGGTCCCAGCCACCTTGGTCGGTGCCCCGGAAGAGTCCGAGCAGCTGCATCGGGTCGACGTCGCGGCACCAGGCCACGCCGTGCTCGCGGTAGGTCGGGAAGACGAAGTCCTGGGGCGCGAGCGCGCGGGCCGCGCCGATCTGCGCCGCCTCCTGGCCCAGCAGCTGTGCCCACAGGCCCAGCTCGCCGTGGCGCTGCAGCGCGGTGGCCTCGACGTCGAGGCGACGGGTGAGCACCATGTCGCGGTAGAAGCCGCGTACGGCCTCGTCCTCAGGTCGGTCGGGTGAGAACTCGAAGTCCGGGTGCGAGACCCGTTCTCCCTCGGGGTTCAGCAGCTGCACCATGTCGGTGTGGCTGGGACTCGGATCCAGAAATTCAGTCATCACGCTTCCTTCACACGGGGTGGGGTTGCCACCGCTGGCTACGCCGATCACGGGCTTGTGATCCGTGGCACATCGGCATAGCCAAACGGTACCCGCCCCCGGGGAGAGAGGGGCCCGAGTGACATCAACGTAGACAACTAAGCAAGCGCTTAGTAAGTTCTACGAGACCGCGCTGACACCCCGGCCCAGGAGATGAGGAACCGATGACTCGTATTGCCCGAGTGGAGTCGCTCAAGAGCGACCTTGGAGTGGCTGACCTGGTGGACCTCCCGACACCGCAGCTCGACGAGGGCGAGGTGCTGGCACGGATCGAACGCTTCGCTCTGACGACGAACAACATGACCTACGCGGTCTACGGCGACGCTCTGGGCTATTGGAATCTGTTCCCGGCCGAACGGTCCGGGTACGGCTGCATGCCGGCGTGGGGGCACGCGGAGATCGTCGAGTCGAAGGCCTCCGACGTCCCCGTGGGGACGCGGATCTTCGGCTACTTCCCCATCGCGACCCACCTGACGATGCGACCCACGACGGTCACCGCCCGTAGCTTCGTCGACGGTGCCGAGCACCGCACCGGCACGCCCCAGGTCTACAACCTCTACGAGCTCCAGCCCGCGGAGACCGACCCACGACAGGACAGCCTCACCGCCATCTTCCGCGCCCTGTTCATCACCTCCTACACCGCCGCCGACTACCTCCGCGACCGCGACTTCTTCGGCGCCGAGCAGTTCGTGATCTCGAGCGCGTCGAGCAAGACGGCGTACGGCACCGCCTACTGCCTCGCCGACTCACCGGCACCGAAGATCGCGCTCACCTCGGCCCGCAACATGGAGTTCGTGAAGGGCCTCGGCCACTACACCGCGGCACTTGAGTACGCCGACCTGACAGCCATCGACAGCACCAGACGGACCGTCTACGTCGACCTGTCAGGCGACGGAGACCTGCGCCGCCGGGTTCACGAGCACTTCGGTAACCGGCTCGCCTTCGACTGCCTCATCGGGTCGACCCAAGCCGACGGCTTCCCCGAGGACGACGCCAGCCTCGCGGGACCCGCTCCGGTCTTCTTCTTCGCAGCCCTCCAGCTCGATGCCTACAAGGCCGAAGGCCAGTCGCGCGCGTTCATGCAGCGTTATCGACGCGACGAACGTGACTTCCTCGAGCGCGTGGGAGGTACGGAGCAGCCCTCGATCAAGCTGCTCGAGCACACTGGCCTCGAGGACGCCCCCGCAGTGATAGCCGGCTTCCACGAGGGATCGACGGACCCCGCCGTCGGCCACATCTTCATCCCCGACGCGGGCTGATCGCCCACGCACCGAGGAGTGCGCCTAGTGGTCTGAGCCCAGCGACTCGCGCCCGTGCGGCTCGTCCCAGCCGGAGAGGTCAGGACCGGCGGGCACGATCTGCGTCGGGTTCAGGTCGGTGTGGACGACGTAGTAGTGCTGCTTGATCTGGTCGAAGTCGAGCGTCTCGCCGATCCCGGGGGTCTGGTAGAGGTCGCGCGCGTAGGCCCACAGCGCGGGGAACTCGACGAGCTTCTGCCGGTTGCACTTGAAGTGGCCGTGGTAGACCGCGTCGAAGCGGGCCAGCGTCGTGAACAGCCGGATGTCGGACTCGGTGAGCTGGTCGCCGACCAGGTAGCGCTGCCCGGAGAGCCGCTCCTCGAGCCAGTCGAGGGCAGCGAAGAGACGTGAGTACGCAGCGTCGTACGCCTCCTGCGAGCCGGCGAAGCCACACCGGTAGACCCCGTTGTTGACCTCGGTGAAGACCCGCTGGTTGACCTCGTCCATCTCCTCGCGCAGCGCGCGCGGCCACAGGTCGGGCGCGTCGTCGGCGAAGAAGTCGGTCCACTCGTGGAAGAAGTCGTGGGTGATCCATGGGAAGTCGTTGGTGACGACCTTGCCGGAGGCCTCCTCGACGATCGCCGGCACCGTGATGCCGCGCGGGTAGTCGGGGTAGCGCTTGAAGTAGGCCTCCTGCAGCCGCTCGATGCCGAGCACCGGGTCGACTCCGCCGGGGTCGAGGTCGAAGGTCCACGACCGGGCGTCGTGCGTCGGCCCGGCGAGGCCGAGGGAGATGACGTCTTGCAGCCCGAGCAGGTTGCGCACGATGATCGCCCGGTTGGCCCACGGGCACGCGGCGGCCGCGACCAGCCTGTAGCGGCCCGGCTCGACCGGCCACAACGGCACGTCGCTCGGCCCGAACTCGGGCGTCCGCGCGTCTCGCGTGATCCGGTCCGGGATGTAGTTCATGTCCCGGTTGAACTCGTTGCCGGGCTGTACGTAGGTCGCCTGCTCCTGCATGGGCTCACTCTAACGTTGTGGTTGAATCCTGAAGCGAATCAGAGGTACGTCCAGGCGAGACCCGCCGCCTCCAGGATCACCCAGAACCGCAGCGCACGGGAGACGAGCACCGTGAGCGTGAAGATCGGCAGGTTGAACCGCAGGGCGCCGAAGAGCACCGCCATCACCGCGAGCGGCGGAAAGCCGGAGAAGCCTGACGCGGCCAGGAGTGCGGCGGCCAGAACCGGGCGGCCTGAGGTCCGGGCGTACCAGCGGTCATAGGAGCCCTGCCACCTGGGCGACTCGAGCTTCTTCCTGATCCAGGGGATCTGGGTTGATCCGCGACCGGCGTAGTACCAGACCACCTTGCCGCCGGTCTGGCCGAGCCCGGCGACGAGCCCGAGCAACGGTGGCCACCAACCGGAGTTCTGGGCGACGACGGAAAGGTACGCCTCGGCGTTCATCACCGGGATGAGCGCAGAGCCGAGACAGAAGAGCAGCGTGCCGATCAGAAGTCTCATCGAGGGACGGGCAAGCCGATCCTGAGGAGCCGTCCCAGCGAGACGCACTTCATGACCAGCAGGGCCGTGGCGATAGCCAGACCCACCCACATCCAGCCGGTGACCAGCAGCAGGATCGCGAAGAGCCCCGAGTTGAGCGCCTTGCCCGGGTGGGACCAGTTCCACCGCCACAGCGTCCGGTCGATGACGTAGAAGTAGTTCGGGCTCTTGATCGGCCAGGCCAGGTAGGCGATCGAGAGGAAGCAGTCGATCACCATGAACTCCGCCAGGTAGACGAAGATCGCCGGCGACAGGTCCGGCTGCAGGAACGCCAGCCCGACGTAGAACGCCGCCGCGCAGAGACGGTCGGAGAAGATGTCGAGCACCCCGCCGATCCGCGTCTCCTCATCGCGCCATCGGGCGACCGCCCCGTCGAGGCTGTCCCCGACCCAGTAGACGATCAGCGCGATGACCAGGAGCGTCAGGCTGCCCTGAGACGCGGCGCTCGCCGACAGCACCACCGACGCGATGGTGCGTACGAACGTGATCACCGTCGCCGACGTCCACAGCCGTTCCGACTCGGGGTGGGCACGCTCCTTGGCGTCGATGATGACAGCGGTGTCGGTCATGGTCCGGAGCATAGAGTGCCGATAGTCGTCGTCCGGGTCGAATCTCCCCGCCGCTCAGCCCGCGTCGCGCACCAGGACCGCGGGCGAGACAACGAAGGGGTAGAGGTCGACGCGATGCCCTCGATCCGAGCCAGCCTGTGCAACTGAGTCGTCACTTGTACTGTTCAGAGACCGCGCGAATACACTCCCGCAGTTCCTCAGGCGGTACGTCCGGCGCGGAGAATCCCCCGCGGGGGTCGAGCGTGGCGGTGAATCCTCGCTCACCGAGGCGCTCGACGACCTCGCCATCAAGCCTGTCGAAGAACTTTTGAACGCGCCGTTGCACCGCTTCGGAGATCAGCTCCTTGCATGCTGGGTCGAAATATGCCTCTTGACCTGAATTCAGGTCGCCCCGCAATTCGAAGGACCCACTTTCCCGCGAGATCCTCACACCATGTCGCGCAAAGCCGAGGTTCGCTCTGACTTCATCGGAGCGAAGGTCGCGATCATCATGCTCAGGCGACGTCTTGCTCGAGCGTTTCGATTCCATTGTGGCTCGATCCCTTCACCCGCCGACCTGTCCACAGCCGCTCATCCTCCACATTGGCGTACTCCTGGCATCCGTGATCGCGGCCGTGACGGACATGTTGGGAGTTTAGATTGCCGATGAGCACCGCCGGTACGGAATGAGTGGAGGGTCAGCCCGCGTCGCGCACCAGGGAGGAGACGAAGTCGAGCTTGTCCAGCACTGCCGGCGGGATGACGAAGGGGTACAGATCGTCGTGGCCCATGGACCGGCTGATGACGTTCAGCGCGGCCGAGAGGGGCACCCAGATGTCGGTGACGACCTGCCGGAACGGCATCTCGGCGGGCACCGGGTCGGCGAGCCCGTACGCCGCCGCGGAGCCGAGCGTGTCGCGGATGTGCAGGTAGTGGGCCCAGGTCTCGGCGAAGTCCTCGAAGGGGTGCATGGTCGCGTAGGTCGAGATGTAGTTCTCGGTCCAGCCCGCGGGCGGTCCTTCGGAGTAGTGGCGCTGGAGCGACTCCTCATAGGAGACCGACTCGTCGCCGAAGACCTCGGTGCAGCGCTTCATCAGCTCGGGCCCCCGGACCAGCTGCCACTCGTAGTAGTGGCCGACCTCGTGCCGGAAGTGGCCGAGCAGGGTGCGGTAGGGCTCGTCGAGCGTCGCCCGGACGTGCTCACGGTAGGCGTCGTCGGACTCGGCCAGGTCGATCGTGATCACGCCGCCGTCGTGACCGATGACCACGTCGGGGGTGGACGCGACGCCGTCGCTGGCCAGCAGGTCGAAGGTGAGCCCCTCGGCAGGGTCCTCGGCCTTGGTGCGGATCTCCAGACCGAGGTTGTCGAGCTCGACGACGAGGTGGCGTTTCGCCTGTTCGGCAAGGGAGTACTGCTGCTGGACGAACTCGGGCGCGGCGTCGTTGGGCCGGGTCCGGGTCAGCTCGCAGGCGAAGCAGATGCCGCCTTCGATGCGGGCCAGCCAGGTGCATCCGGTCTCGAGCGTGTTGGCGCAGACCCACCAGATGTAGCCGTCGCTGTCGACGTACCTGCCCTCGGGCGAGACCGGGACGATCGCGCGCTCCTCGCGGGCGTAGGCGAGCCGGGTGCCGCACGAGACGCACGCCGAGTTCTCGAAGTAGAGACGGTTGCCGCACTCCCGACAGGTGAACGCTTCCATGCCCTCATCATCGGCCCCTTCAGGCCGTCCCCCAGCTCTCGACGCGCCACTCGCCGTCCTCGCGGACGAGGACCACGACCATCGACTCGTCCGGTACGGGGCCGTCCTCGGCGGTGTAGGAGACCCTGACGGTGACCTGCGCGGTGTCGCCGTACATCTCGGGCTCGCCGAAGGCCATGTCCCGGTTCACCGCGCGCGGGTTGGGGTCGGCATAGGTCCGCCTCCCCTCGGCCGCGTCGATCATCGCGCGGGCGCCGCCACCGTCGAGGAGCTCGTCGCCCTCGTCGGAGGCCAGCTCGTAGAGGGTGGTGACCGAGGTGGTCTCCATGAACTCGCGGGTGACCTCGGCCGGGGTCGAGCCGCGCGCCAGCAGCCAGAGGGTGAGCGCGGTGAGAGCCGCGGCGAGCACCAGCACTCCGGAGATGCGAACTCCGCGACGCCAGCGGCTGCCGCGGGTCACGATGCTCGCCCGCTGCGGGTGGCCCCGTGGATCAGATACAGGCACGAGCAACACCGTAACTTCACTCCTGCTGGTCGGGGGCCACATCGACAGAGACGGTCAAGGTCGAGGTGGTGGCTTCGGTGTAGATGACCCCCTTCACAGGAGGCACATCGGCATAGTCACGTCCCCAGGCGACACTCACGTAGCGATCGTCGGCCCTGGTGTCGTTCGTCGGGTCGAGGGCGAGCCACTGGCCCGTCCCCGCGCCGCTGAGGTCTGCCCCGTAGTGGGGCACCCACACCTCCACCCAGGCATGAGAGGCATCGGCTCCGACGAGCCGCGGCTCCCCCGGCGGAGGGGTGGTGGCGAGGTAGCCGGAAACATAGCGGGCCGCGAGCCCGTGCGCTCGAAAACAGGCCAACATCAGGTGAGCGAAATCCTGGCAGACCCCACCCTCGGCCTCGAAGATCTCCGGGATCGTCGAGGTGACGGTCGTAGCCGTGTCGTCGTAGTCGAACCCGGAGTGGATCCGGTGCATCAGATCCTCCGCCGCCTCCGCGATCCCGCGGCCCTCCGTCAGCGAGACGGCACCGAAGTCGTACGCCTCCTGGGTGTGCTCCACGAGCGGCGAGGCCACCGCCAGGTCGGTCGCCCGCCAGGCGCCCGGAAGAGTCGGGTCCACCAGCGGCCGCGCCCGCTCCCACGGCTGGTCGAAGCTCGTCTCTTCATAGACCGGGGTGCTGACGTCGACCTCAGAGACCGCCGTGATCTCGAGCAGCCGATGCGGCTCGAGGACCTGGAAGTACGTCACCGTGTTGCCGTAGAAGTCGACGTCGCTCGACTGGTCCGCGGGCGCCGGCGTGATCCGCACCTCGGCCCTCTCGACGTGCTGGTGCGGCAGCTCGCGCGGAGTGACGTTGGCGATCCCGAACGAGTTCGTCACGTCCTCGTCGTAGGAGTAGGTCGTGGTGTGGGTGACCGTGTATCTCATCGCCCTTCGACCACCTTCCGCGCTCGCACGGCAGAACCCTAGCGTCCGACCGGCTCAGGCTGACTTATCGAAGGTGGCGTTGAAGATCGCGTCGGGGAGCACCGCTTGAAACCCTCGTTGTCGCTGAGCTGCCGGAAGAGTTCAGTCCAGCGCATAAGCTGTCTCGAAGCCGCTCGCCGTGCCCTCCCGCCAACCGTCCTCGACCATCTGCCGGACGATCAGCGTCTCCAAAGCCTCTTCGGTCAACTGCACAGCAAGACCGTAGCGCCGACGGCCGACAATGTCGGCGCTTCGGACGAGAGCACCCCTACTTCAGGGAATCGAGTTGCGAAAATCGCAACTCCGGGTACCGTTGCAGTCGTGCCGACCAACCAGGAGATCGCAGCGCGCGTCAAGGAGACGCTCGCAAAGCGTGGCGTGCGCCAGGGTGATCTCGCCGCGCAGATAGGCCTTAGTCCGGATCAGATTTCGCGAGCGCTCAGTGGTCAGCGCGGCTTCTCCTCGGTCGAGCTCGCGGCCGCCGCGAAGATCCTGGCAGTCGACGTCAACTGGCTGATCACCGGCGAAGAAGACCCTCTGCGCATTCGAGTCGCGGCGCGTCACGCCTTCGACGCCGTGACCGGGACGAGGAGCGTTCCGGGGCGCGCTGCCGACGAGGGCACTCTGGAGTCGATTGCCCTGGCCTACCGCCAGGCCTACCCTCTTGCGGAGCGTCCAAGTGCCGCATTTCCCCCGACCGCGGGCGCCACGCGGGATGTGCTTGGGGACGACTTCGTCCGTGCGTTCGCCGACCGAGTCGAAGGCTGCCTCGATGTCGACGTGGTCCGCGTCCAGGACCTGTCGACCGCATATTCGTTCACTGTTGGAGGACGCCACGTCGTGGTGCTTCCCAGCACGCCGAATTGGTTCTGGTCCAATTTTGCACTCGCGCACGAGCTCGCCCATTTGGCCCTGGGGCATCACGATGTCACCGGCGAGGATGAGACGAACGAAGCGCCCGCCAACGCATTTGCCGCTGATTTGCTGCTTCCCGCCAGCGTGGTCCGAAGCATCGCCTGGGCCGACGCAAGCGGGCCGAATCTGGCCCGATTTCTATGGCAGACCGGGGTGTCGACCACCACTTTGGCGAATCGTTTGAGCTCGCTACGAATCGGGGTCGCCGACGAGGTTCGATCGCTTCTCGGCCAGAACACCGTGCGGGTCCTTCGACGGCACGAGGCGGCGATCGACGAGCAGTCTGTCCAGCCGCGCAAGTTCGCGCGACCCGTGGACCCCATCTCAAGCCGGATGCAGGCATCCTCTGGCCGACGCTTCCCCGCCACACTGGTCGCGGCGCAGCGAGCGGCAGTCGAGGAAGGACGCATCGCGCCAGCCACGCTCGCTTGGATGTTGGAGAGCCCGGTCGAGGATCTCCTCGACGTTCGCCCACCCGAGATGTCCGGTTCGATCGACGACCTGTTGGCCGACTTCGCCGAGTGACGTCGCCTTGACCCAGTTCTTCTTCCCGGACAACACAGCGCTTATCAACTTCCACATCCTCCGCCGTTGGGACATTTTGAAGCACTTGGTCACAGGCAAGGCCGCATGGGTGGGATCGGTGGCGAGCGAGTGCTCGCAATCCCAGAACCACGGGCACATGGGAATGTACGACCAGGCGCACTCGATCTTCGGCGAGCCGATCCAGCCAGACGGCGCTGAATATGTCGACATCTGCATCCTTCGTGACCAGATGGCTGGGCCGGGAGACGGGCTGACTCAGCATCTCGGCGAGGCCGAGACGATCACCGTGGTCAGCAGCCGGTTCCACGGATCTCGATTCATCACTGATGACGCCGGCGCCCACCGCTTTGCGACGGCAGCGGGCATCACCTGCTACGGAACACGAGACCTCCTTACCGTCGCCGTACGCCGGAATTTGATCCCGGCTGCGCAGAAGGTTGCCTTCGAGAAGGTCCTCTCCGACAACAACCGCACGATCCGCAATTGGTTCGGTTGATCATTCCTCGTACGTCAGAGCGGCGACTGCCTCATCCACCTGCCTGTCGATGTCGATGTAGCCCAGCCTGCCCAAGCTGTCGGTGAGCAAGGCCGCCTGCTCGGCCAGCGTGGTGTCTCCGACAGCCTTCGCTCGCGCGATCACTGCCGGCGCATGTCGCACGAGGTCGTACCGCGCCCAAGACTCCTCTGTGCTTTCAATGAGCCGGCGGAGGACGTCAAGGGCGCGCCGAGGATCATGCCGTGCAGCATCAGCAAGCGTCTCCCCCAGAACCACACGTCCTTCGACATCGATCATGTCGAGGACCGAGCCAAGGCGCGGAAGCCACCATTCGACAGGAAAGGCACCAGACTCCACCCAGGCGGAGAAGGATGCCAGCTTGGACGAATCGCCGGATGCGACTGCCGAAGCGAGCTGCGCATCCCAGAGAGCTTGCGCCCTCTCGCGAATCGCCTCAGGCATGTTCTTCGTTTGGCGGAGCATGTAGCCGATCTCCTGAAGCACTTCACGCATCACCTTCGACCCGACCATGTCGACGAACTGATTGACCAGGAGGTCGCTTCGCTCACGGTCGCCTTCGATGACTCCCACGAGGAGTTCCACCCCCACGCGGACGAGTGGTGAGTCACGATCACTTCCACCGCCGACATCCTCGCCGCCTGCGGCGCGGTCGAACCACTCGGCCAACTTCGTGCTCATGACGTCGAGGAACCCCCGTGCGCGGCTGTGCCACCGCAGCGCGACTTCCACCACGGTGTCGCCATAAGCGTCCGCTGACAGCACCCGGTCTACACAAGCACATAGCCAATCGTTTGCCGCGTCGTACAATAGTCCGAAAGCCATGCCGAACGCTGCTGCAATTGCAGGGTCCTCGACTCGAACCGGATCGAAGAGAAGGTCGTACGCTGTGGTGACCTGCGGACGCACCTTGTCCAACCCGGCGTAAGTGCGATGGTGGGCAAAGTGCAGCAACCATGCACTCGTCGTAACTGCAGCAGGCACCACCGTGTTGAGCGCCGCCTGTATCGAAGTCTCGACGTCGATCTCGCTCTCGACGCTTTGCTCAACATGTGTGCTCGGCATCAGCCGTATCAGCGCGAGCGTGAAGGCCAGCGCCGTCTCGATGTCGGCCACCGCGAAGCCCGACGTCTCCCTGCGCAACCCTGCCTCGATCAGGTGCAGAGCCGAAACCGTGCCGTGCCTTGCGTCTTGCCCGTCGTCATGTGTTTCCGCGTCGATGGTCTGGGCATTCGCGCTCTCCTCAGCACTCGACGCGCGAATGTGCAGAGTCGCGACAACCACATCCCAGTCCAGCGATTCGCCCGCGTCGACACTCTGTCGCAGTCCGTCGATGATGCGGTTGAAGTACGTTGGGCGAAGGTTTGCCACCTGATCACTGAGCGCTAGGAACTCCGCGGGGCGGTTCGCCACAGCGGTAGCCAGATTTTGACCCATATCAAACGACTGAGGTTTCCACGGGTCGTGCTCGTCGTGCTGGTGATCGATCACATAGTCCAAGACGGCTGAGGCGTCGACGCCTGAAAAGTCAGGACCAGCGTCGCTATCGTCTCCGGCCGCCCGGACCACGAACGACGCAGAGCCCATCGCTCGAGGCTCACCCCATCGCTCCACCAGACGCTGGAGCAGTGCTTGCGACTCACCATGAAGCTGGGCGTGGCCAACGTTGCCGAGACGGTCAAGCTGCCAACGCTCGACATACGCGGTCCATGCCTCGTCTTCGCTCTCGCCCGGTTGGAGATGCTCCCGCAGTCGCGCTCGCACCTTCATGACATCGGGCGGCCCGGCAAGGACCATCCGCTCCCACCGGACATATTGAGACTCGCTCAGGAATGGCAGCAGCGCCTTGGCCAACTCGACCCACTCGGTGGCGCACCCCTGAGCGTCGACGGAGTCACGATCGATCAGTCGGTCGGTGGCTGCTGCCCGCACCCCCTCGACGTCAAGCGCGACGGTCGCGAGTGATTGCCAAGCGATGCGCCGGAGGAGGGGATGAGGCGACCGCTCACCGACTGCCAGCACCTCTTCTGCATCGCGTCCTGACCGGAGTGCCTCCACGGTCACATCTCGAACGACATCGATCAAATCGTCGATGATCCGATCACCGAGTAAGCCGTCTCCTGCCGTTCTGATGCTGGGTCGGTGGATCGAGCTCAGGTCGTGCCCTCCGTCAGTGGTGAGCCCCTCGATCGTCGCTGCGGTGTCGAGCCAGGCGACGAGAGTGTTGAGAAGTCTTGGGTCACTCCTGCACCCCCGTGCGAAACAGTCGAGTGCCTCGCGGTACCAGTGGGTCTCGATCCCAGCCACAACCGACGAGCGATAGTGACCCTTCTGCTCGCGCGGGGCCAACAACGGATTGACGAGTGCACGGGCCTTCTTGTTGAATCCAGCCTCCCCAAGCCGCTCAGCCAGCTTGGCCATGGCCGTGCCCACGTTCGGGTCATACGACGGGAGCTTCGCGGCTGATAAGGGCTTGGCCAACCTCGCAGCAACCTCATCGGGCATCTCCTCGATCGCTTTCAGGCAGATCGCGATAACCTCGCGGCGTGCGGGAGACGTAGACGTGAGGAGTTTGACAAGCACCGAACAGACCGCATCCGGCGCAACGGTGGCCACCCGGACAAGGTACGGGCCCGGCGCATAGGGAGGCCATATGTCCAGTTCGTCCGTCTGTGGAGGTAGCGCGAAGGCCCCAAGAGAATCGAGTGCCTCAATCCACTTCGGGTTCCTCAGTCCGTCGTAAAAGACCCGACGATGCTGGTGATCGCCGAGATATGCGAAAGCACGCTCGAAGAGCGCCTTGTCCGGGGCATCGAAGTCGCCAGTCTCGGCATCCCGCTGGTTCGCCTCCGCAAGGACCGCTTGTAGCCGATGTGCGATGTCGAAGAAGCTGCCAATCCTGCCCTCGATCGCCGACTCGATGATCTCAAGATCAGACCGCAACGCTTCGAAGTTCGACGGCCATCCAGACGTGTTACCACCCGGGTGGCGGAACCTCTCGAACGCATCGATCGCTTTCTTCAGGCGCTTGACGGTTGGGTTGTCACCCTCACCGTGATGCCCCACGGCGAGGATGCTACGGCGCCCCATGCTCCGCATGGTTCTCGCGTGTTCTGATCGCACCAGCTCACTACCAGCCTGCAAAGCTGTCTCGGCCGTGTCCGGGTCAACCTCAATCGAGCTGCTGGTCCCCGCCGCAGCCGCCGCAACCGCCGTAGAGAGAGCGACGCGGCCGACCGTCCAAGCGGAGACGAAGCCCTTAAGCGCATCGTTGTTCACATCAGTGGCCTGCTGCGGATCGGTGTCGATCAGTCTGGATATCCTGTTGACCAGCTCGCGTAGGCAATGGCCTCCGACCACCAGGGCACTCACCTCGAGCGGGTCTTCGGAGAATGTGTCGATCGCTCGTCTATAAAGGCTGGCGCAAGTCGGATCGAAACCTTCGAGCACCTGATGAAGGGCCCGCCGACCAGGACTCCACAGCGTCGAAGGCGGCACGATCGGTTCGCCTGCAGCGAGACTCAGCCCGTCCCCCACCATCAATCATCGACCTCAACGCTATCGACGGCCGCGACCTGAGCTGCTGCGTCAGCCATTTCGCCCTCCAGCAGCGACGCCGCGATGTCCTGTACGTCGACCTGCCCGGTCACCACGTCGGCGATGAAGCGCGTGCGGAACTCTCTCAACAGATGGACCTCGTGCTCGGTCCTTGCGATGGTCGTGTCGAGCCGCGCCGTGGACTCAGGTCCCGCAGGACGTCGTCTGCGATTGCCCAGATCAGAGCGACAATCTTGCTGTGGCTGACGCTGTTCAAGCTAGGTGACTCCTGGAGCCGTCTTGGGTGGGCCGCATGCCCTCCCGATGGACTCGCACCTTAGAGGATTGCACCGACATGTTTGCGGTGGACGAAGTCGATGGATCCGCCCAGCCGAAGAGGCCGTCTATTCCCGGACAAGCGTGAAGTCGTACTCACCTTCGTAGTGTTCACCGCTGTCGAGGTCGGCGGTCAACTGGACCCGGTAGTCCCCAGGCCCCAGCGGTCGGGTGAAACCCGGGTAGATCCAGCGACCGTTGCACCCCTCCTTGCGGTCTTGCTCCAGCACCGTGCTGTAGTCCGGCGCCGCCACCAAGTTCCACCTCAAGTTGCAGTCGAGACCAAAAGGGCCATCCGGACCGCTCACACTGACGTTCAGGCCGACGCATGACTTCGGTCTGTCACAGGCCAACGCGGTGTCCTTCTCCACGGTTGAGGAAGACGCCATGAACACCGTGAAGATCGGTGTCGAGGCCGACGGCGTCGACGATGGTCCTCCGGTCGAAGGTGTGGCCGACGGGCTCACCGCGGGAGAAGCCGACCCGCTTGTTGGAGGTGACACGGGATCATCCTCAGGAGTTCCCCCTGAACTTCTACTGATAAGGCCGAAGACACCAGTCACAGTTGCGACGGCGATCGCGCCGACAGCTGTGATGATGGCGACCACAATCGTTGCCTTGTGCTCTTGCGCCCAGCTCATCGAGTCCTCCCGACTCTTACTCGACGGCCAACATAGGGCGCACCGACGCAGCGCATGCAGCGACGCGGACGCGCGGCTGCTGCTTTGCCCGAATTGGGGTACGGCGAAGGGTTAAGCCGGACCGCCCATGATTGCGGCGGTGGGAAGCGCGTTGAGGGGCTGGGGGGCGGGGCCGGTGGCGAAGTGGACGTCGGTGATGGCGTCGGCGAGACGTACGAGCTGGGCGTGGACCTGGTCGAGGAAGGACTCCAGGTTGGGGCGGCCGACGCCGCCGATGGCGACGAGGCCGGCGACCCCGATGCCGTCGAGGCTCTGCTCGATCTGGGCGATGATGTCGTCGAGGAGCCGCTCGGGGCGCGACGAGCCGGTCGAGCCCGGGAGCTCGGTGAGGTGGAGGCGCAGCTCGTTCAGGCAGAAGGCCAGCGAGCGTGGGTTGTCGCGGTCCATGATGAGCAGGTCGAGCACTCCCCCGGTGCGTACGTAGCCTCGGTAGCGGCGGCGGTGGGTGACCGCGGACTCGGCGGAGGCGAGGACCGCGTTGAGCACGGCCCGGTCGACCTCGAGACCGCGCCGGACGGTCGTGGTGGCGCGCAGGAGCTGGCAGATCTGCATCGCGCGCTCCAGGAACCGGCCCAGCCGGATCGAGTGGTAGCCCTCGTCGCGGATCATGCTCGCCACGATCCCCTGCATCGCCAGGATCCCGTGCAGCATCTCGGCCCCCGACTCGGCGATCTGCAGGGAGTGCGGGTTGACCCGGAGCTCCTCGGCCGCGCGGTCGGTCGAGGAGAAGATCCGCCACATGTCGGGGCTGAGCTGGTCGCGTACGCCGCTGAAGGCCTGCCGCATGCCGGCCAGCGACTGCGCGGCCGACCCCGGCCGGTCGGCGTCCAGCAGCATGGACCGGAACTCGGCGTCGATATCGGCATCCGCGTGGCCGTGCCCGCCCAGCCGGTCGAGTGCACTCAGCATGACCTCGAGGCTGATGCCGCCGGACGTACGCGGCCTGGTCCTGAAGTCCTCGGCCAGCACGTGCGTCGCCAGGATGAGCCGGATGAGGTCCTCGGCGCGCTCCGCGTAGCGGCCCGACCAGTGCATGTCCTCGAGGGCTCGCGGGACGAGCACGGTGACCGAGCGGGTGTGGGTCATCGGGAGCACGTCGGCCAGACCCTGGTCGGCGTCCTGCGGCGACTCCTTGAGCACCCAGACGTCCTTGCTGCACGGCGGCAACCCGCTCTCGTCGGCCCGGATCGAGGCCAGGCCGCCGACCAGCGGGCGGTAGGCGGAGCCGTATCTCAGGGAGAAGGTGCGCAGCGTCAGCGGCCGGCCGACCGCGCCGCGCCCCTCGGCCCAGGTCGGGGCATGGGAGAGCGTGATCCTCTCCTGCCCGACGTGGCGGTGGGGATCGGCCGCGATCCGGGCGGCCAGCTCCTCGGGCGTTCCGTCGACGATCGTCCCTTCCAGCGTCCGCACGACCAGGTCGTCCGCGGCCAGGCGCCGCTCGACCTCCGCGCGCTGGGCCGGGTCACCGCACCACCAGGTGCCGAGCGACGCCAGCCGCAACGGCTCGCCGAGCAGGGCCTCGCAGGCGGCGGGGAGATAGGGAACGAGCCCCGGGTTCTCGAGTACGCCGGCCCCGAACCCGTTGACCACGCGCACATTGCCGCGGCGTGCGGCCTCGATCAGGCCGGCCACGCCGAGCTGGCTGTCGCCGCGGAGCTCGAGGGGGTCGGACCAGGTCGCGTCGACACGACGCAGGATCACGTCGACCCGCTCCAGCCGGTCGCCGTGGCCACGCATGAGGACCTCACCGTTGCGTACGGTCAGGTCGGCGCCCTGGACCAGCGGGAAACCGAGCGTCGAGGCGAGAAACGCCTGGTCGTAGGCGGTCTCGGAGTGGGTCCCCGGGGAGAGGACGACGACCCGGGGGTCGGCCTGGTCGCCGGGCGCCGACTCCAGCAGTGCGCTGCGGAGAGCCGCGAAGTAGGGCTCCATCCGGTGCAGCCCGGCGTCGCGGTGCAGCTCGGGCAGCACCCGGCTGATCACCCGGCGGTTCTCCATCGCGTAGCCGATCCCGCTCGGCGCCTGGGTCCGGTCGGCGAGCACGCGCCACTCACCGTCTGGGGTCCGGCCCAGGTCGGTGGCGGCCAGGACGAGCGGGCGCGGGTCGTGGTTGCTGGCGCGGGCGGCGACGCGATGGAATCCGTGATGGCCGAAGACCACTGCCGCCGGGACGATCCCGTCCTGGAGGAGACGCTGCGGGCCGTAGAGATCGACGAGGATCGCGTTGAGCAGCTCGGCGCGCTGGGCCAGTCCGACCTCGAGGATGCGCCACTGCGCCGGATCGATGACGAGCGGCACCGGGTCGAGCCGCCAGGGCTCGGGCTTGGCGCCGGGACGCAGGTAGGTGACCCCGTCGTCAGCGAGGAACCGCTCCACGTCGTGGCCGATCCGGCTCAGCGTCGCCGGCGTGATCGAGACGGCCGTCTCGGCCATCGGCTTCCACGCGGGACGCAGGGTGCCGTCGGGCCCGACGACCTCGTCGTAGGGCTGGTCGGTCGCGTCGAGGAGGCCGAGGGCGTCGGCGTACTCGCGAAGGACGGTCACCGCACCACCCGTCGGAGATCCAGGGTGTGCGGGTTGTCGGGGGTGGTGCCGCGGGCGGCGCGCTCGCGCATCTCCGCGACGTCCAGGCGGCCGGACGTGTGGCCGCGCGCCTCGAACCTGCTCGCGCGGCGCGCCTCGGCCTCGTTGGCGTTGACCGGCGGGTGGTCGTAGCTGCGGCCGCCCGGGTGCACGACGTGGTAGGTCGCACCACCGAGGCTGGTCTCGGAGGCGATGTCGACGACGTCGAAGCGCAGCGGCGCCTGGACGTCGATGCTCGGGTGGAGGCTCGACCACGGGCTCCAGGCCTTGAACCGGATGCCGGCATAGAACACATCAGCGGTCGAGGTGGGGGTCAGCGGCACCGGAACACCCTGACACGTCACCAGCTGCCGGTCGAGGTCGATCCCTCTCGCCGAGATCTGGACCCGCTCGACCGACGAGTCGACGTAGCGCGCCGTCCCCGACTCGGTGGCCTCCTCGCCGAGGACGTTCCACGGCTCGATCGCCTGCCGCAGCTCCAGCTCGATGTCACCAACCCGCGCGAGCCCGATCCGCGGAAAGCGGAACTCGGCGTACGCAGCCAGCCATTGCGACTCGAACGGGATCCCGTGGCGGCGCAGGTCGGCCACGACCTCCTCGATGTCGCGCAGGCACCCCTGCGGGAGCAGGAAGTCCTCGTGGAGGGCGCTTCCATGGCGGACCAGGGGCGCCTCGTACGGCTCCTCCCAGAACCACGCGACCAGGCTCCTGACCAGGAGCGACTGGAGAAGGGCCATCTGCGGGTGCGGGGGCATCTCGAAGCCACGGAGCTCGAGGAGGCCGAGGCGTCCTCGGGAGGAGTCCGGGGAGTAGAGCTTGTCGATGCAGAACTCGGCGCGGTGGGTGTTGCCGGTCAGGTCGGTGAGCAGGTGGCGCAGCGCGCGGTCGATCATCCACGGGCGGGGTTCGGGGTGTTCACGGGTGATCCGGGCGACCTCCTGGAGGGCGATCTCCATCTCGTAGACCGCCTCCGGACGGCCCTCGTCGAACCTCGGCGCCTGACTGGTCGGGCCGATGAAGCGGCCGGAGAAGAGGTAGGAGAGGGACGGGTGCCGCTGCCAGTAGCGGATCAGGCTGGCCAGCAGGTCGGGGCGCCGGAGCAGGGGGCTGCGCTCGGGGCTCCGTCCGCCGAGGGTGAGGTGGTTGCCGCCGCCGGTGCCGGTGTGGAGCCCGTCGAGATCGAACTTCTCGGTGGACAGGCGGGCCTGCCGCGCCTGCTCGTAGAGCGTCGTGATCAGCTCCCGCTGCTCGACCCAGGTGGCGGTCGGCTGCACGTTGACCTCGATCACGCCGGGGTCCGGGGTGACCGTCAGCCGCGCGAGGCGGGCGTCCGGCGGCGGACCGTAGCCCTCGAGCACGACCTGCGTACTCTTCTCATCGCCTCGGGCTCCGCTTCGGCCAGCCTCGGTGACAGCCTGCTCGATCACCCGAAGCAGCGCCACGTAGTCCTCCAGCCGGTCGGTCGGCGGCAGGAAGACATGGACCAGCCCGTCGCGCTCCTCGACCGCGAGCGCGGTGGTCGGCGCCTCATCGGGGTCGGTGACGGTGACCTGCGGGATCTCGGGGTCCAGTGGCTCGCCTGCGGTCAGGTACGACGGCTCGCCCGGGAACTCCGGGTCGTGCCACGAGATCGAGTCGAGCGGCAGCCGCAGCCCGACCGCCGAGGTGCCCGGCGCCAGCACCAGCCGCCCGCGCCGGAACCGCCACTGCGGGCTCGTCCACTCCCCGTCGTCGGTGTTGATCGGGATCACCCAGCCGACCGGCTCGGTGACCTCCTTGTCGAGCTCGGTGACGTTCAGATCGCCCCGGTTCGCGGCGTCGTCCGGCTCGGGGCCGTCGGGGCGGCGTACGTCCTGGGCGATCTTCGCCAGCGGGTCCTCGTACGCAGCGAACACCTGCTCCGCGGGGAGCCCAAGGATCTCGGCGATTCTCCGCGCGACAGCGACTGTGTTGGTCTCGGCACGCTCGCTGGCGCTCACGGCTCGACCAGCGTTGCCGGCCGCCCAGGGGTCGGCGAAGAGGGTCTGGTCGCTCCACAGCGGCCGGCCGTCGGTGCGCCACTGCAGGTCGATGTTCCAGCGCGGGAGCGTCTCACCGGGGTACCACTTGCCCTGGCCGCGGTGGACGATCCCGCCCTTGCCGTAGACCTTGCGCAGGCGTTCGGCCAGATCAGTGGCGAGCTCGCGCTTGTGCGGACCGTCTGCGTCCGTGTTCCACTGCGCCGAAGTCTGGTCGTCCAGCGACACGAAGGTCGGCTCGCCGCCCATGGTCAGCTCGACGCCGGCTGCCTGGAGACGCTGGTCGACCGCCTCACCCAGGGCGTCGATCCGGTCCCACTCCTGGCCGGTGTAGGGCAGCGTCACCCTGGGGTCCTCGTGGATCCGGGTGACCTCGTTGGCGAAGGAGAAGGTGACCTCGACCGGGTCGGTGGCGCCCTCGATCGGGGCGGCGGAGGATGGGTGCGGCGTCGCCGAGAGTGGGATGTGCCCCTCCCCCGCGAACAGTGCCGAGGTCGGGTCGAGCCCGATCCAGCCGGCTCCCGGGACGAACACCTCGCACCACGCATGCAGGTCGGTGAAGTCCTCGGTCGGCCCGGAGGGGCCGTCGAGGGACTCCTGATCGGCGGCCAGCTGCACCAGGTAGCCGGAGACGAACCGCGCCGCGAGGCCGTACTGGCGCAGCAGGGACACCAGCAGCCACGCCGAGTCGCGGCACGAGCCGATGCCCAGCCGCAGGGTCTCGTCGGGAGTCTGTACGCCTGGCTCCATCCGCACCGAGTAGGCGACGTCCGAGTTGACCGCCTGATTGACGCTCGCCAGGAAGTCGACGGTACGGAGGCCGTCCGCGGGCAGGGTCGGCAGCCGCTGCCGCCAGGCATCGGCGGCCGTCGCCGACTCCACGTCGCGGAGGTAGGGCGCCAGATCGGCTTTCAGCTGCGGCTCGTAGTCGAAGGGGAAGGTCTCGGCGTACTCCTCAATGAAGAAGTCGAACGGGTTGATCACCACCATGTCGGCGACCAGCCCCACGGTGACCTCGAGCTTGTCGGTCTTCTCCGGGAAGACCAGCCGGGCGAGCCAGTTCCCGAAGGGATCCTGCTGCCAGTTGATGAAGTGCGCCGACGGCGTCACCGACAGCGAGTAGGCCTCGATCGGGGTCCGGGTGTGCGGCGCCGGGCGCAGGCGTACGACGTGCGGGCCGACCCCCACCGGCTGCGCGAACTCGTAGGTGGTCCGATGTTCGAGCGCAACCTTGATCGACATGGGGTCAAGACTGACCGATCGAGGTTGCACCGGGGTAACGAACCGCCGCATTCACGCCGCGGTACCGGCCCGGCCCACCGAGAACCCTGGCCGATGGCCTCAGCGCGAGGCGCCTCGAATCGGGTCGCCGGCTAACACAGCATTCGTACGAAAGGCACCGAATACATCGACTGGTAAATGCATTCCATCTTGGGCATTTCCCACGGTTTCGACGGGGCCCGACCTGAATATCAACATTGTAATTCACATCACGACTGCTCCTCCCAGAGCTGCCCAATCCAAAGAGAGCACCGAGCCGATCACGCCCTCGAGATCGTCGCTCCGGACGAGCGTCTCGGTGTCACCGGGCGTCCACCCGAGGACCCAGGCCAACCGGGTCCGACCAGGGGAAACGAGCGCCGCCCGCGGCGAGCCATCTCGCGTTTCATCTCCGGTGAATTCGACATGTTCACCAGAAACGAACCCCGGACTTTAGTCCCAAGAGGAATGGGATTTCGCCGATGATTCTAGAACACGCAAGCATTCGCGTGCATAGAAACCAATAGATTCAAGAAAGTCCTTGACTTGATGATTCCGTACGTTTCAGGATGCATCTTGTAGGTCCCACCAGCAAACCAAGGAGATCTCGTGAATTCTCGGGCTCGAATCGCCGCTGCCTTCGCTGGGCTGGCGCTGGCCACGGTCGCCGCACCAGTCATGGCCAGTCCCGTTCCACCTCCCATACCCGACCCTCCGGTCCCCGGCACCCCAGGCCCTCCGATCCCGGATCCCCCGGACGTGCCTGACACCCCGGACGTTCCCGAGGTTCCGGACACCCCGGAGACTCCCGACGTTCCCGAGGTTCCCGACACCCCGGACACTCCCGACGTTCCGGACACCCCGGAGACTCCCGACGTTCCCGAGGTTCCTGAAACCCCGGACGTTCCCGAGGTTCCGGACACCCCGATTCCGGACAACCCCGTCCCGGACGTCCCTGACGTTCCGGAGGGTCCCGGGATTCCTGAGGTTCCGGACGCTCCGACCGCGGACACTCCCGCCGCGGACGTCCCGGTCCCGGATGCCCCGGTCCCGGACATCCCGATCCCGGACGTCCCCGTCCCGGACCTGCCGGACGTTCCGATCCCGGACATCCCTGTCCCTGAGCTCCCCGGCGTCACCGACAGCCTGCTGGGCATCGTCAACAGCCTGCCGGTCGTCGGCCCGATCCTGACCGACCTCCTCAGCTCGATCCTCGGGAAGCTTCCGGTCCCGCTTCCGTAGAGCCGTACACCGTCACCCAATCAGCAGAGGTCCAGCAGCATCAGTGCTGTTGGACCTCTGCTATTTGGCCGGGCAACGCCGGCTCTCAGCCCTTCGGGAATGACCCCGCGAGCTCGATGAGACGGGTGTTGGCCTCGGCCTCGCCGATCGAGACGCGTACGCCCTCGGGCGGGTAGGGGCGGACCATCAGGCCGACCTCGTCGGCAGCCGCGGCGAACTCGGCGCAGCGCTCGGGAGAGCCGAAGGCGAACCAGACGAAGTTGCCCTGCGCGTCGGGGACGTCCCAGCCGGCGGCTCGGACGCCCTCGACCACTCGGGCCCGCTCGGTCACCACGTCGTCGACGCGCGCCAGCAGCTCGGTCTGCCGCTCGAGCGAGGCGACGCCGGCGGCCTGGGCGACCACGTTGACGCCGAACGGCAGCGCCATCGCCCGCAGGGTGGCGGCGATCGGGGCAGGCGCGAAGGCGTAGCCGACCCGGAAGCCGGCCAGCCCGTAGGCCTTGGAGAACGTACGCAGCACGACCACGTTGGCCCGCGCGCGATAGGTCGCGACCCCGTCGATGGCGTCGTCCATGCGGACGAACTCGGCGTAGGCCTCGTCGACCACGACCAGCACGTGCTCGGGCACCTTCGCAAGGAAGGCGTCGAGCTCGGCCTGGGTGACCGAGGTGCCGGTGGGGTTGTTGGGCGTGCAGACGAAGACGACCTTCGTACGCTCCGTGATGGCCGCCGCCATCGCGTCGAGGTCGTGGTGGCCGTCGTCAGTGACCGGCACCTTCACCGCGGTCGCGCCGGCCGCGAGCACCGCGATCGGGTAGGCCTCGAAGCTGCGCCAGGCGAAGACGACCTCGTCCTCGGGACCGCAGTAGGCCGAGACCAGCTGGAAGATCAGCGCCACGGCGCCGGTCGAGAGAGCGAGCTCCTCGGCCGGCACCTTGTAGGCCGTCGCGAGCGCCTCGTAGAGCTCGGTGCTGCCTGCGTCCGGGTAGCGGTTGACCCGCCCCGCCGCCTCGGCGGCGACCTCCACCACACCGTCCAGCGGCGGATAGGGGTTCTCGTTGGACGAGAGCTTGTAGGTCACCAGACCGGGCCGCTCCACCGGCGGCTTGCCCGCGACGTACGCAGGCATCGCGGCGACACTGGGACGGGGCTGTGGGGTGCTCATATCGTGAGATCCTAGGCTGTGCCCCTACGTGGGGATGACCTCGCCGCCGTAAACCACGGGGACGTCACGGCCGACCACGATGTCGAGCGGGTTGGTGACGCAGCGCACGGATCCGCCACCGAGGTGGAGCTCGCTCATCTCGACGATCCGGATCGTGAAGCCCCAGCCCTCGAGGACGGTGCGGATGCGGTCCGGGCAGGACGGCATCACGATGGTGCGGCCGATCACGATCGAGTTGGCGGCGAAGGTGGTGAGCGCCTCCTCCTCGGTGATGACCAGCGGCTCCGGGACGAGGTCGAGGAGCGCCTGCGCCGACTCGGGAGCGAGCGCGTCCGGGCAGATGATCGCGCGGCGCTCGTCGAGCGGGCAGAACGCCAGGTCGAGGTGGTACATCCCCGAGTGGGTCGTCCGTACGCCCAGGACGCGCACGTTCATCTCGGTCGCCAGCGTCTTCAGCGCCATCTCGTCGGTACGCGGCCCGGTGCCGGCGACCAGGTAGCCGGCGTACGGGAAGACGTCACCCGCCTCGAAGGTCGGCCCGACCCCGTCCTTGCCGACGTACGCCGTGCTCCAGTCGTTCGCGGCGAACCACTCGACCGCGGAGTTCGTCTCGTTGCGGCGCTCGGGGAAGCGCATGTGGGAGAGGAGCACGTGGCGTCGGCCGTCCCCGAGGGAGGCCGCGAAGCCGAGGTTCATCGCGTAGACCATGTCGGGGCTGTCCTCGCGTGGCGCGATGACGTCGACTCGCCCGCCCAGCTCCTCGATGGTTGCCCTCAGGGTGTCCCACTGCGCGCGAGCACGGACCGGATCCGGCTGGATCTCGGTGTCCATGAACGGGTTGATGGCGTAGTCGATGCGGTAGTGCGTCGGCTCGGTCATCAGGTAGTGACGGCCCCAGCTCAGCGATGTGCTCACTCGTACCCCTCTCAGGTCTGATCGATTTCAGATCGTCAGACTGCCTGATTGACTGATTGTCAGACAATCCCGTGTCGATAGGTTAGAGCACGAACGGTCATCACCGGAAGACGGCGCAGGTAGGACAATGGAGCCCATGTTCGAGTCGCTCACCCTGGACGAACCCGCATCGACGGTCGACCGCGTCGCCGACGAGCTCCGCCGGGCGGTGTTCGAGGGCGAGCTGGAGTCGGGCACCCCGCTGCGCGAACACGGTCTCGCCGAGTCGCTGGGCGTCGGCCGCTCCACGGTCCGCGAGGCGCTGACCATCCTGGTCGCCGAGGGCCTGGCCACCCGCGCACCCAACAAGGGCGTCGCCGTCGCCACCCCCGAGGCCGCCTCGGTACGTGACGTCTGCGCCGCCCGCTGGGTGCTCGAAGGGGCCGGGGTGCGCAACTGGGGGAGCGCCTCCGCCGAGACGCGCCGGGCCGTGCACGAGTCGCTCGATGCGTACATCTCGGCGGTTCACTCGGAGCGCTCGACCTACCGCGAGCTCAACGAGCGCCACCTCGCCTTCCATCTCTCGCTGGTGGCCCTCACCGGGTCACCGCGGCTGGTGGCGATGCAGGAGCATCTGGTCCTCGAGCTCAAGCTCTCGCTCGCCCAGGTCGACCGCATCCGCCGCAACGCCCACGACCAGGCCGAGGACCACGCCGCCCTCGTCCGCCTCCTCGACGCCGACCGCATCGACGACGCCGAGCAGTTCCTGGAGAAGCACCTCTCCGACGCCGCCCACGCCATCTGCAAGGCGCTCGGCCTGGAGGGGTGAGCCGGGGTAACACAGTCGCCACACCTCGCGCGCGCCCCTTACGCACGTCCTGCGGAGACTGACACACTCACGAACATGCGCATCGTGACCTGGCTCATCACCAACGCCATCGCTCTGGCCGTGGCAACCTGGCTCGTCGGCGGGATCTACTTCGACGGCCCGACCAGCGGCATGGACGAGATCAAGCAGAAGCTGCTCCCGCTGCTGATCGTCGCCCTCGTGCTCGGCCTCGTGTCGTCCTTCGTCAAGCCGATCGTGACCTTCTTCGCGTTCCCGTTCATCCTGCTCACCCTGGGCCTGCTCCTGCTGGTGATCAACGCGGCGATGCTCGGCCTGACCGCGTGGCTCCTCGGCCCGACCGGGGTGGGCTTCCACGTCGACGGCTTCTGGGCGGCGGTCCTCGGCGGCATCATCATCTCGATCGTCGGCTGGGGCCTCGACCGCGTCTGGCCGGAGAGCGACGAGTGAGATTTCACATCCGCCACGCGTTCTTGGCCGAAATGTAAAACTCGGACCATGAAGATCGCGGTCGTCTGCCTGGGCAACATCTGCCGTTCTCCGATGGCGGAGGTGGTGCTGCGGGACCGTCTCGACGGTGCCGGGCTCGACGACGTGGAGCTCGTCTCGGCCGGCACCGGTGGCTGGCACGCTGGCGAGAAGATGGACCGCAGGGCGGCTGCGACGCTGCTCGAGGCGGGCTATGACCCCGAGCGGCATCGGGCCCAGCAGTGGCCGGTCGGCGACCCCGAGACGTACGACCTCGTGCTCGCGATGGATGCCGACAACCTGGCCGATCTGGCTGGTCAGGCGCCGGAGGGCGGGCTGCGGATGTTCCGTGATCTCGATCCCGAAGGCCCCGGGGACGTGCCCGATCCCTATTACGGTGGTGCCGAGGGATTCCGGGAGGTGCTGGCGATGGTGGAGCGTACGAGTGATGCGATCGTTGCATCCGTGGCCTCGGCGAGGCCCGGTTCGTGACCCGTCAGCCCGCGGTCGCCCGTCGTGCCGAGCTGCTGCTCGGGGCGGCGGTGGTGAGCACATCTCCGGTCGCGGGCGGTGACATCTCGACCGCCACCAAGATCCGTCTCAGTGACGGCTCGCTGGTGCTGATGAAGGCTCTCTCCCCGCCGCGTGACGACTTCGTCGCCGCCGAGGCCCGCGGGCTCCGCTGGCTGGAGGAGTCGGGGGCCGTGAAGGTCCCCGAGGTCCTCGCCGCCGAGCCCGACTGCCTGGTCCTGCGCTGGATCGAGCCCGGCCGGCCCAACGCCGAGACCGCCGAGGAGCTCGGCCGCGCGCTCGCGCGCCTGCACAGCACCCCGGTCCCGGGTTTCGGTGCCGACAGGGACGGGTTCATCGGCCGGCTGCCGATGCCCAACAAGCCCGCGGACACCTGGGCCGAGTTCTATGCCGTACGCCGCCTCCTCCCCTATCTCAGGGCCGCGCGTGATCGCGGCGCCATCAGCGCTGCCGGCGCCGAGCGCGTCGAGCAGGTCGTCGGGAAGCTGCCCTCGCTGATCCCGGAGGAGCCGCCGGCACTGCTCCACGGCGATCTCTGGAACGGCAACGTGCTCTGGGACCGGAGCAGCGAGGCCTGGCTCATCGACCCCGCGGCGTACGCGGGTCACCGTGAGGTCGACCTCGCCATGCTCGCGCTCTTCGGCCTGCCCCACCTGGAGCGCATGATGTCCGCCTACGAGGACGCGGCGCCCCTCGCCGAGGGCTGGGAGGACCGCCAGGGTCTCCACCAGCTCTTCCCGCTGCTCGTCCACGCGGCCATGTTCGGCGGCGGCTACGGCGCCCGCGCCGCCACGGTGGCCGCTCGCTACCTCTGATTCCCCGAGAAACCAGAAAACCCCTGGTTACCCAGGGGTTTTCGGATGGCGGTGACGGTGGGATTTGAACCCACGGTAGGTCTCCCTACACAACATTTCGAGTGTTGCACCATCGGCCGCTCGGACACGTCACCGCCGAATAAGTTACAACCTCGGGGGGTCTTCGCCGAAATCGGGGCCGCTTCGCTGGGATCCGAAGAAGTCCTCCAGCAGCGCGCGCTGCTCCTCGGCCATCAGCCCGGCGACGACCTCGGGCCGGTGGTTGAGCCGGCGGTCGCGTACGACGTCCCACAGCGAGCCGACCGCACCGGCCTTGTCGTCGAAGGCGCCGAAGACGATCCGCTCGACCCTGGCCAGGACCGCGGCGCCGGCGCACATCGTGCACGGCTCCAGCGTCACCACGAGCGTGCAGCCCTCCAGGCGCCACTCGCCACGTGCCTTGGCCGCCTCGCGCAGCGCGACCACCTCGGCATGTCCGGTGGGGTCGGCCTCGGCCTCGCGTACGTTGCGACCCTTCCCGATCACCACGCCGGACGGGTCGACGACGACCGCGCCGATCGGCACGTCACCGGTCGCCAGCGCAGCACGACCCTCATCGAGAGCGGCCCGCATCGGGGCCTCCCAGCGGTTGGCTGGGGTCACGCCGGCATGAGGCCGACGGCGTCGTCGAAGGCCTCGCCGCAGCCGATCGCCCGGGCGATCTCGGAGAGCGTCTCGTCGGGGTAGAGGTCGTCCTCGAACATGTCGTCGAGCAGCATGCCCATCTCGACCGCGCTCATCCCGAAGTCGGCGAGGATGCCGAGGTCACCGGCGGGGTCGGGCTCCTCCTCGTCCTCGACCTCCTCGGGCAGCGGAAGGCCGAGCACGTCGAGAGCCGACGCAGCCAGCTCCCACTCGTCGGCGGCGGTCACGTCGGAGAGCAGCACCTTGGTCGCTGCCCCGTGGACCCGGACGATCACGAAGAAGTCCTCGTCGATCGCCGCCATCGCGATCGCACCGCCATCGCCTGGGAAACGGTGGAGCGCGTGCGTCAGAGTCTCGACATCGGTCAGGAGGTCGTGAGCGAGTTCGCGCACGACCCAGGCGCCGTCCTCGCGATACATCGCGACGGCGAAGTCAACACCCTCGATCTGCTCCAGCTGATCAGACACACGACCAGAGTGACACCGAAACCGCCGTGGGTCTAGGGGGAATTGATGACCTTAGGACGAAGCGATCGTAGGGTTCAGCCCATGGAGACCCTCGTTGTGGACCACCCGCTCGTCGCCCACAAGCTCACCACCCTGCGCAACAAAGAGACCGACTCATCGACGTTCCGTCGTCTCGCCGACGAGCTCGTCACGCTGCTCGCCTACGAGGCGACCCGTGGGGTGAGGGTCGCCCCGGTCGACATCGTCACCCCGGTCGCGCCGACCCAGGGCGTACGCCTCACCGACCCGCAGCCGCTGATCGTCCCCATCCTCCGGGCCGGCCTCGGGATGCTCGACGGGATGATCCGGCTGCTGCCCACCGCGGAGGTCGGCTTCCTCGGCATGGTCCGCAACGAGGAGACCCTCGAGGCGACGACGTACGCCGAGCGTCTCCCCGCCGACCTCTCCGGCCGCCAGTGCTACGTGGTCGACCCGATGCTCGCCACCGGTGGCACTCTCGCCGCCGCGATCGACTTCCTGGTCTCGCGCGGCGCCGACGACATCACCGCCGTCGTACTTCTCGCCGCCCCGGAGGGTGTCGCCGCCCTGGAGAAGGGTCTCGAAGGCATCGATGCCCCCGTCCGCGTCGTCACCGCCGCGATGGACGAGAAGCTCAACGAGAAGGGCTACATCGTCCCCGGCCTCGGTGACGCCGGCGACCGGCTCTACGGCGTCGCGGGCTGAGCTGCCAAGACCGCCGCTGGTCGAGCCGCGAGGCCTCAGGCCTTGATCGTGACCTTCTCCTCGACGTACGGCTCGGCCTCGGCGGTCTCGGCCACCTCGTCCTTCGCCGCCTTGCGCTTGGCGGCACGGGCCTTGAAGGGCCAGGTGAGGAGCTGGTCGAGGGTGAACCGGCCGGGGGCGACCAGGCCGAGCACGAGGGCGGCGGCACCGAGCGCTGCGGCGAGCTCCCAGCCGCCCTGGTCGACGAAGACCTCGGTGGTGCGGTGGGCGTACCAGACGGCTCCGGCCATCTGACCGGCCAGCAGCACCCCGACGATCGGGGCGAACAGGCCGAGCATCAGCAGCGCGCCGCCGACGAGCTCGACGTAGGTCGCCAGCTGTGCCGCGATCGCGGGCTCGGGGACGCCGAGGCCGCCCAGGAACTGCTCGGTGCCGGCGAAGCCCTGGTCGTACTTCTGCCAGCCGTGCGCGACGAAGATCCCACCGACCACCACACGGGCGGCGAGCAGCACGACGTCGTTGAAAAGTCCGGTGTAGGCGTTGCGCCCCACTCGACGACTCATGTCCGGTTCTCCTCTGGTCAGGTCGGAAACAGGGCGCACACGGTAGCGATGTGGCGCGCCGACCGGTACCGCCCGGGGCTTCCTCAGCCGAACGGGAACTCTGCTACGACCTCGTAGGCCGGTCGCTTCCTCGGCCCCTCGCCCAGCCGTGAGTGCACCAGCGCGAAGGAGGAGACGGTCCAGGTCGGGCCACGGTACGCATCGAGCAGCCGCACCCAGTTGCTGAGCTCCATCGGGGTCCCGGTCCGGGCGACCGTCAGGTGCGGCCGGAAGCGGCCGCCGTCGACCTCGATCCCGGCCTTGACCAGCGCGTTCCGGGTCCCGGCGGCGACCCGGTCGAGCTCCTCGGCGGCATCGGTCTCGACGCCCGCATAGAGGACCTTGCCCTCGGTCACGTTCGGGAAGGCGCCGCCTCCGGTGACGGTCAGCTCGAAGGGAGTACGCCGCCCCGCGGCCGTCTCCAGCCGCTCGATCGCGTCATCGAGGGACCTGTCGGGGACGTGCTCGGCGAAGGCGAGCGTCAGATGGAGCTGGTCGAGCGTCGACCAGCGGAAGGCGGCCGCGTCGCGGCGTACGGACAAGAACTCGTCGAGATCCGCAGATACCGACTCCGGCGGGATCACCGCCACGAACATTCGATTCATCGATGTCCATTGTGCCCGGCGGCAGGGCCCGGGTCACCTGAGTTGTGTGCCGAGGAGGTCTCCGACGAGATAGGTGACCAGCATCGCGAGCAGGCCGCCGGCCACGTTGCGCAGCGCCGCGCGGACGGGTGGCGCGTAGCCGAGGCGCGCGCTGGTCCAGCCGGTGACGGCGAGCGCGGCGGTGACGGTGAGGACTGTCCCCCAGATGCGGGCGCTGTCCGGGAGGAGCATGATCGACAGCAGGGGTAGCAGCGCACCGAGGGTGAACGACAGCATCGACGCCCAGGCCGCGGACCACGGCGAGGTGAGATCGTCGACGTCGATACCGAGCTCGAGGACGGCGTGGGCGCGCAGCGCGTCGCGATCGGTGAGCTGCTCCGCGACCTCGGCGGCGGTCTCGGGCTCCAGCCCCCGCTCGCGCAGGAACCCCTCCAGCTCGCGCAGCTCCTCCTCGGGCATCTCCCGCAGCTCGCGGCGCTCCTTGGCGATCAGCGACTCCTCGGTGTCGCGCTGGGTCGAGACGGAGACGTACTCCCCCGCCGCCATGCTGATCGCGCCCGCCACCAGAGCGGCGACGCCGGCGATGAGGATCGAGGCGTCGTCGGTGGTCGCGCCGGCGACACCCATCACCACACCGGCGGTGGAGACGATGCCGTCGTTGGCTCCGAGGACGCCCGCACGCAGCCAGTTGAGACGATTCTTCAGGCCCTCGGCCCGCTCCTCGGCGTCCCCGTGGCCAGCGTGGGCACCCTCACTGGGGAGCGTCACTGCTCGCCTCGCCGGGGACGGGCTCCTGTGGGTTCTCGCAGAAGCTGACCGGGCCGCTCTCGCCGCCGTGATACTCGTAGGTCTTCCCTGCGGCCTCGAGCACCACACGTACGCCGTCGGTCAGGACCATCGTGTACATCTTCCCGGGCTCGGGACAGCCGAGGCTGCCGTCGCGCCAGGTCACCTTGTCGTTGGACACGACGGTGATCTCTTCGCTCTTCACCCCCTGACGCTTGGCCAGGTCGGCGATCGCGGCTGCAACCTTCGGGTCCTCGGCGGGCGTCGGGCTGGACGATGTGGGCACGTCAGACACGTTAGCGCCTGGGTCGGTCGCCTCGGAGCCACATCCGGCCAACGCCGGTGCCAGCGTCAGCGCCAGAACGGGCAGCAGGTACGCCGCGGGGCGGATCATGCGCTTGCTCTTGTCGGTGCTGATCTTGGTGGGGGTCATACCCATGGGTACGTCAGCGGTTCGAGGTTCGTTGCGCACCGTCAGATCCCGAACCGCGCTCACGCTTCCTCGTGCCACGTCGGTGCCCACCGCCGTGTTCACGCCGTCCTCGGTCAGGACGGTGCCGTTCTCGATCGGCTCGGCCGAGACCGGGACCACGTACGCATGGGTGATGGCGACAAAGGAACGCTGGGTCATGGCCGTCATCATGCCGGGCTCGGGTGGCCAACGCGCCGGAAGAGGGATGCGTAGGTGCGGGCGGCGGTCACCAGGTCCCTGACCTCGACACTCTCGTCCGGTCGGTGGGCCTGCCCGGCGACGGAGCAGGGGCCGAGCACGACGATCGGGATGCCCGTGCTCGCGACGAAGCCGCCGACGCAGGCGGCGGTCCAGCCGCTCGGGACGGGTGCTATGCGACTTCCGTCGGCGAAGCATGGCTCTTCACCGCACGAAGGATGCCGACGATGTCGTCCACCTGAACGTCCGGGAAGAAGACGTCCGGCCCCGTGGGCGCATGATCGGTGTAAGGCGGCTCGAAGAGCCTCCCCGGCTCCATCACCCCATTGGCCGTGAGCTCGTCGATGATCAGCTCGATGAAGCGGATCTGATCGACTGTGAACTTCGAACCATCGAGGTAACCCCCGAAGGCCTCGGTGGCCGCGGCGCGGTCGAGGCCGACGAGTGACCGAATGAAGAGCCCGAGACCGTTCGACTCCTCGGCCACCCACTGAATGTCGACCCGCTGACCCGCGCCAGATGCCAGCAGCATCTCCTCGAGCGATTCGAGATCCTCGGACGTCAGCTGCTTGTTGCGTCGGAGCCGCTGAAGTGCGACGTGGTCCTCATGTTCCCTGAGGTACGCAGCGGCCTTGGCGCGAAAGCGTTCGAAGTTGGTCCCCGGCGTGACGACTGGCAGCACGATCTCGGTCGCTTCGCCGAACTGGTCCTCGAAGTCGGTGTAGACGGGCTGTCGCTTGGCCTTGTCGACGAAGCGCACCAGTCCCCGGATCCGCAGCCGGGCGAGCTCGAGCATCGGCAAGGTGACGTCGACCCACCACTCGTCGCCAGCAACCGAATCCAACAGCTCTGCCTGTTCGGCGACGGATGGGATCGTCTTCTTCGTCAGCAGCGCATCGGCAATCGCCTGAGCGGTCTCTCGACACTTCTCGGCCATCACGAGGTCGCCTTCGAGCTGAGCGAGCTGACGTCGCAGGATCAGCAGATCGAACCGCTTCGCATCGACGTCGGCGTCCTTGACCGAGGTATCCGAAGGCAGGCCGGCCAATCCGAGAGCGATCCCTGCGTCCTCCTTCGTCAGCTTGCCCCACGCCTTCGACTCCGCAAAGTGCTCGACCGCCCTGCGGTGCGGGCGCACCAGGACATTGTCGAGCGTCATCCCGGCGACGAACTCGTGGAGCAACTTCGCAGTCTCGGCCCGCAAGCCTGGCTCAGAATCTGCCGCGTCCAAGCCAGCGACTAGCCCCAGTCGGGCTTCAAAGATCCGCTCGGTGAGCGACTTCTGGTTCGAACCTTCGACTCCGGGGAGGTCCTCGCTGAAGTACTCCAGGTTGCCGCAGAAGTCGAAGACATAGAAATCCTTCTTGTCCTCCCCTGGCCCGAAGAGGTCAGGGCGGAGTCGAGTGCCTCGACCGATCATCTGCCAGAACTTCGTCTTCGAGTGGATCGTCTTGAAGAAGACCAGGTTCACCACATCCGGCACGTCGATTCCGGTGTCGAGCATGTCGACACTGATCGCTATGTGCGGCGCCTTGCCGGTCTGGCCGAAGTCGTCGATGAGCTTCTGTGCATAGGGCGTCCCGTGCGTGATGATTCGTGCGAAATGCCCAGCATGCTCCGGCCAACCGATGTCGAACCGAGCCTGGATGAACTCGGCGTGTGCCTGGTTCTTCGCGAAGACGATCGTCTTTCCAAGCCGGTCGCCGCTGTCGACCTTGTAGCCCCGGGTCATGACCGCGGAAAGGACCTTGTCCACGGTGTCCTCGTTGAAGAGGAACTTGTTGAGCTCTTCCGCGCCGATCTCGTCAGGCGGCCCGTCCTCACCCCAGTCGAGGGTGTCCCACTCGTCCTTCTCCTCCTCGGTCAGGTCGTCGTACTTGATCCCCTGCCTCAGGAACTTCGTGCCGAGAGAGATCGACTTCGGCGGGACCAGGAACCCATCCTTGACGGCGTCACTGATCTCGTACGCGTCCGTCGGCACACCGTCCTCGAGGTGAAAGAGCCGGTACGTGTTGTGGTCGACCTCGTTCTTCGGCGTGGCAGTGAGCCCGACAAGCATGGCGTCGAAGTAGTCGAAGATGGCGCCGTACTTCGCGTAGACGGATCGGTGGGCTTCGTCGATCACGATCAGGTCGAAGTAACCAGGCCCGAACCGGCGGCCAGCGTCGTCGACCTCATTGATCAGGTTCATCATCGTCGGGTAGGTGGAGGCGTAGACCCGTCCGTCTGTCGCCTTCTCGGTCACCAGGTTGATGGTGGTGGCTGACGGCAGATGCGTCTTGAAGGCGTTCACCGCCTGGTTGACCAACGCCGTCCGGTCGGCCAGGAAGAGCACACGCTTGACCCAGTTGGCCTTCATCATTTGATCGGAAAGCGCGATGACGGTGCGCGTCTTGCCTGCCCCCGTGGCCATCACCAGCAGGGCTTCGCGCTGCAGGCTGTCGAAGGCTGCGTCGATGGCTTTGATGGCCTTGGCTTGGTAAGGCCGCCCGGCGATATCGCTGTTGACCTCAGCCGGCCCAAGGGGAAGACGCGTCTGGCGCCGCTGGACCATCAGCTCCAGCTCGTCACGCGTGCAGAAACCCTGGACTTCGCGGGGCGGGTAGCCGGCCGCGTCGTCCCAGATCCAGTGCTCGTAGCCGTTGGTGTAGAAGATGACCGGCCGACGTCCGAACCTGGCTTCGAGGCAGGTGGCATACAGCTCGGCTTGGTTCTGTCCCACTTGGACGCTCTTGGTGGTCCGCTTCGCTTCGACCACCGCGAGCGGAAGCCCGTCCGCACCCCACAGCACGTAGTCGACGAAGCCCTTGCCCTCTGCGTTCGGCATGCCGGTGACTTCGTACTCGCGGTCCCGCGCGTCCGACAGCAGCCATCCGGCTTCCCGAAGCAGCACGTCGATGAAGAGGTCGCGGGTCTCGGCCTCGGAGTAGTCGTGGTCGTCCTGCTTCGCGTTGGCTGCTTGGGCCTCGGCCAACTGCTTCCGCAGGTTCTCGAGCTCGGCGTCCTTCGCAGCCGCGAGCTCGTCCTTCTCGGCCAGCGTCTTCGTGTATGCCTCGTCCTGTGCCTTGAATTTCGCGGCAAGCTTCACGACGTCGGCGTGAGAGAGCGGGCTCGCCTTAGTCGCCAACGCGGGGTCGAACAGCGACTGGGTCGGCACGGCTGACGGATTCTTCGAGTATCGGAATGCAGCCCAGACCACGACGTGGTGCAGTTCGCGGAGCACCGCCAGCGCCACGTCAGGACGGATCGGCTTGGTGTCATGAACCGCCGTGTTACCGATCTTGCGGATCAGGTTCAGCTTCTGGGAGATCCCGACGCCGACCTTCGCCTTGAAGCTGGCGTCATTGACTCGCGCGGACAGGTCGTCCTGATACGGCAACGACAGTGCCATGACGTCATAAAGGTGCGCCACCAGCACCTCCGCCGCCCGTCGGCTGTAGAAGCATGCGGACCTGGGGTCGGCCGAGAGATAGGACTCCGCGCGTGCGCAGTCGGCATGGATCGCCGGCCATTCGGCCTTGATGAAGGCGAAGTTGCTCATTCAGCTCCCATGTCAGGTCGTCCCTTCATACTGCCCGAGACCACCGACAGCCGCAGCGCAACAGCAGCGTTTGCCCCTGATGGAGAAAGTGGCGCAGCCCCGCGATCGGATCTTGATCGAGTGTGCTTCTGGATCTTGCTTGACGCCTGCGCTATACGATGGACAGGTGAAGGCACCGAAGCGTAAGCGCCCACTTCCGCGGAAGCCCGCCGTTGACGTGCCGTCGCAACACCTCGAACGATGCGCTACAGAGGTCTCCTACGTCGGGTCACCCGAGCACAAGTCCATGCCTTCGTTCGCTGGGCCTCCGAAACTGAGGTCCGATGCCAGCCGATGCCCGACAGATCTGAAGGATGCCAGCGAGATCACACGGTGGCTTTCCGAGGCCATCACCTTGGGCTTGGTGAGCGAAGACCCCGGAGCGGACGGATACCCAAGGTACGTGTGGGTCTTCAAGCGAGACACTTGGTTTGAGGGACGCCTCGTCAATGCCGGCCAAGGCACCTACAAGGGCTATCCGCTGGCGCGTGATGAGGTAGCCCCAGCCCTTCGTGCCCGAGAAGACGACCTCCGCAAGCGGAATGAGACAAGATGACCCTTCGATTCCATTGGGAGTGGGAGCCGGCTCCAGAGGTCCGCATCCCCGAGTTAGCCGCTACATGGTCGCGCCTAGGCATCGACGTCGATCACACGCCAGCGACGCTGGTCGAACGACGGGACGGTTCGGGTGGTATTCGCCGACGCCTGGACGTGCCGACCTATCCGCTCGCTGAGTGGCTGGCCATCAATTGGTGGCGAATCAGTGCACCCTCTCACCTGGCCCGCGACGAAGGAGTGCGCCTGACTGGGGCCGGTGGCGGATTCCCCTGGCCAGACCTGACCCTCCGTAGCGATCGAGGCCTCATGTGGGCAAAACTTCGCCAGCGGAACAAAACTCCAGAGCACGTACGCTTCCTCACCCAGACAGAGACAGTTCTGAATGCCGACTCAGTCCTCATCGAGGTAGCACACTTCATCGACGAGACCGTCCGCCGACTTGATGACGAAGGCATCAGCGGCACGTTGCTCCAAGACGAGTGGAGAGCCATTCAGGAAGCCGATCGCGAGGAAATCGAATACTGCCTGGTCGCCGCAGCCTGGGGTCAGGACCCGTACGACACATCAGCCGAGGTCGAGCAAGTCCTCCTGAGTGCCGGGACAGCGATCGATGCTGCACTACTCGCCGATCTGTCTCGTGCAGTTCCGATAAACCAAGTCAACGAGGCGGTCACTTGGCTGGTGGAGGCGACCACGAGTCTCGTACCTCGACCAGTCCATCTGCCATCGCTGGGGCCGCTCGATTATCCATCGTCAGCAGGGATGGCCGCCTGGAAGATCGGCTATGACCGAGCGCGTAAACTCCGGCTTCTCTTGGACGTCGCACCTCGTGATCGAGCGCCGATCAGCACGTTGCTGCCTGTGCACCATTCCAGTTCAATCGCGCCCAGCAACGTCGACGGACTGATGTCCTCCGAGGATTCGAAAATCGCGGTGGTCGTCGGAGCCGGAACGCACCCGAGGTCGGCGCGCTTCGCGTCCGCTCGCGCCGTCGCCCGGCAGAGCCTTTCGCCCGTTCACGGCCGGTCTCTCATCACTCGCGCCTCGCGCTATACCGACCGAGCAGAGCGCGCCTTCGCGGCCGAACTACTGGCTCCGGCCGAAGGGATCGAACAGGTCCTAGACGGCGACCTTTCCGATGAGGCAATCCGGCGTGCAGCCGATCATTTCGATGTCAGCACGCTCCTCATTCAGCACCAGATCGACAACCAGGTAGCCGCCTGAACGGCCGTACCGAATCCATCAAGGTCTAGGGCGGCAGCGGGTCGAACCGGTGAGCATCCCACCGATCCACTCGCGGTCGACCCACTCCTGGTTGAGGCCGCGTCTCCAAGCGGACTCGTTCAACAGACGGGTCGTGTATCCCGCCGCAACGAGTCGCTCGTATGCCGCCATCGTGCCCGCGTCGACCTCCTGCGGGGCCGCGAATCCCCTATCCGCATACGCCCACAACCGCTGAGTGTCTCCGACCAGCATGTTGATCACGCGCGCCTCGTCGCCGATCGTGGCCACGTAGTCGGCGAAGTCCAACGACCGCGCCGAGCAGACGATCTCGATCTCCGGCCAGACCTGCTGTGCTGTGGCGTACGCACGGCGCTGCTGATAGGGCCGGCTGATCAGGGTCGCACTCGTGACCGGGATGCCGCGATCCTCTAGCAACGCCCGGGTGAACTCGAGGTTCTGGCCTGTGTTTGTTGCACGCGGTTCGACCAAGATTGCCTGGCGAGGAACATCAAGCTCCTCTGCACGTTCGGCGAACTCCACCGCCTCGCCGCGGGGGAAGTCCTTCACCGTCGTGGGCGCGTTCGCACCCGTGAAGACGATCAATTTGAACCGCCCCTGGTGAAACAGCTTGGCCGTGTGCTCCGCAACACCGATGTCGTGGCTTCCCAATCCGATGCCGACATCTGTCATCCGCCCCTCGTCGCGGATCTGGTGGAAGTCCCACAGGGTGCGCGCGTCGTCGAGGACAGCAGTCAGCATCGCCATAGTGTGTCACGCCGCCGGACACCGATCGCGCCTAAGAGGTAGGGCCGGCCACAGAGGTTGATTGCACATCCTGAACGGACGCCGGTCGCTTGGTTAGAAGTAGCGCAGCCAACATCGGCAGGCCGGCGCCCAGGGTGATCAGGTTTGCCACGATGGCCCCGACGAGCAACACCGGCGCCGCGAGGCACACCGCGACAACTTCAGCCGCTGCCCGCCCGGAGGTCGATGAGCTGGGCTTTGACTTCACAACCCACAACAGCAGGCCTGGCAAGAGCAGCACCGTCGGCAAGGTGACGAACCAGTGGAACGTCCAGTCGGGGATTCGGCCCTCAACCTGGCTGTGCGCCCAATCAGACACGGGTAACGACACGAACCAGGCGAACAGCGCCGAGATCGCGATCGCCATTTCGAACTCAACAAGCGCCGGTCGCCGCCGGCCGTCAGGAGCTGCCGTAGCGGTCGGTCATCGAATTCGCGTACGGTCTGTGCACGAGGCGCGCGAAGCGTTCCGCGTTTGCGGCACGAGCGGCGGCTCGCCGGGAGGCCCGGTTATACGCCTCCATCGCGTCGTGCATAGCAGCCTGGCCGGCTGGCCAGGCGACCGAGATTGCCATACAGGGGTGCAGCGGCCAAGGCGGCCCAAGAGCATCGAAGTAGGCGCACCCACCACGCCGGTTTCGGATGAACCAGACCGGAGCCCCACAAAGTGGGCACTTCGAGTTCGGCTGGCGTGGTACCCGCCACCACAGAACGGGCGGCGGCACTGCTGGTGGCGTCAAAGGCGCTGGCCGAAATGCCGGAGTTCGGCGTATTGAAACGTGCGTAGATGCGGGCGGCCTGCTCCAACTAGCCCTCGTCCCGCGTGTAACAGTGTGTGACGAAACCCAGTGTTGACCACCGTTGGGGCTTCGTCGCCAGTGGCCTCGCCGCTCGTACCTGCTCACGCAGACCAGTGTGGGAAGGAACCGGATGCTGTGGAGCCAATTCAGCGGAAGCCCGAGAATTGGTGAACTTGGGCGCTATTCGAAGAAGTCTTCGTCGATCTCGACGATGTGGACGGTGCGCTTGACCTGGACCCCGACGCCGTAGCGGATCATCAGGCGGGCGAGGCGGGCGCCGTCAATGAGAACGACACGAGTGGCGACAGAGTCGGCGTACGCCTTCGCGCCGACGCTGAAGCGACCCGTCGTGATGAAGACGCCCTGGTTGGCCTGGGCTCCATGAAGGGCACCGACGAAGCCCTGGATGTCGGGGCGGCCGACGCTCGCGTCGAGTGCGTAGCGTTTGGCCTGGATGTAGACGCGGCTCAGGCCCAGGGCATCCTGGTCGACGATGCCGTCGATGCCGTTGTCGTTGGAGAGCTGGGTACGCGTCGCAGTGCCGTCGGCGCCGCCGTAGCCCATCGCCACGATCAGGTCCAGGACTGCCTGCTCGAAGAACGCGGGGGCGTTGGCGTGCAGACGTTCAAGCAAATGTGCCGACACGTCCTTCTCGATCGTTGCAACGCCCTGCGCTACCTGCTCCTCTGGGCCAAGCTCGGTCTCGATCGCCTCGGAAGTCGGTTCAGCGCTACTGGCGGAGCCTTTCGTCACCCACCACTCGTCACCATCGCGGGCAAGCGGGCGGAGATCCTTCTCGGTCAACCCGGCGGGATGCTTCGCGAGGAGGGATGTTCCGAGATCCGTGACCCGGTACTGACCGCGGGATGGGCGCTCGAGCGCACCCACGCGGTCGAGGTACGAAATCGCCCACCCGATCCGGTTCATGTAGCGCAGTTCGCCGCTCGCGAACTGGTCGGCACGCTGTTCTGGGGTCAGCGCAAGTTCATCCGCGGCCAACTCGAACACATCCCTACGCCTTCGGACGATGCCATCGTCGAGCACGCGTAGCACTGGTTTCATGCACTCGCTCCACGACGGCATGGGATAGGCCATTACAACTCTCCTTTGAACGCGTGAAACTGTAGGGAGGCGAAGAGTTCGTCGTCGGCTACTAGAGCACGTTGCACAGCGCTTCGTCGCCGGTCCACTGCCGACTTCTGCGTGGCGAAGTGACGTTGCGACTCAAGTGAAGCGACGGGCACCGCCAGCGCTCGAAGGTCTTTCACATTGAGATGCTGCGCGGTCGATCCAACCATGACATGGGCGATGCGCGCTGGGTCCAGCGCCGTCAGCAGAAACTCCAGTAGGTATTCCGGATGGACCACACCTAGATCCGGCCGGACTTGCACCAATCTTTGCCCCATGCATACGCGCATTCCCGACTCGACAACTGCCGCGATGCCAACGGTCCCCTCTCTGCTGAGGATGATATCCCCAGGCTCGGCTCCACCGCCCTTCGAACGCTTGGCAAACTGCACCTCGTCTACATAGCGAGTGTCATCCCAGTTCCATCCGCCACGGATCAGGTTGGGAGTCCGCAAGCAGATCTCACCGTCCTCCGACCACTTCGGGGTGGAGTGCGGGCAGTCCCAGATCTCAGCAATGTCAGCGAGTGGCGCCGATTCGGCTCCTGCTTTGCCGAACATGTCGTGAAAGATCGACTGGGTGAGGGTGTCGAGGTGGGTGAGGATCTGGCGGCGCTTGATGCGGATCGCGTCGGCTTGGTCGAGGATCATGGCAATTCGACGTTGTTCATGGACGGATGGTAGTTCCAGGTCCAATTCCCCGATGTCCCGTCGGTTCACTTGGAGAAAGGTCGCACCGCGGCCTTTTGCCGCAAGAGTCGGCTCAGCATGGGCAAGCCAGTGCCAGAGGTAGTTAGAGTCGAGCTCAGTCTTCGGACGGAGGCCAGCGACACCTCGGCCAAGGCAGTACTCGCCGTCCGCCCACACCTTTGCGCCGATCGACGCGCGGATGCTCAGGACGATGTCACCGGCAGCCGAGATCTTCCCGGGCGCCGTCGTGAACTTCTTGGGAGAGATCCGCAAGCCATCGAAGTCACCCGCGCCCGCGATAAGTGGAAGGCCTTCTCCCCGGTCATTGTACGAATCCCCAACTGGCGCTTGCCCCATCGTGATCGTGCAGACCTCAGAGAGTGTGGTCTTCACGAGAGCATGCCCTTCAGGTCCGCGATCCCCTTGGCGATCTCCTCGTCGAGAGCCTCGATGTCGGCGATGATATCGAGCGGGGCGCGGTGGTCGATCTCCTCGTGCTCGATCTCCTTGTAGCGGTTCAGGGAGAGGTCGTAGCCCTGGGCGACGAGGTCGGACTTGGGGACGAGGAAGGACTGTTCGGTCCTCGCACGGGACTGTTCGTCATTCTGTGGTCTCGATAGGCTCGACCACCGGGTGCGCAGGTCGGGGAGGTCGTTGTCCTTGATCTCGTTGCGCTTGTCGTCGAGGGAGAAGCCGTCGGCGCGTACGTCGTAGAACCACACCGAATCCGTGCCGCCGGAGTTGGTCTTGGTGAAGAAGAGGATGGCGGTGGAGACCCCGGCGTAGGGCTTGAAGACGCCGCTGGGGAGCTTCACGACGGCGTCCAGCTTCTGGTCCTCGACCAACGTCTTGCGGAGGTCCTTGTGGGCCTTGGAAGAGCCGAAGAGGACGCCGTCGGGGACGATGACGGCGGCGCGGCCGCCGGGCTTCAACAGCTTGAGGAAGAGGGCGAGGAACAGCAGCTCGGTCTTCTTCGTCTTGACCACGCGCTGGAGGTCCTTGCTCGTCTCCTCGTAGTCGAGCGAGCCGGCGAAAGGCGGGTTGGCCAGGATGAGCGTGTATTTCTCGGCGTCGCCTTCGGCCCCGGTCGACAGAGAGTCGCGATAGCGGATGTCGGGGGCCTCGATGCCGTGGAGGAGCATGTTCATCGAGCCGATGCGGAGCATCACGTTGTCGAAGTCGTAGCCGTGGAACATCGAGCGGTGGAAGTGCTCGCGCTGCTTGGCATCGGTGAGCGTGGACGGATGGGTGCTACGTACGTATTCGCTGGCCGCGACGAGGAAGCCGGCGGTGCCGCAGGCCGGGTCACAGATCTCGTCGTCCGGCTGCGGCGCGGTCATATCGACCATCAGCTGGATAATGTGGCGCGGCGTACGGAACTGACCGTTCTGGCCGGCCGAGGCGATCTTGCCGAGCATGTACTCGTAGAGGTCGCCGCTGGTGTCCCGGTTGTCCATCGGGATGGTATCGAGCATGTCGACGACCTTGGAGAGCAGCGCCGGGGTGGGGATGGTGAACCGGGCGTCCTTCATGTGGTCGGAGTAGGTCGTGTCGTCGCCGCCGACCTGCTCGCCGTACTTCTGCAGGAACGGGAAGACCTGGGTGGAGACGGTCTGGTACATGACGCCCGGCTCCTCGTTCTTGAACCTGCTCCAGCGGAGGTGCTCCTGGCCCGGGAGAAACTTGGGGTCCTCGATCGCGCCGCCGCCAACCCTCCGGGCCTTGTTTTCGGCGAGCGTCTGTAGGTCGTCCAGACGGCGCAGGAAGAGCAGGTAGGTGATCTGCTCGATCACCTCCAGCGGGTTGGAGATGCCGCCTGACCAGAAGGCGTCCCAGACTCGATCGATCTTGCTCTTCAGCTCACCGGTGATCACCGGCACAGCCTAGTGAGTGCAGCCGCGATTCTGGGTATGAACGCCGAGGGCGGCCCCTTCTCGGGACCGCCCTCGGCGCGTACGAAATGGTTGAAGCTCAGAAGCCGAGGTCGCGGCCGATGAGCTCCTTCATGATCTCGTTGGAGCCGGCCCAGATCTTGGTGACGCGGGCGTCGCGCCAGGCGCGAGCGACGCGGTACTCGTTCATGAAGCCGTAGCCGCCGTGGATCTGGACGCAGTGGTCGAGCACCTCGGACTGCGCCTGCGAGGACCACCACTTGGCCTTGGACGCCTCGACCGGGGTGAGCTCACCACGGGCGTGGGCGGCGACGCACTTGTCGACGTAAGCCTCGGCGACCTCGATCTGGGTGACCAGCTCGGCGAGCAGGAACTTGTTGTGCTGGAAGGCGCCGATGGACTGGCCGAAGGCCTTGCGGTCCTTGGCGTACTGCACGGTCTCGAGCAGGATCTGCTTGGCCTGCGCGACGTTGGCGACCGCGCACGAGACGCGCTCCTGCGGGAGCTCCTCCATCATGTGGATGAAGCCGCGGTTGAGCTCGCCGATGACCTCGGCGTCGGTGACGCGTACGTTCTCGAAGAAGAGCTCGGCGGTGTCGGACTCCTCCATGCCGACCTTGTCGAGCTTGCGTCCACGCGAGAAGCCCTCCTTGTTCGCCTCGATCGCGAAGAGGGTGATGCCCTTGGCGCCCTTCTCCGGGTCGGTGCGGACCGCGGTGATGACCAGGTCGCAGGAGTAGCCGTTGGTGATGAAGGTCTTGGAGCCGTTGATGACCCACTCGTCGCCGTCGCGGACCGCGGTGGTCTTCAGCGCGGCCAGGTCGGAGCCGCCGGACGGCTCGGTCATGCCGATGGCGAGCAGGATCTCACCGGAGGCCACGCCCGGGAGCCAGCGCTGCTTCTGCTCCTCGGTGCCGAGGCGGACCAGGTAGGGGGCGGTGATGTCGGAGTGGATGCCGACGCAGGTCGGGTAGGCCGCGCCGATCTTGGCGAGCTCCTCGGCGAGGACCGCGTTGAAGCGGAAGTCGTCGGCACCGGCGCCGCCGTACTCCTCCGGGATCGCGAGACCGAGGAAGCCGTTCTCACCGGCTTCGAGCCAGAACTCGCGGGGCAGCGCCTTGTCGGCGATGTGCTTGTCGGTGTGGGGCTTGACCGAACGCTCCAGCCACTGCTGGACGGAGGCTCGGAAGTCCTCGTGGTCTTCCTCATAGTGGTCGCGCTTCAGCATGCGTCGGAGTCTACGCCGAGTGGTTACTCGGTGGTAACCACCGTTTCAAAATGGCAGAGCCAAAATGGGCAGAGTCATCTGGTGATCCGGACCGGCGTACGCCAGGCCACGACCAGCAGCGGAATCGAGACGACCAGGCCGACGACGAAGACGACGTGCAGCGCCGGCGCGAGGACATCGGCAGGCAGGGCCTCGAGCGGGGGCACCTCTCCCCCGGCGTACTCACGCCTGACCAGCCCGTTCGCGACCGCCCCGAAGAGCGCGACGCCCAGCGCCGAGCCGACGGAGCGGGCAAACATGTTGGACCCGGTCGCCACCCCGCGCACCTCCCAGTCGACCGCCGACCCGGCGGCGACGACGCCCGGGTTGACCGACCAGCCGAAGCCGAGGCCGAGCACGAAGCACGGGATCGCCAGGTGCCAGATCGACGAGTTCTCGCCGACCGTGATCAGCACCAGCCCGCCGGCGATGACCAGCAGCGAGCCGAGCGCGACCGCGGTCCGGAACCCCTTCGAGAGGTAGATCCGGCCGGCCGTGGCGGCGGCGATCGGCCAGCCGATGCTCATCCCGGCGAGCGCGAACCCGGCCACCAGCGCCGAGTGACCGAGCACGCTCTGGGCATAGAGCGGGACGTACGTCGTCAGCCCGAGCATCACCACGCCGACGATCAGGCTGGCGGCGTTGGCCGGCGCGAGGACGCGGTGGCTGAGGACCCACGGAGGCAGCACCGGGTCGGCTGCACGGCGCTCGACGAACCCGAAGGCGACCAGGGCCGCGATGCCGACCGCGAAGATCAGGAAGGACGGCCACGACGCCCACGCCCAGGCATGCCCGCCCTCGAGCAGGCCGAGCAGCAGCGCGATCCCGCCGACCGTCAGCAGTCCCGCACCAGTCCAGTCGATCGCCTGATCGTCGGCCGGCCGGCGGTCCTCACGGAAGTGCCGCAGCAGCCACAGCGCGACCGCGCCGAGCGGCAGGTTGATCAGGAAGATCAGCCGCCAGTCGAGGTAGTCGGCGAAGAGGCCGCCGAGCGTCGGTCCGACGATGGCGGCGGTGGCCCAGACCGAGGCGACGTACGACGTGGCTACCGCGCGCTCCTCCAGCGTGTAGATGTCGGAGACGATCGTCATCGCCATCGGCTGGATCGCCCCGGCGCCGATCCCCTGGATCGCCCGGAAGACGATCAGCGCGGTCAGCGACCACGCCAGACCGCACAGCAGCGACCCGACCAGGAACGCCACGATCCCGGCGATCATCACCGGCTTGCGCCCGAGCCGGTCGGCGACCTTGGCGTAGAGCGGCGTGGTCACCGCGGTGGCGAGCACGTAGATCGAGAAGAGCCACGGGAACTGCTCGAAGCCGCCGAGGTCCTTCACCACGCTCGGCACCGCCGTCGCCAGGATCGTCATGTCGATCGCGACCAGACTGAGCGACACCATCACGGCGAGCAGGATCGGCCCGCGTTCGCTACGAAGTCCTACCGAGCTGCGCGTGGGTCTGGTCGAGGTGGGCACATTGGTTAGCAAGCCTCACGACCGCCCATTCATTCCTGGAGAGTCATTCCTCGCGCGCGGGCCGCTGCGTACGCGTTGCTCTCACCTTTCTATGAAAAGTGAGAATAGGTGCAGAGCTGTTCTCACTTCTCCAGCTCGGCGAGGTCGAAGACCTCGTCAGCGGCGGGCTCCTCGACCTGGAACTCCTTGTCGAAGTCGGAGAAGGTGAGCTCGCCGGAGCTGCCTTGGGTCCACTTCACGATCCGGTGGGGCTCGGAGGCCCGGACGTACGTCCGGCTCTCGGTCTCGCCGTGGGTGACGTCGAGGCGGACGGCGGGGCCGTCGGCGGCCATCGCCGGGCCGATCGCCTGGGCCTCGGCCTCGGGCGGAACCATCTGGTCGGTGAGGCTGTCGATGCTGCAGAAGGCGCGGAGGCTGGCCAGCTCGCCCTCGAGCTTCACCCACTTCTCACCGACTCGCTTGGCGATGCGCTCACCCTCACCCTTGGCCGGCGCGATCGACTTCCAGAACTCCTCGTCGCCCTGGTACCAGGCCGAGCCGTCGATGGAGCGCAGCGAGATCTGGCCGTCGCCGATGCTGACCTTGCCGACGCAGGCGTCGTCGGCTGAGACGTCGAGGTCGACGGTGATCTTGGTGCTCTCCGAGTCGAGTACGTCACCCTCGACATGCACGGTCTTGATGTCGTGCATCGCGGCGCGGGCGTCCTCGGCGATCTGGTTGCCGGGCTCCTTCGCGTAGTCGCGCGCCTGGGACAGCGATCCCTCCTCGTCACCACAGCCGGCGAGAGCGCTGGTCAGCGCGACGATGAGGGCGGTCGTGAGCACGGCATGGCGAAGCACGCGGCCTATCGTGACAGAGTTTACGAAGGGGTCAACGCGCGAGGGTCTGTACGTCGGCGACCCACTCGGGCACCAGCTTGCCGGCCGGCCCCTGGCGGGCGTCGTCGAAGAGGTGCGAGGTCTCCGACGAGTCCAGGTTGAGCTCGAGCGTCTTGGCCCCGGCGCGGGCGGCCATGCGCACGAGACCGGCGGCCGGGTAGACCGCGCCGCTGGTGCCGATGGCGACGAAGAGGTCGGCCCGGGCGAGCGCCTGCTCGATCAGGTCGAGGTCGTAGGGCATCTCGCCGAACCACACCACGTCGGGCCTCAGCGTGTCGTTCCCACAGCCCGGGCAGGCGGGGGCGTCGGCGAGGTCGTCGTCCCACGCGAACCGGCCCTGACAGGAGTCACAGAGGGCCGAGAGCAGCTCGCCGTGCATGTGCACCACCCGGCGGGAGCCGGCGCGTTCGTGCAGGTCATCGACGTTCTGCGTGACCACCAGCAACTCGTCGCCGAGGACCTGCTCGAGCCTGGCCAGCGCGATATGGGCCGGGTTGGGCGCCACTGCGCGCAGCTCCCGGCGGCGGTCATCGTAGAACCGATGGACCGTCGCGGGATCACGATGGAACGCCTCGGGTGTCGCCACGTTGTCGACGTGGTGACCCTGCCAGAGCCCATCGGCATCCCGGAAGGTCGCGAGACCACTCTCGGCGGAGATCCCGGCTCCGGTGAGCACGACAACTTTCACAAGCATTCAGGCTAGCGACGTTGACGAGACATCCGCTGCCCCCGGACCGCCATTTTGGTCACTTGATCGGTGTTTGTGATCGAACCGACGCCGTCCCGACGCCTCTCCGCGAAGGTATGGACTTTTACTGTAAAGGACCCTTACTGTAATTCGGGTTCCTACAGTTCCCCACTCGGGAGGTCCCATGCTGACCAGACGATCTGTACTCGCCGCCACCTCTGCCGCCTTCGCCGTGCCGCTCCTCGGCGGAACCAGCTGGCAGGCCGCGCAAGCCATGCGCCCGCAACGAATCGGAGCCCAGGCCACCATCCAGCTCCGCTTCGCCAACCGGACCGGCGCGTACGACAACGCCTCCATCCACTTCTACATCGTCGGCACCAACCTGGCGACGGGCGAGCAGTCCCGGGTCACGCCCGAGGGCACGCTCGTGCCCGTCTCGCTCGCCGACAACGGCGCCGACGGCTATGCCGACTACGCGATCCCGTTCTCGAGCAGCGGTGACACGCTCTCCCAGATCCCCGCCGACATGTCCGGCCGGATCTACTTCTCGCTCGGCGACAAGCTGAAGTTCAAGGTCAACGAGGGCAACGCGCTCGCCTATCCGGCGGCGTGGGTCGAGTCCGACCCCAGCTACGGCGTGCTTCACGACTGCGTCGAGTTCACCTACAAGAGCGGCCGGATCTACTGCAACACGACCATGGTGGACATGTTCAGCGTCCCGCTCTCGATCGCGCTGACCGGCGAGGAGTCGCCGACCACCGGAACCCTCGTCGAGGGTGGCCGCGCGAAGATCTTCTCCGCCGTCTCGGCATCGCCCGACTTCGGCTCCCTCGTCGTCGACGACCGTCGCATCATCGCGCCGGGACACGGGCTGGACGCGGGGCGGTTCTCCACCACCTACTTCGACTCCTACATCGACCAGGTGTGGTCGAAGTACGCCGCGGAGTCGCTCGTCGTGAGGGCCAACAACACCACCTTCACCGGGCGAGTCAGCGGCGACCTGTTCGCCTTCGACGGCGGGGTCAAGGCGTTCAGCCGGCCCTCGACCCGGGACGTGCTCTTCTGCGACGGCGCGCTGGCGGCTCCCAACGACGGCATCACCGGCCCGGTCGCGGCCGTGCTCGGCGCCGGCTTCAACCGGACCACTCTCCTGGCCTCCGCCGACCAGCCCACGAGCGACCCTGGCGGCTTCTACCAGGGCGATCCGGTCCATGCGTACTGCAAGGCGATGCACGACAACACGGTCGACGGGAAGGCCTACGGGTTCGCCTTCGACGACGTCGGCGGCTTCGCCTCGTACGTCGAGGACAACGCCTCCGAGATGGCGGTGACGCTGACCCCGTTCTGAGGGTCCGGGCGGCGATCCCCTCTATCGGGGATCGCCGGCTCGACTCGTCCACCGCGCCACGAGGGCCCGTACGGTCGCACCATGTCGTACGTCGTCCTCGTGGCGTGGCTCGTCCAGGCAGCGGTCGGAGTCCTGCTGCTGACGGGCTGGTTCCGGCACGGTCGCGTCCGGTCACCGGTGGTGCTCACCCACGTCGGCCTCTCCGTCCTGGGCGTCGCCTGCTGGACGACGTACGTCCTGGTCGACCAGGTCCTCTGGGCGTGGGCCGCGCTCCTGCTCATCACCGTCGGCAACGGCTTCGGCGACAACATGCTGCTGTGGCGTACGCGCCGGATGGGCGGCAGCCACCTCTCGACGATCAACGCCTACAAGGTCGCTCTCCGCTCGATCTTCAAACGCAGACTGCCGCTCCGGGTCGGGTTCCACGCCCTGTTCGCAGGCGTCGTCTACTTCTCCACCCTGGCCGTCTGCGTCGTCGCGACCGTCTCCTGACCGGTTCGGCCGCACGGGGCACCGCGCGGCCGGGATACTGGGGCCATGGGTGCGGGTGGGGCGGTTCTGATCATCGTCGTCGGGGCGATCCTGCTGTTCTTCGTGGCGGTCGGGGTGATCCTGCTCGTGGCCGCCGGAGTGGTCCGGTTGTCAGGGAAGAATCCCAAGCCGCTGGCCTGGTCCGGGGTCGGCGTGCTCGCGGTGCCGGTGCTCTTCATCGCAACGCTGGTCGTGTTCTCCCAGCTCACCCGCGACCCCGACACCATCGAGCTCGACCTGCGCGAGCCGATCCAGCTCTCCAGCCTGCCCGAGGACAACGAGGAGTTCCCGGGGATGCGCGACTACAACAGCGACCGGATCGACCTGGTGCTGCCCGACGGCGAGCACTTCGAGGCCGAGGTCGACGGGGTGCTGATCTGGTCCGAGGGCGGGTACGTCACCCGGGTCACCTTCGACCGGCGAGCCCGCGAGGCTGGCGAGACCGAGTCCCTCACCCGGGACTGGGAGAGGCAGCTCGGTGGCGCGGGCACCGTGGAGGCTGATGCGGGCTACTCCGATCACGGGCGGGTCCGGGCAGCGGTGCTCACCGATCCGACCTCGTAGAGCACGCCGTCTCTCGATTGGACGGTAGGCGCTTCAGGGCGGTTCAAGAGCCGGTCGGCGTGTCCGCTCCGGACCGGGACTCGTCGCGAGGCTGCGACCTGCCCAACAGCACTGTCGCAAGCATGGGCAGCAAGAGCACGGTGGTGGCACCGGCACCCACGAGCACCGAGGCGCTCTCGGTCGACATCTCACCCGATGACACCGAGACCGAGGTCACCGCAACGATGATGGGCAGCCCGGTGGCGGCGAAGAGCGCCACCGCCGCACCGTCGCGAGTGTCGAAGCGGTCCTGGGGTGGCCCGAGAAAGCGGCTGGCCATGAACACGGGAAGGGCGCGGGCGATCAGGATGAGCGCGAGCACGGCCGCGAAGGCGCCGGGGTTGCGCCCGATGGCTCGTGGATCGATGGCCATTCCCGAGGTCACGAAGAACACGGGCACGAGCAGTCCGAAGGCGATGCCCTCGAGCCGCGCCTCGAACCTCTCGTCGCCGTCCGGGAGGGCCAGCCGGAGGATGAAGCCGGCTGCGAACGCAGCGAGCACGATGTCCAGATCGAGTTCGTGCGCGACGAAGCTGAGCGTGACCAGCAGCAGGAGAGTCAGCCGAAGAGGGGTCTGACTGGTCGACTCCGCCCCATGACGAATGTGCACGAGCAACCACGAGCTGCCACCGCGCAGCCGAAGCGACGGGATCGTCAGCAGGAGAGCCACCGCGGCGAAGACCAGCAGGATCAGGAGCGATGTCGTCGCGCCGCGGGTGCCCAGAAGCAGTGCCATGGCCACGACGGGCCCGAGCTCGCCGTACGCACCGTGGCGCAGGACCGACTCGCCCACCCGTCCTGTGGTCATGCCGGAGTCCTTGAGGATCGGCAGCAGGGTTCCCAGGGCGGTCGACGTCAGGGCGATGGCCAGGGCCACTTCTCCATCAACCACCCCCGCTGCAGCCAGCAAGGCGGTGAGGGCGAACGCCAGGCCGAGACACGTCACCCAGGTCAGACCCGCGCGTCGCCCGGCCCGCCCGATCAGCTCCGCAGGTTTGATCTCGAAGCCGGCCAGGAGGAACAGCATGCCCAGCCCGAGCTCGCTCAGCAGCTCGATGGGCGGGCCTTCGACGGCCAGCGTGAGCCCGAACGGCCCGATCAGCATTCCGAGTCCGAGGAGAAGGACGACCTCCGGGACCAGGCGGCGTGGGATCAAGCCAGCGACGATGGGGGCCACGACGGCGACGATCGAGATCCAGAGCAGTGACTCGGCAACGGAAGGCATGCGATTCCTCTCCCCGGGACTCGGCCCTGGACTCCGTCAGCACGGTAGTTGGACGCCAGGCCCGCACCCTCACCCACGATGGGCGATGTCCGGCCCTACGGTCAGCCTGTCCTGTTGGTCACGACGAACGGGCAGGCGAAGGGGTCGCGGTCGCCGAGGCCAACGCGGTTGAGGTGGCGGACGACGATGGCGTACGACTCCAGGAGACCGGCCTCGGTGTAGGGGACACCCTGCTCGGCGCAGTAGGCGCGGACGAGGGGCTGGGCGCGGCGGAGGCTGCTGCTCGGCATGCTCGGGAAGAGGTGGTGCTCGATCTGCAGGTTCAGGCCGCCCATGAGCCAGTCGACCCAGCGCCCGCCGCGGATGTTGCGGGAGGTCAGGACCTGGCGGGAGAGGAAGTCGATCTTGGTGTCGCGCGGGACCAGCGGCATGCCCTTGTGGTTCGGGGCGAAGCTGGCGCCCATGTAGACCCCGAAGACGGCCAGCTGCACGCCCAGGAACGCCGCGCCGAGGCCGAGGCCCAGGACCGAGCAGACCAGCACCGGCCAGCCGATCAGCCGCAGCGCGAGGAACGCTGCCTCCGTACGCCGATGCTTGAGGTCTCGCTCGCCGATCACGGTGCGGACGGCACCGACGTGGAGGTTGATGCCTTCGAGGGTCAGCAGCGGGAAGAACAGCCATCCCTGGCGGGCGGTGAGCCACCGCTTGATCCCTGTACGTCGCTCGACGTCCTCGGGTGTGAACAGCAGGACCGAGGGGCGGATGTCCTCGTCGGCGTCGACCTTGTTCGGGTTGGCGTGGTGGCGGGTGTGCTTGCGCATCCACCAGCCGTAGCTCAGCCCGACGACGAGGTTGCCGAGGATGCGCGAGGCCCATTCGTTCTTCGGGCCCGAGGCGAAGATCTGCCGGTGGGCGCCGTCGTGGGAGAGGAACGCCGTCTGGGTGAACAGGACCCCGAAGGCCGCCGCGACCAGCAGCTGCCACCAGGTCTGGCCGAGGGCGAGCATCGCGAACAGCGCGAGCGCGAAGCCGGTGCCGAGGAGGGCCGCACGCCGGACGTACGTCCTCGGCGACCGCGCCAGCAGACCCTCCTGTCTGACCCGACTCATCAGCTCTGTGTAGCCGTTGACCTGACGGTGCGCCTGGCCCGGGAGCGTGGTCATCGTGGTCACCGCCCCAGTCGGCGCAACCGCGCCATGGCCAGCGGCAGGCACACCGCGATGATGGCGACCGGCCAGAGGACGGCCATGGTCAGCGCGTGCTCACCGACCCACGTGGTGGCTGGGGCGGCCATGTTGCCGAAGAGCTCGCGAGTGGCGATGACGGTGGAGGAGAGCGGGTTCCACTCGGCGGGGAGGGCGAGCCAGCCCGGCATCAGGTCGGTCGGCACGATCGTGTCGGCGACCATGGCGAGCGGGAAGACGAGCGCGAAGTACTTCATCGCCGCCTCGGGACCGCTGACCAGCAGGCCGAGCAGGATGCCGACCCAGGAGAAGGCCATCCTGAGGAGGACCAGGAGCCCGAGTGCGGCGACCACCGCGCCGAGCCCGAGATGGGCCTGCCAGCCGAACAGCGTCCCCAGCGCCAGCAGGATGGTCAGCTCGACAACCGCCAGGATCACGTCGGCCAGGGCACGCCCGGCCAGCACCGCCACCGGCGACATCGGAAGGGATCGCATCCGGTCCAGCACCCCGCCGCGTACGTCCTCGGCGACCGAGATCGTCGTGTTGCCGATGCCGAACGCCATGGTGAGCGCGAAGAGGCCGGGGAGCAGGAACTCGCGGTACTCCGCGCCCGGTACGTCCATCGCGACCCCGAAGGCCTCGCCGAAGACGAAGCCGAACATGGCCACGGCCATCACCGGGATCATCAGGGTGCCGAGGAGCTCGTCGGGGCGGCGTACGAGGTGGAGGAGGTGACGCTTGGCCACCACCCAGGTGTCGACCGTCGCCCACGTGATGCGTGATCCGTGAGCATTGACAGCCTCGATGGGTCGATCGGGGACATCGATGGACACAGTCATCTCAGGCCCCCTCGGTGATGAGCAGGAACGCCTCGTCGAGGTCGCGGCCGCCGACGCTGGACTTCAGCTCGGCGGGCGACCCCTCGGCGACGACACGACCGCGGTCGACCATCGTGATGCGTGAACACAACCGGTCGGCCTCCTCCAGGTACTGGGTGGTCAGCAGCACGGTCGTGCCGGAGTCGGCCAGCTCGCGGACCGCGTCCCAGACCTCGAGCCGGCTGCGCGGGTCGAGGCCGGTGGTGGGCTCGTCGAGGAAGAGCACCCGCGGGCTGCGGATGAGGCTGACCGCGAGGTCGAGCCGCCTGCGCATGCCTCCGGAGTAACCCTTCACCGGGCGGCCGGCGGCCTCGACGAGGTCGAAACGCTCGAGCAGCTCGTCCGCGCGGGCTCGTGCTTCCCGGGCTCGCATCCGGTACAGACGGGCGAACATCTCCAGGTTCTGACGGCCGGTCAGGACACCGTCGACCGCCGCGTACTGGCCGGCGATTCCGATGCGCGCCCGCACGCCGGCCCGGTCGCGGGCGACGTTGCGGCCGGCGACCCAGGCCTGGCCCGAGTCGAACGAGGCGAGGGTGGCCAGGATGCGTACGGTCGTGGTCTTGCCGGCCCCGTTGGGGCCGAGCAGGCCGTGGACGGTGCCGGCGGGGACGGCGAGGTCGATGCCGTCCAGGGCGGCGCCGCGGCCGGGGTAGCTCTTGCGGAGTGCCTGGGTCCAGATGGCTGGTTCGTCGGTGATCATGCTGCTGCCTCCATGGCTGCGATGGATCGTGCGGGTCGGGGTGTGCGCGCGGTGGTGACGCCGGCCGGGGTCACCACGTCGTAGCGGCCCAGAGCGATCCGGGCGATGTTGAGCAGCGACTCGCTGCCCTCGGCGTAGTAGCCGCAGTGGCCGGGGATGTCGCCGGTGCCGAACCGGGTCGCCCCGAGCTCGAGCGGGCCGCGACCGAGACCGAGAGGCCCGACCCGCACCCGTGGGACCAGCCGGATCCGGTCGGTCTCGCCGTACGCGGCCCAGAGCCGGGTGCCGGCGCCCAGCTCGGAGCGCCGCACCGCACCCATCCCGGCGCTGCCCAGCGCCACACAGTCCTCGGCGCGCGCGGAGGCGAGAGCGAGACCGGCGACCGTCGAGCCGTAGCTGTGCCCGATGAGGGTGAGGTGCGCGGCGCGCGGCAGGTAGTGGGTCAGGTTCGCCAGGTCCGGCGCCCCGGCGTAGGCGGGGCCGTTGGTGATCGCGTTGTACCACTCCGGCGGCGAGTGATAGCCCAGCCAGACCACGACGGCCGACCGGCTCTCGGGCGCGATCTGGTGCATCGTACGCAACAGCAGCTGCCCGCGGGAGCGCGGACTGTGAGCCTCGGTGCTGGTGAAGTAGTTGCCGAGGTGGTGGCCGTTGCCGGGCACGACCACGGCGATGTGGTCGGCGGTGGCGGCGTCCCCGAAAGCCTCGACGACCCGTGCCCCTCCGGGAGGGTCGCAGGCGAGGAGGTCGGGTCCGATGCTTGCATCGGCCTCGTTGAGGCCGTATCTGAGCGGCGTCACAACTGTCATGGCCGTGACGGTAGGAATCAGGTGTCGATCCGCGCGTCACTCCCGGGAGCCATTCGACCCCCTACCGGGGTAGTGCGGGATGTCCCTGAGGGCTCGAACAGGCTAGACGTGGGGCGCGACCAGGCCGCTCTCGTAGGCGAAGACGACGGCCTGGGCGCGATCGCGCAGGCCGAGCTTTCCGAGGATGCGGCTGACGTGGGTCTTCACAGTCTGCTCGGCGAGGAAGAGCTCGGCGGCGATCTCGCTGTTGGAGCTGCCGCGAGCGATGTGCTCGAGCACCTCGCGCTCGCGCTCGGTGAGCTGCTTGAGGCGCGGGTCGGCCCGCCTCTTCCTGGGCGCGCGGGCGAACTGCGCGATCACCTGCCGGGTCACCGACGGCGAGAGCAGCGCCTCGCCGGCATGGACGACCCGGATGGCGGAGGCGAGCTCGTCGGGCGAGGCGTCCTTGAGCAGGAACCCGCTGGCGCCGAGACGCAGCGACTCGTGGACGTACTCATCGGCGTCGAAGGTGGTCAGCATGACCACCTTCGTCTGTGCGGTGGCCGGGTTCTCGGAGAGCTGCCGGAGCGCCTCGATCCCGTCCATCACCGGCATCCGGACGTCCATCAGCACCACGTCAGGATGCGTACGCCGCACCACCTGCAACGCCTCGGAGCCGTCGGCGGCGGTGCCGACCACCTCGATGTCCGGCTGGGTGCTGAGCAGCGCCACGAAGCCGGAGCGCACCATCTCCTGGTCGTCGACGACCACGATCTTCACCGTCACGGGGTCTTCCTACCGCGTTTGGCGGGTGTGCGCACCGCGGTTTGCGCTGGGAGCAACGCCTCGACGACGAACTCGTCGCCGGCGGTGGCCCCAGCGGTGACGCTCCCGCCGACCGCGTTGGCACGCTCCCGCATCCCGATGAGGCCATGCCCTCCGCCTGCGGCCTCCTTGTCAGAGGCCGGGGTGGCGCCATCGAGAGCATTGGCGACCCGGATCTCGAGGTCCGTCTCCCCCATCGTCAGATCGACGCCGACCGACTCGCTGGGAGCGTGGCGGCGGGCGTTGCTGAGTGCCTCCTGCACGATCCGGTAGGCCGCGGTGCCCACCTCCGGGGCCACGTCGGTGAGCTCCGGAAGCTCACCCCGCACCTCGACCCGCTGGCCAGTTCCGCGGGCAGACTCGAAGAGATCGGCCAGCCCGTCGATGCCCGGCACCGGGACCCGGCCCGACTGACCCTCTTCGGTACGCAGCACGTCGAGCACCCCGCGCATCTGCCGCAGCGCCGACGCCGCCAGGTCGGCGATCTCGGCGAACTCCGCCTCCGCCGCCGGGCTGACGTCGTCGACCCGGTGCGGAGCCGACCTGGCCTGCACGGTGATCAGCGACATGTTGTGGGCGATCACGTCGTGCAGCTCGCGGGCGATGCGCGCCTTCTCCTCGACGACCGAGCGACGCTCATGCTCCTCCTGCAAGGCGCTGCGGCTCTCGGCGAGCCGTCGGGCGACGGTGGCGAGCGCGCCGATCAGCAGCGCGAGCGAGGCGAAGTTGGCCACCGCCACGAGCGAGTCGACGAGGTCGTTCCAGGCCATCCCGACCACGGCCAGCACCACGCCGACGGCAACCTGGATGCCCAGGGTGACAGCGGCCAGCCGCCACCCGGCGACCAGGGTCAGCACCACCAGCACCAGCAGCTGGGTCAACGTCGGCGGCGGCACCATCCATGGCCATCCGCCCGCGCCGACCCTCGCAATCGCCAGCGCGGCCACGGTCACAGCGACCAGGGAGAGCCCCGCAGCCTCCACGGGGCGCCGGAGCGCCAACGGGATCGCGGCGGCATGGGTGAACCCGAGCAGCAGCGCGACCCCGCCCGCGACCTCGAGGGGATCGGTGGTCAGGACCGCTGCCTCCACGATCCCGAGCACGAGCGCGGCGACGTACAACGCCAGACGACCGCGGCCGGGCCAGGTCTTCAGCATGGTTCAGTAATACCAGGGCAACGGTGCCCCCTCAGGTCAGCGCTACCGGCCGACGGCGGCCTTGTCCTCATTCTGGGTTCGGATGGTGCCCTCGCCGGACTCGATCCGGCCCTTGAGGCTGACGGTGATGTAGTGGGTCCAGGCGTCGTAGCAGACGTCGAAGCACTCGTCGCCGCGCGCGAGGCCCTCGTGGGTGAAGGTCACGCGGGTCTGTCCGCCGTCGCGGACGATGTCGAACCGTCCGGTCGTGCCGACCCACTCCTTCTTGTCCGCGATGAAGTCGAGATAGCCGTCGGTGAACTCCCACACCACGCGCTCCCCCGGGACCAGCTCCTTGACGAGCTGCTTGGAGTAGTGGATGTCCGGCACCAGGTAGTACCACTCGGCACCGACCTGGTCGGTGGGCCCGGCGATGTGGTGCCCCCACCAGGAACGTACGTCGTTGATGGCTTCGTACGCCTCCGCAGGTGTGGCGTCGACGGTGAAGGTTGCGGTCAGGTCGCTCATGGCTGTCCCCTTGGAATCGGTTGTGACTTGCATCATGCAACCACCACCGTAGACACAGGCACTTTCATCATGCAAGTGATTTGCTAGAGTCGCCCTGTGCTCGGAAAGACGTACGACGACCAGATCTGCTCCATCGCCCGCTCCCTGGAGATCGTGGGCGAGCGCTGGACCCTGCTGATCCTGCGGGACGCGATCTTCGCCGGCGTCACGCGGTACGGCGACTTCCAGCACAACCTCGGCATCTCCACGAACATCCTGAAGACGCGCCTCGCGACGCTCGTCGAGGCCGGCCTGATGACGCGCGACGACGCAGGGGACTACCGACCGACCGCGATGGCCCAGGGCCTGCGGCCGGCGCTCATCGCTCTCACCGAGTGGGGAGACACGTGGTTCGCCCCCGACGGCCGGCCCATCGACTACCTGCACGCCGACTGCGGCGAGCCCGTCCATGTCGAGACGCGGTGCGCGGAGCACGGCGACGTACCGCCGGACCAGGTCGTGGTGCGGCCCGGACCGGGCATGCCGGCGGACTACCTGGCGGCTCGCCGGCCGGTTCGGGACCGATGACACAGCCGGATGACACAGCAGTGCCCGCCGCGACGCACGCGGCGGGCACCGTGAGGGTCAGGCGTCGACGAGCTCCCGATCACTGGTCTCGCCGAGCCGGATCAGGGAGAACACGCTCAGCAGGCAGAACGCCGCGATGACCGTGGAGAGCACGACAGTGCTGGCGCCGGCCTTCTGCAGGGAGGCGAAGAGGAGCGGCGAGAGGCCCGCGCCCATGCCGGCGAGCTGGTAGCCGAGCGAGGCACCCGTGTAGCGCGACGAGGTCTTGAAGACCTCGCTCATCAGCGCGGCGAGCGGGCCGTAGAAGGCGGCATGGATGACCGACTGACCCAGGACCACCGCGAGCACCAGCAGCGCGACACTGCCGCTGTCGAGCATCGGGAAGAGCAGGTACGCGAAGACCGCGGTCGCGACGGCGGCGGCGAGGACCACCGGCCGGCGGCCGACCCGGTCGGTGAGCGCCGACCAGCCGAGGATGCCGATGACCGCGCCGGCCGAGGAGACCGTCAACGCGTTGAGCACCGTCGGGCGCTCGAAGCCGGCGCCGATGGCGTAGCTGATCAGGAAGGTGGTCAGCGTCCCCTGCACGACGAAGGCACCGAGCCCGACACCGACGGCGAGCAGGAGCGTGCGCGGGTGGTTGCGGAGGACATCGAGCAGCGGCGTACGTGCCTCTGCCTTCTTCTCCTTCATCGCCTCGAAGGCGGGCGATTCGGTCACGCTGAGACGGATCCACAGGCCGACCGCGAGCAGGACGATGCTCAGCAGGAACGGCACCCGCCAGCCCCATGCGGTGAACTGCTCGGGCGTGGTGACCGAGGCCATCACCGCCATCACCGCGGTCGAGAGGACCATGCCGGCCGGGGCTCCGGCGTTGGTGAACGAGGCCCACAGGCCGCGCCGGGACGTGGCGTGCTCGGCCGTGATCAGCACCGCGCCGCCCCACTCACCACCGATCGCGACACCCTGGACGACCCGGAGCAGGACGAGGAGAACCGGCGCGGCCGCACCGATCTGGCCGTACGTCGGCAGGCAGCCGATCAGGAAGCTGACCACACCCATGATCAGCATGGTCAGGACCAGCATCTTCTTCCGGCCGAGCCGGTCGCCGAAGTGTCCGAAGATCACGCCGCCGAGCGGGCGCGCCAGGTAACCGGCGGCGAACGTGCCGAAGGACGCGATCGTGCCGGTCATCGGGTCGAGGTTGGAGAAGAAGACCTCGTTGAAGACCACGGCCGAGGCGGTGGAGTAGAGCAGGAAGTCGTAGTACTCGATCAAGCTGCCCGTGAAGCTGCTGGCGACGATCCGGCCCATCTTCGTACGTGGACCGGTCGTGCTACCACCGGAGGTGAGGGTCATGTGGGGGCTCCATTCAGGATTCCTGTTTATCAGGATTCCTGGCAATTGTGAGTGACGCGCATCACGCCCGTCAACCCACTGCGGAGTCAGACCCGATGCGGACCCCCGGATCTAGGCGCCCTCAGCGCTCGCCGCGCGCTGGCCGGCGCGCAGCCGAACCGCTTCCCGCTCGGTGTCCTCGTCTCCGAAGTAGCCACCCGCCAACACCTCGGCCGCATGGTGGAGCGAGGAGAGCAGCAGACCCCGCTCGGCAGCCGGCATCCCCGCGTAGATGCGGTCCTCGACGGCGATCATCTCGGCCAGGCAGGCGTTGAGCTTCGCGAGCCCGTCGTCGGTGAGGCGCGCGAGCCTGATCCGCCGGTTGTCGGGGTGAGGGGTCCGCTCGACGAGCCCACGGGAGACCAGGTCGGACAGCACGAGATGAGCAGCCTGGGAGGAGACGAACATCAGCCGCGCGAGATCGGCGTTCGACCTCGGCACGTGGTCGCTCAGGATCAAGAGCATGCGGTATTCCGAGACCGAGATCGACTGCCTCGCCGCGATCAGCTCGGTCGCCCGCTGGAGTGCGCGCGCGAGCCGCTGGGAGACGTACTCGATCCGCGAGAACGCCGCCGTGGGAAGCCGCTCCGGTCCGACGGGCGCCGCCGGGCGCGGCGTGGCCGCTGGCTCTTCAGACATCGGGTGAACCACTTTCACATCAGGGCGAGGGCGGGATCAGAGTCTCCCATGAGGCTGTTCCGGGCAGCGGGGTTCAGGACACGACCACCGCCCTCCCATCATCGGCCCAGCAGAAGCCGGTCTTCAGCCCCGCTGTCCGGGAGATGCCCTCGATGTAGGCGACCACGGAGTCACCCTCGCCCTGCGCCAGCGGCGTCGGTCGCGCCTGCTCATCGATCCAGCACGGGATGAAGGAGGGACGTACGCGATTCTCCTCGTCGACGTCGATCACCGCGATCGCCGTGTTGCGGCTCTCCGGATGGAACGGGTACGCCGGCATGGTGGGGTCAGGCTCGAAGCCGTAGAGCTCCCGGCGTCGCTTCGCCCAGGCGCGCAGCTCCTCGGAGTCGTTGTCGGCATCCGGGGTCAACGCGTCGGTGACCGTGACGAAGTTGCCGAGGCCGTGGAAGATCGGGGCGCCGCGGTAGACCTCGATGCCGCGCATGATGTGGGCGTGGTGGCCGACCACCATGTCGGCGCCGGCGTCGACGGCCGCCCTGGCGACCTCGAACTCGTAGTCGGCGATCACCGCCGGGGTGTGCCCGATCCCCTTGTGGAGGGCCACCACCACGACGTCGACCCGCTCGGCCAGCGCGGCGACCTGGTCGGTCATCGCGCGCAGGGAGGTCTTGTCGCAGAACGTGTAGACGGTCGGCGGATTGCCCGGGTTGGCGTCGTCGAGCTCGTAGTGGGTGATCACCTTGACGTACGCCGCACCGGCCTTGAGGCTCGTCGCCCACGACTCCCGCGGGCCCACGCAGTTGTAGCTGAGCACGCCCACGGTGCGACCCCGGACGGACGTCACCACCGGGGTGGCCGCGGCGCCGACGTTCGCGCCGGTGCCCGTCGTCGCGATCCCGTGGGCAGCGGCCGCCTCGATCGTGTCGATGACCCCCTTCGTACCGAGGTCGAACGCATGGTTGCCCGCGGTCGTGCCGACGGTGAACCCGGCCTGCGCCATCGCGCGGAGCGCCTCCGGCTCGGCCGGCGGCGACGGGACGGTGATGCCGGTCGTCTCGGTCGAGGTCGTGTGCGGCACCTCGATCTGACCGATGGCGACATCGGCCGCACGCAGGATCGCCGAGCTGGGCTCGAAGAGCTTCTCCGTCTCGGGCTGCTGCAGCACGATGTCGCCGACTGCGGCGATGCGTACGGTCATGACGACACCTTCTCGAGGTCGACCGGAGAGCGACGCTCGCCGGAGTAGCGGGACAGGAATGTGCGGAGCCGCTCGGTGCGAGGTTCGGAGAAGAACCGGTCCGAGGGACCCTCTTCGACGACCTTGCCGTCGGCCATGAAGACACAGCGGTCGGCGACGTCGCGGGCGAACTCCATCTCGTGGGTGACCACGACCATCGTCATCCCGGTCTCGGCGAGGTCCTTCATGACCTGGAGCACCTCCCCGACCAGCTCCGGGTCGAGCGCGCTGGTCGGCTCGTCGAACAGCACGACCCGGGGCCGGGTGGCGACCGCTCGCGCGATGGCCACCCGTTGCTGCTGACCACCGGACAGGTGACGCGGGTGCGCGTCGGCCTTGTCGGACAGGCCGACCCGGTCGAGGAGGTGGCGAGCACGCTCCTCCGCCTGCCGTCGGTTCTGGCCGTGGACGGAGACCGCGGGCTCGGTGATGTTCTTGAGCACGGTCCAGTGCGGGAACAGGTTGAACTGCTGAAAGACCATGCCCATCCGCCGGCGCTGCACGCACACCCGGCTCTCGCTCAGCGTGCGGTGGCCCCCGCGATACGCCTCGTAGCCGAGCAGCTCGCCATCGAGGAACACCGCACCGCCGTCGATGGTCTCGAGCTGGTGGATGCATCGCACCAGGGTCGACTTGCCCGAGCCGGACGGCCCCAGGACGGCAACGACCTCCTGCTCGTTCACCTCGAGCTCGACACCGTCGAGCGCCACCTTGTCGCCGTAGCGCTTGCGTAGGTCCTGGACCCGGATGACGGGTTCCGATGATGCCTGTGTCATGCGTGATCCCCTTCCAGGGAGCGGGCTCGGACGGACGTCGACCGGTCATAGCCGCGGCCGAGGCGCTTCTCGATGCGGCGCTGCACGAGGGTCAGCAGCGTGACGACGAGGAGGTACCAGATCACGGCCACGAGGAGCAGCGGCACGACCTGGTAGGTCCGGCCGTAGATGATCTGCACGGAGTAGAGGAGGTCGGTCAAGGTGATCACGCTGACCAGGGAGGTGCCCTTGAGCAGCGCGATGAACTGGCTCCCCGACGGCGGCACGATCACCCGCAGGGCCTGAGGGAAGACCACCTTCCAGAACGTCTGACGCCCGGAGTACCCCATGGCCCGGGCCGCATCGCGCTGCCCGCTGTCGACCGACATGATCCCCGCCCGGATGATCTCCGCCATGTAGGCGCTCTCGTGCAGGCTGAGGCCGATGATCGCGGCGGTCAGCGGGGTGATGAGGTCGTTGACGGACCAGGACGCGAACCCGACCGAGAGCCGCGGCACCAGGTAGGCGAGGTTGAACCAGAAGATCAGCTGCACGAGCGGCGGTACGCCTCGCAGCAGACCGACATAGAGCTGGCACGTCCATCGGATCGGGCCGAAGTCGCTCAGCTGACCCGCGGCCGCCGCGGTGCCGATGGCGGTGCCGAGCGCCATGCAGACGACGGTGAGGAAGAGGGTCATCACCAGCCCGGACATCACCGATGGGTCGAACATGAGGTCCGCGACGACGGCCCACTCGAACCGAGGGTTGGTCGCCGCCCAGATCAGGACCAGCACGGCGGCAGCAGCGAGGAGCACCACGGACGCGAGCCGCCCCGGCTGGAACCTCGGCCGAGCGGTCGCCGCATCGGGTCGGACCGAGTCCGGCCGCGCCAGGAGCGTGTCAGCGACGGTCATGAGGGCTCACGCTTCGTGGTCGGGTTGATCAGCGGCTCCTCGACGGCGACCGGCTCCAGGCCCCACTTCTCCAGAACCTGCTGGTAGTCACCGTTGTCGAATATGTTCTGGAACGCCTCGTGCATCGTCTCCCCCAGACCGCTGTCCTTAGGGGTCAGCAGGGCAAGCAGGCTCACGCCCGAGCCTTGCTCATCCGTCTGGGTGACGTAGTCGTACGTATCGTCCGCGGCCGTCACATCCAGCGCGGCGGTCTCGGTCATCCCGGCGAAGTCGGCTCGGCCGCTCTTCACCGCCAGGAGCGTGGCGTTGGTGTCGGCGTAGTCGGCGCGCTCGTTGGCCGGCTCACCCTGCTCCGTGCACCAGGCGTTGAGCCTCTCGACCTCGCTCTCGGTGATGCTGCCGCCCACGATGGCGATGGTCTGGCCGCACGGCGCCTCGTCACCGGCGAGCCCATCGGCGTTCTCCTTCGGGAAGACGTACGTCGTCCGGGTCTGCAGCCAGGTGATGGCGTCGAAGGCACGCTCGCGTTCCGGGTTCGCCTGCACCGGCCCGTTCCAGGCCAGCCACCGACCGGACTGCATCCCGGTCAGGATGCTGGGCATCGACTGGGCGACCTCCATCCGCACGGGGACGCCGAGCTGCTCGCCCAGCACCTTCCACAGGTCAGGGTCGATGCCGGTGATCTCGCCGTCGTTCTCGACGGTGCGATAGGGCGGGTGCGCATCGCCCACGACCACCAGCTCACCGGCGTCCTGGACGTTCTTCGGGAGCGCGTCGTAGAGCGGGGCGTCGGTGTCCACCTTCCCCGACGCCGCGCCCGACTCCTCGGCCGCGCCGTTGGCGCAGGCCGCGAGAAGGGCTCCGGCGAGGGCGATCGAGACAAGTGAGGCAGTCGTCCTTACCTGCATGGTGCACTCCAGTTCGGTCGTGATCCGGTCGTGCCGCAGGTCATGTGACGTACAGCACTTCTCATGTGACTTGATATCAGCATCAGTCAGGGATCCTGTCAATACCTTCGCGGAAATTGGTCGGCGGACGCGTCCGCGCGACGTGAGGGGTCCCCGAGGGCCAATGCCTTGTGGACTCACGAATCTCCGTGATATCAAGTTGCTTGATATTAAATGCCAGGAACCCTGAGAAGCCGAGGTGTGACATGAGTTCGGGACCTTTGGCCGGAAAGACCGTCATCGATCTGACGACAGCGCTCGCCGGCCCCTACGCGACACTGCTGCTCGCCGGTCTCGGCGCGCGGGTGATCAAGGTGGAGAACCCAACACGGGGAGGCGACTCCTCCCGCAACAACTCGCCCTACCTGACCGCCGAGGGGCTGCGGCTGCGTCGATCCTCGCCGGACGACATGTCGGTGTCGATGCTGTCGCGCGGCCGCGGCAAGGAGAGCATCACGCTCAACCTGAAGCAGCCGGAGAGCAGGCAGGTCTTCTTCGATCTGGTCCGCAACGCCGACATCGTCGTCGAGAACTACAGCGCGGGTGTCACCGAGCGGCTCGGCATCGACTACCCGGCCGTCCAGGCGGTCAACGAACGCGTCGTCTACACCTCCATCAGCGGCTTCGGTGCCCAGGGGGTGGCAGGCGAAGGCAAGGCGATGGACACGATCATCCAGGCGCTCAGCGGCGTGATGATGACCGCGGGCGAGCCCGGGGACCCGCCGGTGCGGTTCGGGCTGCCGATCGGTGACCTGGTCGCCCCGCTGTTCGCGGTCATCGGCACCCTTGCCGCCGTCCTCGACGCGGAGCGTACGGGCGAAGGACAGCACGTCGACGTCTCGATGCTGGGCAGCCTCACCTCGCTGGTCGCCTGCGAACCGTTCGATGCCCTGGAGTCGGTCGGCTTCCCGCTGCGTACGGGTTCGCTGGTGCCGCGGCTCGCGCCCTTCGGCACCTTCCGGGCGCAGGACGGCTGGTTCGCCATCTGTGCCCCGACCGATGCCTTCGCGAGTGGCGTACTGGCCGCGATCGGTCAGGGAGACCTGGTCGACTCGGACCTGTTCGACACCCGGGATGCCCGCGTCGCCAACGCCGACATCCTGCATCGCATGATCGGCGACTGGGCGGCCGGACGAACCCTGGAGTCGGCCCTCGCCGCGCTCGAGGCCAGCTCGGTTCCGGTCGCTCCGGTGCGCGACACGGCTCAGGCGGTCCGCGACGAGCTCGTGACCGGGCGCGGCGAGGTCACGCCGCTGGTGCACCCGAAGTTCGGACACCATGACGGCCTCTACGGCAGCGGGATCCCGATGGTCTTCTCCCGCAGCGAGGTCGACATCACCGCCCCGGCTCCGGGCCTGGGCGAGCACACCGAGAGCGTGCTCGGCGACCTGCTCGGCTACGACGCCGACCGGGTCGAGAAGCTCCGGGAAGCCGGCGTCCTGTGACCGGCGCGGTGCCACGGATCGGGATCGTCGGCGACGACGTCCCCCGCCAGCTCGTGCTCGCCACGGGCGCCGTCCCGCAGCGCCTGCTCGGGTCCTGGCACGAGCCCGTCTCCGCCGAGTCCGGCGAGCTGCTGGGCACCGTCGACGCGGCCGCGGGTCGGATCCTGGACGGTGTGTTGTCCGGTAGGCACGACGATCTCGCCGGACTGCTGGTCTGCCATGACTCGCAGGCCAACCTCCGCATCTTCTACGTCCTGCGCATCCTCGCCCAGCGCGGGCGCCTGCCGTTCCCGGTCCACCTCGTCGACGCTCCGCGTCTTGGCAGCCCGACAGCCCGGCGTTTCGTGGGGAGGCAGTACTCCCGGCTGCTCGAGTTCTGTGAGCGGGTCACGGGCGACCGCGCCGACACCAGATCGCTCCACCACGCGGCCGAGCGGGAGCTGGCGCTGGGGCGTGCGCTCGAGGCGATGCGTGAGCGTCGACGGACCGGCGGCTGTACGGGTGCGGCGGCCCTCCGGGCCTACCGTGCCGCCGTCGCGACGCCGCCCGAGGACGCGGTCGGAGCGGTGACCGAGGCGCAGGCTCCGACCGCACCGGGCGCGACGCCCGTCTACGTGACCGGGAGCAACCACCCCGACCCCGGCCTCTACGACGTCCTGGAGCGTACCGGGGACGTCGTCGTGGTCGGCGAGGACCACGACACCGGCGATCTGGCCTGGCTCGGCGTCGCCGTCGAGGCACCCACCATCGGCGAGGTGATCGACGGGTTGGCGGCCGCACACCTCGCCCGCCCCGCCGCGGCCACGGGTGGCCTGGCCGCGGCACGAGCGGCGTACACCGCGACGTGCGCCGAGCAGACCCACGCGAGAGCGGCCCTGGCGCTGGTGCGTGAGCACGACGACGCCCCTGCCTGGGATCTGCCTCACCAGCGGCTGGAGCTTCGCCGCCGCGGGGTCCCGCTCGTGGCTCGCACCCGCATCCGGCCCGGTGACCCCTTCGCCGCGGCACAGGAGGGCATAGCCGAGATCCAGGACGGGCTCGCAGCCACAGCAGGAGGCATCTCATGAGCCGGCTCGAAGCGGCCCGTGCCGCGACACAGCACCAGAAGCAGTGGTTCGCCGACATGGCACGGCGTGCGCACGAGGGTGACCCGATCGCGCTCGTCAACGCCGACGCGCCGCACGAGGTGCTGCGCGCGTTCGACGTGCCGTACGTGGTCAACCAGTGGTGGGCCTCAATCATCTCCGCCAAGCGCCTCGGACCGGCCAGCATGCGCATGCTGGCCGAGACCGGCCTGCCGGACCACAGCCAGCAGTACGACGCCATGCCGCTGGGCGCACAGGCCCTGCCGATCGACCAGCAGCCATGGGGCGGCCTGCCGAACCCGGCGTTCGCGATCGCGGACAGCCACGGCGACGTGACCCACAAGATATTCGAGCAGTGGGGCCGCCGGCCCGGGACCGAGACGTACCTCCTCTCGCGTACTGCGGCCGACCCGGTGCCAACGCGATGGTGGGAGCTGGTGCCGTACGAGTGGGAGACGGCGTTCGGCACCGATCGCCTCGATCTCCTGCAGGACGAGATCGACGACCTGATCGGGTGGCTGGAGAAGCGCACCGGACGCGCCTTCGACGAGGACCGCTTCGCGGAGATCATGCGGCTGGCCAACGAGCAGGCCGAGTGGAACCGGCGCACCCGCGATCTCCTCGCCGCGGCCCGACCGGCACCGGTCCTGGTCAACGACACGATGCCCGCGGTGATGGTCCCGCAGTGGCACCGTGGCACGCAGTGGGCGGTCGACGCGGCTCGCCGGCTTCACGACGAGGTGGCTCAGCGCATCGACGACGGGATCGCCGTCTGTCCTGGCGAGCGGCGCCGGCTGATGTGGATCGGTCGTGGCCTCTGGTCCGACCTCGACCTCTACCAGCGATTCCACGAGGACTTCGGTGCGGTGTTCGTCTGGTCGATGTACCTGGCGATCGCGGCCGACGGGTACGTCCGCTACGGCCCCGATCCGCTCCGGGCGCTCGCGGCCCGGTTCGTCGGCCTGACCGATCTGCTCTACGTACCGCCGTGGTCGGCGGAGTGGTACGTCAAGGAGGCGCAGGCCCACGGTGTCGACGGCGTCGTCCATCTCATTGCCGACGACACCCCGGGCGGCCGGTTCATCTCCGAGGCCCTGGAGGCCGAGGGCATCCCTGTCCTGGAGATCCGCGCCAACAACGCCGACTCACGCTCGAGCGGCGCGGCTCGCATCCCTGAGCGGATCGCCGACTTCCTGCGCGAGCGGGTGCCGGCCGGGAACTGAGCACATGTCGTACGACGGGATCCTGTCTCCGCTCGCCCAGCCCGGCTTCCGCCGGTACTTCGTCGGGCAGGTGGTCACGAACATCGGTACCTGGTTTCAGAATCTCGCTCTGTCGCTGGTGGTGCTCGAGGCGACCGGGAGCGCCCAGGCCCTCGGCGGCGTGACCGTCGCGCAGTTCCTGCCGATCCTGCTGCTCAGCGTCCACGCGGGCCGGATCGTGGACCGGGTCAGCTCGCGAGCCGTCCTGCTGATCGGCGCGGCACTGTCGGCCGTGGTGGTGTCGCTGCTGGCCGTTGTGGTCTCGGCCGACACCCCGAGCCTGATCGCGGTCTATGGATTGGTCGCGTGCCTCGGTGCCGTGAACGCGTTCGAGCGGGTCGCCGCTCAGGCGATCATCCGGTCGCTGGTGAACCTGGACCGGCTCGGCCGGGCCGTTTCACTGAGCACGATCGCGGTGGCAGCCGGCCGCTCGATCGGACCGGGCCTGGCCGGCCTGCTGTTCCAGGCGGCCGGCCCGGTGGTGTGCCTGCTGGCGAACGCCGTCTCCTTCCTGCTCGTGTTCGTGCTGCTGCTCTTCGTCCATCCCCACGAAGAGCGGCTGGCGCGGCACCCCGGCCCGGTGCCCGGTCGGCTCGGAGGGGTCCTGCAGGACTCGTCGTTGCGGCTCCTCCTGGTCGTCAACGCCGTGATCGCGCTGCTGGCGCTCAACCTGAACATCGTCCTCACGTCCGTGGTGGCGCTGACGTTCGACGGATCGGCGACGAGTGTCGGCCTCAACCACGCCCTCAATGCCGTCGGCGCCGTGGCTGGCGGCCTGGTCGCGACCGCGTTGCCCAGGGTGTCGACGGGCACGCTCGCAGCGGGCTGCGCACTGCTCGGAGCCACCCTGTTCACCAGCGCACTGCCCGGCACGCTCGCGGCCTTCCTCGTGCTCGCCCCGGTGCTCGGTCTCGGCTTCGGCTTCTACACAGCGGTCATCAACGCGGTCGCCCAGGCCGCGGCACCGGCGCAAGCGGTCGGACGCGTGATGGCCCTGATGCTGCTGGGCAACGTCGGGATGGCCCCGTTCGGCGGTCTGATCAGCGGCTGGGTCATCGACCGCACGTCAGGACGGGTGTCACTGCTGACGGGCGCTGCCGTGGCTCTGACCTGCGCGTTCGCCGTCGCCCTCCACACCCTTCGACGTGGCGAGAACCGCCTCGACGCACGACCCGACCATGAAAGTGAGATGTGATGCACCTCAACGCAAGACCGAGAACCATGATCGCCGCGGCGGTCGCTGCGGTAGTAGCGGCACCGGCACTGCTGGCCGTCAGCACCCCCGCGATGGCAGCGAAGGAGACCACCGTGATCAGCGGACACCTCGACGACTCGACGCCCTACCGTTTCCTGATCCCGGACGACTGGAACGGAACCGTCTTCGTCGACCTCGACTTCGCCGGCTCAGCCACCGTCTCCGCGACGGCCGAGCAACTGGTCGAGCAGGGTGCGGCGTACGGCGGCACGACCCGCACCGTGACGGGATGGAACATCCCTGGAGCCCTCGCCAACCAGGTGGAGGCGCTGGACCGGTTCGAGGACGCCGCCGGCGAGGCGGACCGGCGGATCACGATGGGCAGCTCGATGGGTGGCTTCGTCGCCGCGGGCGTCGCCCAGCACTACCCGGACTCGATCGACGGCGTCGTCTCGATGTGCGGCGGGCTGTCCGGCACCGTCTCGCAGTGGAACCAGAAGCTCGACACGGTGTTCGTCCTCTCGACGCTGCTCGATCCCGCCGGAACGCTGCCTGTGGTCGGGATCCCCGAGGACGTCAAGGGTTCGATCGCGGCCTGGCAGGAGCGCCTCGCCGAGGCTCAGCAGACGCCGGCCGGGCGGGCCCGGATCGCGTTGGCCGCCACGATCGGCCAGCTGCCTGCGTGGTCCGAGTCGGAGCCTCGGCCGAAGCCTCGGGACACCGATGCGTACCAGCGGGGCTGGTACGGCGCCCTGGCCGCTGACTCGCTTCCCTACATCGGCCAGGCGATGAGCAGCCGGCGGTCCTTCGAGGCCCTGGTCGGCGGCAACCCGTCATGGAACACCGGTGTCGACTACGTCGCGCAGCTCGCCAAGGCCTCGCCGGAGACGCGTCGGGTGGTCTCCCGGCTCTACCGGCAGGCGGGGCTGTCGCTCGAGGCCGACGTCTCGAGGATCGACGACGGCGGCAGGATCAGCGCTGATCCTGCCGTCGTGAAGCGCTTCGCTCTCGGGACCGAGTTCGACGGCCGGATCAGCGTGCCGGTCGTGACGATGAGCAACATCGGCGACCAGATCTCGACGGTCGCCCAGCAGAGCGAGTATCAGGACGAGGTCACGCGGGCGGGCAACTCGGACCTGCTGCGTCAGACGTACGTCGAGGCGCCGAAGCACTGCGGCTTCTCGGACGCCGAGCGCGTGACGGCAGCCAACCTGCTGCTGCACCGGCTCGACACCGGCGACTGGCACGGCCGGGAGACTCCGGCCCGGATGAACCGGGTCGCGGAGTCCCTCGACCTCGGAGCGGCGCGGTTCATCCCGTTCCGGCCGGACGCGTTCAACCGGCCGTACTCCCCCGACTGGCCGTGACCGGAGGGTGACGCGCTAGAAGGTGAGCACCGGTTTCACCGTGGCGCCCCAGACCATGTCGGCGACGGCCGTCTGGATGTCCTCGTACGTGGCGGGCGTGTCAGAGCCCCTTACCGCGGTGTGTCCCGACCGTCGGCCGAGGATCGTAGACGGGTCTGGGGCGGCCGATGGGGGTACTGGCGAGGATTCGGCCCATCTGCGTCCGTGGGCCAGCCGGGCATCTGCCGTCGGGGGTGAGGGTCATCGCGGGCTCCGTTCAGGATTCCTGTTAATCAGGATTCCTGTTAATGCTGGACGATGCCCGTTCCCCCGTCAATAGATGCCACGGTCAAAACCCCCGACCGGCCGGACTCGGACTCAGGCGAGACCGAGCAGGCGGATCGCGTTCTCCTTCAACAGCAGCGGCCGAACCTCGTCCTTGATCTCGAGCTTCTCCAGGTCGCTGAACCAGCGGTCGGGGGTGATCACCGGGAAGTCGGAGCCGAACAGCACCTTCCGGCGCAGTGGCCCGTTGAGCTGCTTGACCAGCTGCGGCGGGAAGTACTTCGGCGACCAGCCGGAGAGGTCGATGTGGACGTTGGCCTTGTGGGTCGCGATCGAGATCTGCACGTCGACCCAGGGGACGGCGGGGTGCGCCATCACGATCTGCAGGTCCGGGAAGTCCGCGGCGACGTCGTCGAGGAGCAGCGGGTCGGAGTAGCGCAGCTTGATGCCGCGTCCGCCGGGCAGGCCGGCCCCGATCCCGGTCTGGCCGGTGTGGAAAAGGGCGACCACGCCGATCTCCTCCAGGGCCGCCCACAGCGGGGTGTGCTCCGGGTCGTTCGGCGAGAAGGCCTGCAGGCCGGGATGGAACTTGAAGCCGCGTACGCCGTGGTCCTCGGCGAGACGACGGGCCTGCTTCACGGCGGCCTCGCCCTTGCGGGGGTCGACGGAGCCGAACGGGATCAGCACGTCGGCGTGCTCGGTCGCGCGCTCGGCGATCTCCTCGCTCGACAGCGGCGGATGGTCGAGGCCGGTCGAGGCGTCGACGGTGAAGATCACCGCGGCCATGTCGCGCTCGCGGTAGTAGGCGGCGAGGTCGTCGACGGTCGGGGTGCGCGGGTGGTCGCCGCGGAAGTAGGCCGCCGAGGCGTCCATCAGCTCCTGGTCGAGCGAGAAGTGACCGTGATGGTCGGCCTCGACGTGGGTGTGCATGTCGAGAGCTCGGATCGAGGCGGTGTCGATACGGGGCTCGTAGCGGGTCGGGGCGGTCATGAGGTGGTTCCTTCCGGGGTGCCGTACAGCTCGCGGACGCGGGACTTCAGCAGCTTCCCGGACGCGTTGTGCGGGATCTCGTCGACGAAGACGACGGCCTTGGGGATCTTGTAGCGGGCGAGCCGACCGTCGAGGTGTTTCAGCAGGTCGTCTTGGGTGAGGGCGGAGCCGGGGCGGCGTACGACGACGGCGCGGCCGACCTCGCCCCAGCGCTCGTCGGGGACGCCGATGACGGCGGCCTCGGCGACGTCGGGATGGGTGTAGAGCGCCTGCTCGACCTCAGCCGGGTAGACGTTCTCGCCGCCGCTGATGAACATGTCCTTCACCCGGTCGACCACGTAGAGGAAGCCGTCGTCGTCGAGGACCGCGACATCGCCCGTACGCAGCCAGGGCCCGTCGAAGGCAGCCTCCGTCGCCGCTTCGTTGTGCCAGTAGCCGGGAGTCACGTTGGGACCGCTGACGTGCACCTCACCGGCCTGGCCGGAAGCCGCCTCCTCGTTGCCGGGCGCCACGACGCGTACGTCGGTGAAGAAGCAGGGGGTGCCGGCCGAGCCGAGCTTGTCGAGGCCGTCGCCGGCGCGCAGCATGGTCGTCCCCGGGGAGGCCTCGGTCAGGCCGTAGCCCTGGATGACGTGCAGGCCGCGGCTCTGCCAGGTGTCGAGAAGCGTGCGCGGGATCGGCGCACCACCGCTCAGGGCCGAGCGGAGACTGTCGAGATCGGCGCTCGCCCAGGTCGGCTCCTGGGCAAGGGCCTGGTACATCGAGGTGACGCCGAAGAGCAGGGTGACCCGCTCCCGCTCGATGGTGGCGATCGCGGCGGCCGGGTCGAAGCGGGCCGCGATGAGGGACGTACCGCCCTTGAGGAAGGTCGGGAGCAGCACCTGGTTGAGCGCGGCGGTGTGGAACAGCGGGGCGGTGACCAGGGCGATCTCGTCGGAGCGGACGTCGACGTCGACGAGCAGGTTGAAGGCGTTCCAGGCGATGTTGCCGTGCGTCAACATCACGCCCTTCGGACGTCCGCTGGTGCCGGAGGTGTACTGGATCATGAAGACGTCGTCCAGGCCGACCTCGACGTCGATCCGCTCCTTCGACGGCACGGCGAGGGTGTCCAGCCCGTGACCGTCGGCGGCTGTGAACCGATGGCTCGGCAGCCCGAGAGCCGCAACCGCCTCGGAGGAGACCGCCTCGTCGAAGTCGTCGGCGTGGATCAGCAGCGCCGGCTCGGCATCGGTGAGGATCCAGGCCAGCTCGGGCGGCGCCAGCCGGGTGTTGAGCGGCAGGAACACCGCCCCCAGCCGGGCGGTGGCGAAGAGCGTCACCGCGAGCTCGATCGAGTTCAGGCCGAGGAAGGCGACCCGGTCGCCGGTCGCGACGCCGCGGGCCCGCAGCCCGTGGGCTACCGCCTCGACGAGACGGTCGACCTCGGCGTACGTCACCACCGCGTCGTCCTGCACGAACGCCCGCGCGCCGGGGGTCATCCGGGCCCGGCGGGCGGGCCACGATCCGATGCCGCTGTCCAACATGTCGATCCTCGTTCGTCTCGTGGGCTCGGGGTCTCAGCCGAGCCCGAGGTCGGTCTTGATCTCCAGCAGTCGCCGCAGCGCCTGGTCACGGCGCCCGACCAGGTCTTCGGCAGAGGTGCCGTCGAGCTCCTCGTCGACCCCGTCGACCAGCTTCTCGACCAGCCCTGCGGTGAGCTCCGGGTGACCGAGGTCGTCCCACCATTCGACCATCGGCGGGCCGAGATGCTCGAGCACGTGCCCGAGCCCGCCCGGACCACCGGAGAGGTGCTGGGTCGCGAAGGGGCCGAGCAGGGACCAGCGCAGCCCGGGGCCGTCGGCGATCGCGGTGTCGATGTCGGCGACCGAGACGATGCCCTGGTCGACGAGGTGGTAGGCCTCGCGCCACAGCGCCGCCTGGAGCCGGTTCGCCACGTGCCCGGGGACCTCGCGGCGGATGTGGATGGGGCGTTTGCCCAGGTGGCGCAGGGTCTCCAGGGCCGCGTCGACAGCCTCAGCCGACGTCGCCGATCCGCCCACGACCTCGACCAGCGGCACCAGGTGCGGCGGGTTGAACGGGTGCGCCACGAGCACTCGCTCCGGGTGGTGCGTGCAGGCGTCCTGGAAGGTGCTCGGCATCAGACCCGAGGAGCTGCTGGTCAGCAGTACGTCGGGAGCAGCCGCCGCGTCGAGGGCGGCGAAGATCTCGCGCTTGACCTCCAGCCGCTCGGGTCCGCTCTCGAGCACCAGGTCGGCCTCGCGTCCGACCTGCTCGAGGCTGTCCGCGAACCGGAGCGCGCCAGCGGACTGTGTTGGTCTCGACACGCTCGGCCGCAGGCGGCCTCGCGGCTCGACCGACGGGGCAGGAATCTGCGCCCGCAGCCGTTCCTCGGCGCCCTCGGCCGGGTCCCAGGCGATCACGTCGAGCCCGTGCTCGAGCCCGAGCACCACCCAGCTGACCCCGATCGCGCCGGTGCCGACGACCCCGAGCGTACGAACGTCCTCTCCGCTCCTCATGCGGTCCTCCTGCTCAGCGCGCCCGAGGTCGCCAGCGCGACGAACGGGTCCAGGGACGCCGGGTCCGCGAGCGCGTCCCGGCTGGCGACGTCCTCAGGACGTACTCCCTGCAGGATGCGTTTGGCCGGCAGCTCGAGCTTCTTGCCGGTGAGGTTGCGCGGCACCGCGGGCACCGCGATCACCTGGTCGGGGATGTGCCGCGGGGAGAGCGCCGACCGCAGCGCGCGGACCAGCCGGGCCCGGAGCGGGTCGTCCAGGCGGGTGCCCTCGTCGGTGACCACGAAGAGCAGCAGCTCGCCGTTGCCGCCGTCGGGGTCCTCGAGGTGGACGACCAGCGAGTCGGCGACACCGTCCACCTCCTCGGCGACGCGGTAGAACTCGGCGGTGCCGAGGCGTACGCCGCCGCGGTTGAGGGTCGCGTCGGAGCGGCCGGCGACGTGGCAGCTGCCGTTGTCGTGGAAGAGGATCCAGTCGCCGTGGCGCCACACGCCGGGATAGTGGTCGAAGTAGGCATCGCGGTAACGGGAACCATCAGAGTCGCCCCAGAAGCCGACCGGCATCGAGGGCATCGGCGAGGTGATCACCAGCTCACCGAGGGTGCCGGTGACCGCGCGGCCGAGCTCGTCGTAGGCGTGGGCGTCGACACCGAGGCAGCGGCCGGAGATCTCGCCGGCGTAGACCGGGAGCAGCGGGTTGTTCTGCACGATCCCGGAGCAGACGTCGGTGCCGCCGCTGCCGACGTTGATCTGCGCCCCCGGCAGCTGGTCCCGCAGCCAGGCGTAGCCCTCGGGCGGGAGCGGAGCCCCGGCCGAGCCGAGGACGCGAACCCGCAGGTCACCGAGGTCCTTGAGCTCGACGCCATCCTTGCGGCAAGCCATCACGAACCCCGGGCTGGCACCCATCACCGTCGCCCCCGTCGACGCCGCGAGCCGCCACTGCCAGGTCAGGTCGGGGTGCATCGGGTTGCCGTCGACCATGACGATCGAGGAGCGGACCAGGAGCGAGGAGACCAGGGCGTTCCACATCATCCAGGCGGTGGTGGAGAACCAGAGCATCCGGTCCTTGGGCCCCATGTCCCAGGAGAGCGCATGGTTCTTGAGGTGCTCGAGCAGGATGCCGCCGTGGCCGTGGACGATGGCCTTCGGCCGGCCGGTCGTGCCGGAGGAGAAGAGGACGACCAGCGGGTGGTCGAAGGGCACCGGCTCGAAGGCGAGCTCGGCACCGTCCTCCGCACCGAGCAGGGAGGTCCAGGAGAGCGCGTCCTCGATGCGATGCGGGCCGTACTCGACATCGACCACGTGTCGCACCGACGGCAGCTCGGCCCGGATCTCGGCCACCTGGGAGCTCCGGTCGATCTCCTTGGCCCCGTAGCCGTAGCCGCCGGCGACCAGCAGCACGACCGGCTCGATCTGGGCGAAACGGTCGATCACGCTGCGCGGCCCGAACTCGCTCGCGCAGCTCGCCCAGGTCGCGCCCAGGCTGACGGTGGCGAGATAGGCGACCAGGGCCTCGGGGATGTTGGGCAGGTAGCCGGCGACGCGGTCGCCGCGACGTACGCCCAGCTTCTCCAGCGCCGCCCGCGCCCGGGCCACCTGGTCGCGCAGGTCACCGAAGGTCAGCTCGACATCGTCACGCGTCTGCGAGCGGCCGAGCACCGCGACCCGGTCGACGTCCTCGTCGGTGCCGAGCGCGTGCTCGGCATAGTTGAGCAGCGCCCCCGGGAACCAGCGCGCCCCGGGCATCTCGCGTGAGGCGAGGACGGTGTCGTACGGAGCGTGCGTCTGCACCTCGAAGAACTCCCACACCGCCGACCAGAAGCCGTCGAGATCCGTCACCGACCAGCGCCACAGCTGCTCGTGGGTGGTCATCTCCAGGTCGCGCTCGCGGGCGAGCCAGGCCAGGAACTCACCGACGCGGGAGGTGGAGAGCACGTTCGCCGGCGGCGTCCAGACGACATCGCCCTGCTCGATCTGCTGCTGGGTCGCGCTCACTGGTCCGTCACCTTCTTGGCCCTGCCGTCGAGGAAGTCCTGCATCCGCCCCTTCGCATCGTTGGTCCCCTGCGCGATCGCGGCCATCAGCGACTCCATCAGGAAGCCGTCGCGCGGGTTGGCCTCGGCGATGCGCGGCAGCGCCTGCACGACGGCGAAGTTGGTCTGCGGCGCGTTCTGGGCGATCCGGCCGGCCAGCTCGAGAGCGGTCTTGCGACCGGTGCCGTCAGCCACGGCGTACTGGCTCAGGCCGAGACCCAGGCCCTCCTGGGCGTCGTAGCGACGGCCGGTCAGCATCATGTCGGCCATCCGGGAGACCCCGATGAGCCGCGGGACGCGCACCGACGCGCCGCCGCCGACGAAGAGTCCGCGCTGCCCCTCGGGCAGGGCGTAGAAGGTGGACTCCTCCGCGACCCGGATGTGCGCGGCCGCGGCGAGCTCCAGCCCGCCCCCGACCACGGCGCCCTTCAGCGCCGCCACGACCGGGACCGGCCCGAACTCGATCTTCTCGAAGACCCGGTGCCACATCCGCGAGTGGCTGACCCCGGCGAGGGTGTCGCGCTCGGTCATCTCGGAGAGGTCGAGCCCGGCGCAGAAGTGGTCGCCGTCCGCGTCGATGACGACGGCGCGTACGTCCGGCTCGAGGCCATCGAAGAACCGCTCGATCCCGAGCACCGCCTCGTCGCTGAGCGCGTTCCGCTTCGCGGGGCGGGCGAGGGTCAGCACCGCGATGTCGTCGACGCGCTCGGCTCGCAGCGCATCGGGCAGCGCCGACCAGGGGGAGGTTCCGGGCATGATGAACTCCTCGTGATTGACAGGAATCCTGATAATCGCAGAAGTATGAGTCTCCCGCAAGCGAAGCGATGCTTGAATGACCGCATGACCGACGCACCCCTGCTGCTCTACGTCGTCAAGCAGCTCGAGCTCGCCACCCGATCCCGCCTCGACGCCGTCCTGAAGGAATCAGGGGTCACCGCCCTGCAGTACACCGCCCTCTCGGTGCTCGAGCGCCGCCCCACGATGAGCGCCGCCGACCTGGCCCGCGCCTCGTTCGTACGCGCCCAGTCCGCCGCCGATCTCATCGGCGCCCTCGAGCGCCGCGGTCTCATCGAGCGCCGCATCGACCCCGACAACCGGCGCCGGATGCTGATCAGCCTCACCACCGAGGGCCGCGCCTTCCTCGACGCGTACGACCCGCGCGTCGAAGAGCTCGAGGAGCAGATGCTGGCCGAGCTCGGGCCCGAGGACCGAGAGTCGTTCCGTACGTTTCTCGACACCGCGCGCCGGGCGCTTTCCTAGTCAACGATCACCATCCCGCCCAAGGCGAAATTAGGTTAGCCTCGCCTCATGAGACCCCACCTCGCCGTCGCCACGGCCGCCGCCCTGGCTCTGGCGCTGTCCGCCTGCTCCTCCGACATCGCCGACGGCGATGGCGCGAAACCGGCATCGGGTGCGTCCTCGGTTCCCGACGGTCCGTGGAGCTTCACCGACGGCTCGGGTGAGGTCGTGAAGCTCGACGAGGCACCGACCCGGATCATCGCGCACGCTCCGGCGGCCGCCGCGCTGATCTCCTACGGCATCCGCCCGGTCGGCATCTACGGCGACGAGTCGGTCGAGACCGATCCCAACCTGGACGGCGTCGACCTGACCGACATCGAGATCCTCGGTGAGGAGTGGGGCTCGATCGACGTCGCCAAGGCGTCCACCCTGAGCCCGGACCTGATCGTCGCCGACTGGTGGCCGGCGGAGAAGGCCCACTCGGGGCTGGAGAACGGCACCAAGGCGAAGAGCAAGAAGCTCGCCGAGCTGGCCCCGGTCGTCGGCCCGTCCCAGGGCGGCTCGATCCTCAACCTGGCCGAGGGCTACGAGGACCTCGCCGAGAGCCTGGGCGCGGACGTCGAGAGCTCCCAAGGCGCCAAGGACAAGGAGGCCTTCGAGAAGGCCCGCGACGGCTTCATCGCCGAGATGAAGGACAAGGACCTGACCGCGCTGGCGGTCTCCCCCGCCGACGACCTGCTCTACGCCGCCAACCCGGAGTACGCCCCGGAGCTGCTGGACTTCACCGAGTGGGGCCTGCAGGTGGTCACGCCCGACTCCCCCGACCCGGACTTCCCCTACTGGGAGAACCTGAGCTGGGAGAACGCCGACAAGTACCAGCCCGACGTCCTGCTGATCGACAGCCGCACCTTCGTGGACGCCACGAAGACGGCCGAGGGCCAGCCGACCTGGACGTCGATCCGCGCGGCGAAGGAAGGCCAGGTCATCGAGTGGCCCGCCTTCTGGCTGCATACCTACGCCGACTACGCCGAGGCCCTGACCAAGCTGACCGCCGACCTGGCCGACGTCGACGACACCATCGGCGACTGACCCGGCGGTGACCGCTTCCGTCGCCACCGCGACGCCCACATCAGCTCGACGGCGGCGGGCCTCCGGGCTCGCCGTCGGCCTGCTGCTGCTCGTCGCGCTCATGCCCGTCCTCGCCTTCCTCAGCGTGACGCTGGGGTCGCGCGACATCGCCCTGGCCGATGTCCTCGACGCCTTCCGGCCCGGAAATGCACACAGCGCCGGCTCCTCGGTCGAGGACACCGTGACGGTTCGTATGCGGGTCCCCCGGACCGTGCTCGGACTCCTCGCCGGCGCGGCTCTCGGGCTCGCGGGCACCCTGCTGCAGGGACTCACCCGCAACGCGATCGCCGACCCGGGGATCATGGGCGTCAACGCCGGGGCGGCCTTCGCCGTGGTCGGCTCGATCACCCTGCTCGGCGTCGGCTCGCTCGGGTTCCACGTCGTCGCGGCGTTCGCCGGGGCGCTCGCGGCGACCGTGCTCGTCTACTCGGTGGGCTCGCTCGGACGCGACGGCGCGACGCCGGTGAAGATGGCCCTCGCCGGGGCCGCGATCACCGCCGGGCTGACCGCGGTGACGACCGGGCTGCTGCTCACCGACCTAGACGCCCAGCAGCAGTACCGCTTCTGGCAGGTCGGCTCGCTGGCCGGCCGATACGCCCCGATCGTGACGGGCGTGGCTCCGTTCCTGCTGGTCGGCATCGTCCTGGCGCTGCTCTGCGGCCGCTGGCTCAACGCTCTGGCCCTGGGCGACGACGCCGCTCGCGGGCTGGGCGTCTCCCTGACCAGGACCCGCATCCTGTCGTTCCTCGTGGTCGGGCTGCTCTGCGGCGCCGCGACCGCGGCGTGCGGTCCCATCGTCTTCGTCGGTCTGGTGGTGCCGCACGTGGCGCGGTTCCTGTGCGGTCCCGACTATCGCTGGGTGCTGCCCTACTCGATGGTCCTCGGTGCTCTGCTGCTGCTCGGCGCGGACATCCTCGGTCGCGTCCTCGGCGGCACCGGGGAGCTCCAGGTCGGCGTGGTCCTCGGCATCATCGGAGCGCCGTTCTTCGTGATCCTCGTCCGCTACGCCCGGCTGGCGGACCTATGACCGTCACCGCTCTGCGGCGTACGCGTCGCGACCGTCGAGTCCGGGCAGGCGTCGTGCCCGCGGTCCTGCTCGTCGTCGCCGCCGGCCTGGCCCTGCTCACGCTCTGCTTCGGGTCGGTGCAGCTCAGCCTCGACCAGGTGCTCGCCTCGTTGCTGCACCTGCGCGACCACGCCGCCGTCGACTTCATCGTGCGCGACCTGACCGGACCGCAGGTCAAGGCGGCCCTGTGCGTCGGCCTGGCCCTCGGCGCGGCCGGCACGATCTTCCAGCAGCTGCTGCGCAACCCGCTGGCCTCGCCCGACTTCGTCGGCATCTCCGCGGGCGCGAGCGTCGCGGCCGTCGCCGGCATCGCGGTGCCCGCACTCGGCGGGGTGAGCATCCCACTGCTGGCCTTCGGCGGCGGCCTGGTCACGGCCGCCGTGATGTACGTCCTTGCCTGGCGCGACGGCATCACCGGCTATCGCTTCGTGCTGATCGGGATCGGCACCGCGGCGTTCTGCACCGGGGTCACCGGCTACCTCCTCACCCGCACCTCGCTCACCGAGGCCAGGGCCGCGCTGCACTGGCTGACCGGATCGATCGGGCAGGCCGGCGACGCGGAGAACAACGCGCTGCTGGTCGCCATCGTCGTGCTCGTTCCGCTGGTGCCGCTGCTTCAGCGGCTGCTCCGCGCCGTCGAGCTGGGCGACGACACCGCCCGCGGTCTGGGCGTACGCATCGAGGCGACCCGGCTCGCGCTGATCGCGACCGGCGTCCTGCTGACCTCGTTGGCCACCGCGGTCGCCGGGCCGATCGCGTTCGTCGCCCTCGTGGCCGGGCCGGTCGCCGACCGGATGCTCGGCAGCGCCCGCGGTGGCATCGTCGCCGCCGGCGCGGTCGGCGCGATCGTGTGCCTGATCGCCGACTACGTCGCCATGAACCTGCTGCCGGTCGAGGTCCCGACCGGTGTCGTCACCGGCGCCGTCGGCGCGCCGTACCTGCTGTGGCTCATCGCCACCACCAACCGGAGAGGGATGGGCGGATGACCCAGCCGGAGACAACTCGGCCGGAAACGACCCTGGCGCCGCGGCTCGCGGCGCGCGAGCTGACGCTGGGCTACGACGACCGGGTGGTCGTCGACCGGCTCGACCTCGACATCCTCGACGGGCGGGTGACCGCGATCGTCGGCGCCAACGCCTGCGGCAAGTCGACGCTGATGCGGGGCCTCGCCCGGCTGCTGCGCCCGTCCACCGGCGAGGTGCTGCTCGACGGGAGCCCGATCCTCGACCGTGGCTCCCGCGAGGTCGCGCGGGTCCTCGGACTGCTCCCCCAGACCCCGGTCGCTCCGGACGGCATCACCGTCGGTGATCTGGTCTCGCGCGGACGCCACCCGCACCAGGGCTGGTTCCGCCACTGGAGCGCGCGCGACGAGGAGGCGGTCGCCGAGGCGCTCGCCGCCACTGACACCGGCGAGCTCGTCGACCGCCCGCTGCGCGCACTGTCCGGGGGCCAACGCCAGCGGGTCTGGATCGCGATGGCGCTCGCCCAGCAGACCGATCTATTGCTGCTCGACGAGCCGACGACCTACCTCGACATCAGTCATCAGGTCGACCTGCTCCGGCTGCTGCGTACGCTCAACCGGGAGACCGGGCGCACCATCGTCACGGTGCTGCACGACCTCAACCTGGCCTGCCGCTACAGCGACCACCTCGTGGTGATGGCCGACGGCCGGATCCTCGCCGAGGGGCCGCCGACCGAGGTGGTCACCGCGGAGGTCGTCGAGAAGGCGTTCGGGCTTCCCTGCGTCGTCGTGCCCGACCCGGTCGCCGGTACGCCGATGGTGGTTCCCGCGGGCGACTGAGCCGCCGACCCCGCCGGAGGAGACCCGGTTGAACGTGGCCACGCCGGCCACGATGAGGGCCAGCGCGACAGCGAGGCCGACACCGATGCGCTCACCGAAGATCGGAACCGCGACGACGGCGGTCAGCACCGGGCTCACCGCGCCACCGACCGAGGCCGGACCACTGCCGAGCGCCTTGACGGAGTAGGCGTAGCAGAGCGTCGACATCAGACCGGTCCCGATGCCCTGGAGCAGGGTGAGGAGCAGCACGTCGTCGAGCTCGGCGGTGCCCGCGAGCAGGTGTGACGGCATCGCGCCGAACGAGGTCAGGGCGAGCGCGGTCAGGCTCGAGACGGCGCAGATGGTCAGCACCATCTGCAGGAGCGTCAGGCTCGTACGCTGCAGGCCCGTCGTGAACACCGCCCAGGCGAACCCTCCGACGAGCAGCAGCCCGACCCCGCCCAGCGAGGCGCCGCCGCCGACCAGGAATCCGCTCACCGCCACACCAGCGGTGATGAGCCCCAGCGCGACCACCCGCCGCGGCGACATCGAAGCCCGGCCACGCGCCAACGCGAGCAGCGTGACGAAGAGCGGCACCGTGCCCGGGACCAGCATCCCGGTGAGCGCGGCGCTGGTCAGCTGAGCGCCGAACGCGAAAACGAGGAAGTGCGGGAGCCCACCCACGAGCAGCAGGGCGAGGACCTGTGGACGCTCGCGGCGTACGGCACGGATCGTGCTCGGCAGCAGCGGGGCCAGCAGGACCACCGGCGTCGCGAACCGGAGGAACGCCGCATCAGCGACGGTCAGGCTCGACCCGCCGATGCCGCGTGTGCTCAGCGCGAACGACGACCACAGCACCACCGTCATCCCGAGCGCCGACCATCCCGCCAGCGCCCGATTCCCACCACCCGGTTGCATCCCCATAGCGCGCCACGATAGGAAAATTGGAGGCGCACATGATTGCCCGATCTGCCACGTTCACGCGGCTCAGTGGCAGAATCTGCCAACATGCGCACGATCGACGAGACCGACAAGCACATCCTCTGGGAGTTGCAGCAGAACGGCCGCCTGACCAACCAGGAGCTCGCCGACCGCGTCGGCCTCTCCCCCTCGCCGTGCCTGCGCCGCGTACGAGCCCTGGAGGAGGCCGGCGTGATCAGCGGCTACCGCGCCGTCGTCGACCCGCACGCGGTCGGCATGAACATCACCGCGTTCGTACGCATCAAGATGGCCACCCACACGACCGACGCGGTCGAGACCGTCGAGGAGCACCTCCGCGACATCCCCGAGGTCACCGAGGCGTACGTCCTGGCCGGCGACCACGACTACCTGCTGAAGGTCGTCACCCCGTCGTTCGAGACCTACGAGAGGTTCCTGCGCGACAACCTCCGCACGATGCCGGCACTCGCCTCGATCGAGACCACCTTCGCCTTCGGCAACACGAAGGAGAGCTCCCCACTCCCCCTCGGCTGACCCCTCGGCGTCAGAAACCGACTTCTCGGCGGGCCGGGGTGTCGTCGCAGAACCGCTCGAACGCACGGGCGGCGGCGTCGATCTGGGCTGCCATGCCACGCAGCCCACCGCGCCCGACCGCTCGCCTGGTCTCGCTCTCGAACAACGCCCGGTCATACGCGGGAAGCATCGCCACCAGCCGTCGCCGGGCCCTTTTCGACACGGGCCGGTCCGGCTGCAGGGGCTGGACGAAGACCTCGACCACGTTGTCCATCCAGTCCAGGTCGAACTCGACGAGGTGGGGCGGCAGGACCAGCCGGACCACGGTGCCGCCCATCCGGTCCAGCTGCGAGTAGGACGTCGGCACGAAGCGAGCCGCGACCGACTCGGCAACCGCCTGGGATCGGCGCTTCAGGATGTCGTTGTCAGTGGTGAGCACTGCGCCTCCGCCCGAACGTGACCAGTGGTCATGTGACCACCGGTCACAGATTAGGGGCGCCGCCGCTGGACGGTCAAGGACCATGTCGGCGGCACGCTACGATGCGAGCGTCCAGCCATGAGAGAGGACTGGTGGCGCCATTGCCCACGCCGACCTGGGAGCGTCTCCCGGAGGCCAAACGCGATGCCGTGCGCCGGGCTGCGGAGGAAGAGTTCGGGGTCCGGGGCTACAACGCCGCCAGCCTCAACACCATCTGTCGTGAGGCCGGGATCTCCAAGGGCAGCCTGTTCCAGTACTTCCCCGACAAGTCCGACCTCTTCGTCCACCTGATCGCCCGGGCCAGCCACGACATCAGGGCGGCGATGGAGGCCGCGAGCGCCGACTTCCCGTGGATGACCGACTACTTCGGCTCGGTCAAGATGCTCATGGATGCGTGGATCGACTACTTCTACGACCACCCGCGCCACCGGCAGATGCTGGTCTCGGCCAACCTCGAGCACAACCCCAACGCGCTCGCCGCCGTCCGCGAGGCCGTCTACGTCGACTACCTCGAGGTCATCGGCGGCATGATCGACATCGGCATCGCCATCGGCGCCCTCCGCGAGGACACCGACCGCGACGCCCTCGTCGCCGCCATCATCATGCTGCTCCCGCACATCGCCCTCGGCCCTCACGTACGCGGCCTGGACCCGCTCCTCGGCCTCGCCGGCTCCGACCACACCCACGCCATGTCCGTCGGCCGCCGGCTGATCCAGGTGCTGATGGGCCAGTACGTCACTCAGTCGGTGCCGAAGGAGCCGTGACGTCCGGCGCCGTCGGCGAACCGGGTCGCGCCGGCGACGGTGTCGGTGGTGACCGAGACGACGCCATGGCTGTATTCCACGGCCAGGGCTTCCTGCTCGCTCAGACCCTCCTGCTCCAGCATGGAGAGACGGTCGTGGCGCATGCAGGTCTGCGGGAAGGCGGCGACCTGTCGCGCCAGGTCCTGCGCGACCGCGAGGGCCTGACCGGGTGGGACGACACGGTTGGCCAACCCCATCCGCAGGGCCTCCTCGGCCCCGACGGGACGGCCGGTGAGGATCAGGTCCATGGCGTTGCTCGCGCCGATCAGCCGTGGCAGCCGGACCGTGCCACCGTCGATCAGGGGTACGCCCCAGCGTCGACAGAAGACACCGAAGACCGCGTCCTCCTCCATGACCCGCAGGTCGGCCCAGATCGCCAGCTCCAGGCCTCCGGCGACGGCATGGCCGGTGACGGCGGCGATCACGGGCTTGCCCAGCCGCATCCGCGTGGGCCCCATCGGGCCGTCCCCGTCGGGCTCGAACCGGTTGGGGTCGCCACCGGCGACCGCCTTCAGGTCGGCGCCGGCGCAGAAGTTGCCGCCTTCACCGTGCAGCACCGCGACGGCGGCGTCGGGATCGGCGTCGAACTCCTCGAAGGCGGCCACGAGGGCTTCGGCCGTCGCCCGGTCGACGGCGTTGCGTACCTCTGGACGGTTGATCCGGACCGTGGTGACCGGGCCGTCCTTGGTGACCTCGACCGTCATGCCGGCAGCGCGCGCTCGAGGATCCCGGTCACATCGCCGCGTGGCGACAGGGTGCCGAACGCGCCGCCCCAGTCGCGCCCGAGGCGCGAGGAGCAGAACGCGTCGGAGACGGGAGCCGGTGCGTGCCGGACAAGCTGTGAGCCCTGAAAGACCAGGGCCATCTGCTCGACGACCCGCCGGGCGCGGAACTCGAGGTCGTCGAAGGAGGTGAACTCCTTCTTCAACCGGTCCAGCGCGGCGTCGTAGCGGGCGTCGGCACCGGAGGCGAGCTCCGCCTCGGCCACGAACGCGTCCAGGGTGTGCGGCTCCTTCGCCAGCGCTCGCAGGGCATCGAGCGCCGCGACGTTGCCCGATCCCTCCCAGATCGAGAGGAGCGGCATCTCGCGATAGATGCGGGCGACGTCGAAGTCCTCGATGTAGCCGTTGCCGCCCAGGCACTCCAGGGCCTCGTTGACCATGAACGGCGCCCGCTTGCAGACGTAGTACTTCGTGACCGCGAGGGCGATCCTGCGCAGCGCAGCCTCGCCCTCGTCCCCGCGGATCGCCCGGTCGTTGGCGCCTGCCAGCCGCAGCATCGCAGTCGTCGCGGCCTCGGACTCGACCTGCAGGTCAGCCAGTACGTTGCGCATCGCCGGCTGCTCGAGCAGCGGCTTGCCGAACGCCGAGCGATGCCGGGCGTGGTGTGCCGCCATGGTCAGCGCGGTGCGCATGCCGGCCGAGGAGCCGATCACGCAGTCGAGGCGCGTCATGTTGACCATCTCGACGATGGTGCGGACCCCGCGGCCCTCCTCGCCGATGAGCCAGCCGGTCGCGGCGTCGTACTCGATCTCGGAAGAGGCGTTCGACCTGTTGCCGAGCTTGTCCTTGAGCCGCATGAAGCGCATCGCGTTGCGCTCGCCACCGGGCAGTACGCGCGGGACCAGGAAGCAGGAGACGCCGGCAGGAGTCTGCGCGAGGGTGAGGAACAGGTCACTCATCGGGGCGCTGGTGAACCACTTGTGTCCACGCAGGACGTAGGTGCCGTCGGGCTGCTCGGTCGCGGTCGTCGTGTTCGCGCGTACGTCGGAGCCGCCCTGCTTCTCGGTCATCGACATCCCGGCGATCAGACCCCGCTTGGACTCGGGATCGCGCAGGCCGAAGTCGTACTCCCGGCTGGTCAGCAGCGGCTCGAACCTTGCTGCCAGCTCGGGGTTTGCGCGCAGCGCCGGCACCACCGCGTAGGTCATCGAGATCGGGCAGCCGTGGCCGGCGTCGACGTTCCAGGCGTAGAACTTCGCCGCCCGGGCGACGTGGGCGCCGGGCCGGTCGTCGGCCCAGGGGGCAGCGTGCAGGCCGTTCTCGACCGCGACGCCCATCAGCTGGTGGTACGCCGGGACGTACTCGACCTCGTCGACGCGGTGACCGTAGCGATCGTGGGTGTTCAGACGCGGGGGCACCCGCTCGGCGAGGCGGCCCCACTCCTGCGCCTCGGCGGTGCCGGCGAGCCGGCCGAGCTCGTCGATCTCCGGGAGCGCCCATGCGGCGCCCTCGCGCTCGAGACCCTCCCGCAGGACCGGGTCGCCGGCCGTGTTGTGGCCCACCAACGGCGGGACCTGGTTGGTGACCACGTGGGTGGAGTGGGTCTCATGCGTGCTGGCCATGATCAAGATGTTACATAATTTCTAACAGCCGTGTCTATAAATGTTGCATGAGAGGATGCCCAGGTGGTTACCGCGCGCGATGAACTGGCTCCGCTCTCCGCCCGATCCACCATCCTGAGCCTGATGCTCGGCGCGCACCCGAACCCGCTGACCCCGGCCGACCTCGCCCGCGCCGGCCAGTTCTTCGGCATCGCACCGGCGACCGTGCGGGTCGCGGCCACCCGCGCGGTCAGCGACGGTGACCTGAGCAGGACCGAGTCCGGCTACCGGCTCGGCGAGCGGCTCGTCCAGCGCCAGGCCCATCAGGACGAAGCGGTGCACACGGCGGACAAGCCGTGGGACGGCTCCTGGGAGATGGCCATCGTCGTCACCGCCGGCCGCCCCGGCCCCGAACGCGCCGTCCTGCGCGATGCGCTCAAGGCGCACCGGCTCGCCGAGCTGCGCGAAGGAGTCTGGACCCGACCGGCCAACCTTCGGCGGCCGCGCTTCTCGGACCCGGTGCTTCGGACCTTCACAGCGACACCGGACCAGGATCCAGTCGAGCTCGCCGTCTCGTTGTGGGATCTCGGCGGCTGGGCGCGCGAAGGCGAGCGTCTGCTCGAGCTCCTCTCGTCCACACCCCAGCCCGCGCTGCGTCTCGCAACGGCCGCCGCGATCGTGCGCCACCTCAGCGACGACCCGCTCCTTCCCGTCGAGCTCCGCCCGGCGGACTGGCCGGCGGCGGACCTGCGCGAGACCTACAGCATCTACCAGCGTGAGCTGAGCGAGCTCGTCGCGCTGAACGGCCTTCGTTCTCGCTGATCGCCGTTGACCGCCGCGATCAGCCCCGTAGCGCCGACGCGAAGACCCCGGGTAGCTTCCGCCAACGTGGCGCAGCCGCGAAACGGACCAGCCGCTCCCCGGTCGTCGCCGCCGTGCGGTTGTGCACGAACCACGGCGGGACCGGCGTGAGCGCCGGACTGCCGCTCGCCCACGAGCGAGGGAACGGGCGGAACGGCCCGCGCACAACGGTGCGCTCGGGGCGCGCGAGGAGGAGTCCGTTGTGTACGACGCCGTGACCGGACTGGATGTCGTCCGGGGTGTGACCGGGGAAGGCTCCCCAGGTCGCGAACGGCGAGAGGTAGCCGACTGCGGTCCACGCGTTGACGGCGATGGTGCCGTAGCGCAGGCCGGCGAGCAGCTGCTCGAACCGGTCGGCCCCGACCGCCTCCAGGTCGCGTGGATGGATGACGATGTTGGCACCGAGGGTGCCGCGGAGCCGGTCGTTGGCGAAGGCGATGGCTTGGGCGAGGAAGTTCGCCCCGCTGCCGGACAGCTCGGTCACGCCCAGGACCGGACCGAAGAACTCCGTCGAGTACGCCGCCTCGTCCTCGAACGGATCGAGGGCCGGGAGCAGGGTGCGCTCCGGCGTGCCGCCGAGCGCCTCGAACGGCGTGGCACCGCTCCGGGCGGCGTCGATCCGGGGTCCGGAGCCGGGATACCAGGCGGGACGTACGGGCGCATCGGCGAGCGCGCGCCGCAACGCGGCGAGGAAGTCGTCCTTCTGCTTCCAGTCCTTGCTGACGACGACCACCTGGCCCGCGACACAGTTGGCCCCGGAGTTGTGCAGCCGCATGGTGGCGACGTGACGTGCCTGGAACTCCAGATCGCGCTTCGACCATCGGCCGGGCGTGACGATGACGGGCGCGACCCCGCCCAGCTCGCTGGTGATCGGCTTGCGCATCAACGGCGTACCGGCCGCCTTGTTGGCCGCGCCCTCCGCACCTGGGCCCCAGACGATCGCGTCGTGAGTCGCCTCGGAGCCGGTCATGTGGACCGCGTCGAAGCCGTCGTGGGCGATGAGTGCCGAGCCGAGCTCGAGGTCGCTGGTGAAGACCTGCACCACGCCCAGCTCGATGAACGGAGCGAAGATCGCCTCGAACACCGGCAACAGCCGGTCGGTGACAGGGTTGAGCTTGAGCGCGACGGAACGGTTGTCGGCGTAGAGGACGTAGAGCGCGTCGAGCGGGGCGATCGAGAAGATGTTGCCGGCGCCGAGGACGACGCACGTGCCGCGCACCGCCTCGGGCTCGCACAGGCCGAGGCCGGCAGTCGCGCGCACCTCGTCGGCGGAGACCCCGGGCTCGCACCACACCTCGGCGGAGAAGCCGGACAGCAGCAGCCGGTCCCAGACCGAGTGCGGAAGCACCTCGACGGCGACCCGGTCGCCGGGAACGGGGCGGATGTCGAAGCCGTCCGTCGGCGCACCGCCCTGCTCCATCGTCGCCAGGGTCTGCGCGAGGTGCCCGGCGTAGTAGAGCGTGGCCCAGGGCCCGGAGATCCACTCTTCCCCGACGGGCGGAGTGCCCGGGGTGAGGCCCTTGATATCGGTGGCGATCCGAACCCACTCGGCGGCGTGCTCGTCGACGAGTCCGACGAACTGCTGCAGCAGGGCGCGACGTCCGGCCAGGCTGACGCCGGACCACGCTCTGGCGCCGGCCCGCGCTGCAGACGCGATCTCGTCAGCCCGCTGAGGAATGGTCTGGGTGGACATCTCAGGCTCCGCTCTTGATGAGATCCGCGGCCTTCTCGCCGATCAGCATGGTGGGTGCGTGGGTGTTGCCATGGGTGACCCGCGGCATCGCCGACGCATCGGCGACCCGCAGGCCGGTGACGCCCTGGACCCGCAGGGAAGCGTCCAGCACGCCCTCGCCCTCGACGCCGATCCGGGCGGTGCAGCTCGGGTGATAGGTGTGCTCGACCTCCGCGCGCACGGCTCGCTCGAGGTCGGTCCGGCTCGCGCCGTACGAAGGGCCGGGGTGGATCTCCTTGCCGACAGTCCCGCGCATGGTCCGGCTCGCCATGACCTCGCGCGCCCGCTCGATGCCGTCGATCATCGACTGCATGTCGCGCGGGTCGGCGAAGTAGTTGTTGCGGATCCTCGGCGCCGCCGCCGGGTCCGCGGACCGCAGCCGGACCGCCCCCTCGGATCGTGCGCCGACCATGGACAACCCGATCGCGATCGCGGTCTTGTCATAGGACGCCGCGCCGTGCTGGAAGAAGTAGACCGGCGCCGTGATCATCTCCATCTGAGGCGCGATGTCGTCGACGCTCGTGTGGAAGAAGCTTCCGGCCTCCCCGACGTTCGAGGTGAGCATGCCCTTCCGACGGGTGACGTACTTCAGCAGCTCGCCGGGCTTCTCGGCGTGGGTGAGGTTGTCCCGATCCGTCGTCTCCCAGTTCATCAGGAGCATCGGGTGGTCCATCAGGTGCGCGCCGACGTGGGCGTTGTCGACGACCGTCGCGATGCCATGTTCGGCGAGGTGATCTGCCGGGCCGATGCCGGAGAGCATCAGCAGCTGCGGCGTGTTGTAGGCGCCGGCGGCGAGCACCACCTCACGGGCCGCGCGGATCGTCTGCAGCCCGCCGCCGATGTTCACGACCACACCGGTGGCGCGGCCGTTCTCGATCAGGACGCGGTGCACCATGGCGTTCGGGGTGATGGTCAGGTTGGGCTGCTTGCGACGCGGAGCCAGATAACCGTCGTACGTCGTCCAGCGCTGCCCGCGGCGGGTGAACCGCTGGAACATCGACGTGCCCACCTGCTCGGCTCCGTTGAAGTCGTCGATCCGGGGCATACCGATCTCGGCCATGGCGTCGACGAACCGCCCTGACACCGCACGAGCATCGGGAGCGTCCTCGACGTACTGCGGGCCCGAGTCGCCGTGGAACTCGCTCGCGCCGCGGCTGTTGGTCTCCATCCGGCGATAGAGCGGGAGGATCTCGTCATAGGACCAGCCGGTGGCGCCGGACTTGGCCCAGCCGTCGTAGTCGGCCCGGTTGCCCCGGACGTACATCATCGCGTTCATGCCGCTGGAGCCACCGAGCATCTTGCCGCGCGGCTGATAGATCCGTCGGCCGTCGAGATGCGGCTCGGGCTCGGAGGTGTAGTCCCAGTCGATCTTCGTGTGGAACTGCTTCGCGAACGCCGCCGGGATCTGGACGTTCAGGTTAGGACGGCTTCGCCCGCCCGCCTCGAGCACAAGCACCGAGGTGCGCGGGTCCTCGCTGAGGCGACCGGCGAGCACCGCTCCGCCCGAGCCACTGCCCACCACGATGTAGTCGAACTCCTGCATGGCGATCCTCTCGTCGGGCCCGGCATGTTCGGGCGCTCACCATGGTGGTCGCACGCGCCCGCTCGGCGCTTGTGACGGCTACCACATTCGTGGCTCGCGTTTGTGGGAGACTCCAAAGCAGACCCGGGATCCGGGAGACCGACCCACGCAGGCATGTTCGACACCCCAAAGGCAGCCCGACGATGACCACACCAGCACCTGTCGAGAGGTGGCTGCAGGACTTCGCCCAGAACTCCCTCCGTCCGGGGATGGTGGACGCCTTCGTCCAACGCGTCGACGACGACATCGTGAGCGCGATCCCCGAGATCGCCACCGACCCGGTTCTCGTCGAGGAGCTGCACGCCTCGACCCGGGAGCACTGGCGCAACTTCCTGGTCAGCCTCGCCGACGACTATCGCCTCGCGCTGCCGTCGGCCGCCATCGCGTTCAGCCTGTCCATCGCGCGCCGCCACCTCGACATCAGTGTGCTGCTCAAGGTCTATCGCGTGGCCAACAAGACCGTGTTCAGCTACGTCGCGGAGAACACGGAACCCGACCACCTGCCCGAAGGCCTGGCCCGCGACGAGGCGCTGCTGGCTCTGTGGCTACGCGCCGAGCAGTGGATCGACGATGCGGTCGAGCAGCTCATCGGGCACTACACCCGCGAGCGCGCCTCACTGGTGGAGGGAGCTCAGGCACGACGTTCCGAGGCCATCGAGGCCCTGATCGCCGGCGCTGCTCCGACTCCCGACGGCGAACGCGTGCTCGGCCACAAGCTCACCTCCTGGCAGACCGCCTTCGTCCTCTCCGCACCGTCGACCTCCGACGGCGGCGCGCCGCTCTTCGACCTCGCGCTGCAGATCTGCGAGCGCCTCGGTCTGCCGCGGCCGCTGACCACGCTGGCCGGCAGCCGGGAGCTATGGGGGTGGGTGGCCACCACCGAAGAGCCGACCGTCGATCTCGGGGCCGTCATCCCGCTCCTCGAGGAGGCCGAGCTCCACTTCGCGCTCGGACGGGCCTGCCATGGACCGACAGCCTTCCGTGACAGCCACCTCCAGGCAGTCGCGACGCAGCGGATCGGCCGCCGGGCTCGCACACGGGCTCATGGCTACGCCGACGTGGAGCTCGTGGGACTGGTCGGGGACGGCGAGCTCGCCCGAGCGATGGTCCGAAGGGAGCTGGCTCCGCTGATGACCGGCGCCCGCGGCGAAGGGGACCTGCGCGGCACCGCGCTCGCCCACCTTCGGACCGGAATGAACGTGGAGGCGACGGCCGAGGCGCTCTACATCCATCCGAACACGGTTCGCTACCGCATCGGCCGTGTCGAGGACCGGCTCGGCGAGCGCCTGGCCGCGCGCGCGACCATGCTCGAGGTCTGCCTGACCTGGCTGGAGGTCTATGACATCGACGTCCTGGAAGGTCCGTGATCATGGCCGCGCAGTGGGAGCCGGGACGCTGCGCGCTGCTCGTTGTCGCGCAGCCGCCCCTCGTAGTGGCTGAAGAAAACCATGGTGACCAGGTCGGGCGGCTGCGTACGCCTGTCTTCTCGAAGACGTGCTCGAGGTGCTGCTGGACCGTGTGGGGCGAGATGACCAGCCACCTGTGGCTCCGATCGCGTCGCGAGAACGGAGTCGGGGCCGGAGGCCTCGGTGCACAACCGCAACCCACCGGCGTTCATGGGGCACGAGCGGGATTCACGCGTTCCGTATGACACCGGACTTTCACGTCGCTGGGTAGGTTGCGAGGGTGTCGTCTGTCGAGCTGGCACGAATCGCGCTCGGCCGAGATCAGCACCCCTCAACCTCACCAGCAAGGAGATCGAGATGGACCTGATGGAAGTCACTGAACGGGCAAGGCTGCGTCGTGAGGACGCTGCGGCTCGCCTGCGCGCCCTGGCCGACGCGCTCGCCAGCAACAACGAGGTCGAGTTCGAAAGAGAAGGACTGCGCTTCAAGGTGCGCGTCCCTGACGAGGTCGACTTCAAGCTGGAGGTCGAGATCGGGGACGACGAGCGCGAGGTCGAGATCGAATTGAAGTGGTGACAGGCTCGCCCAACTGAACCGGCGCGCTCGATCGGCGCGCTCTACTGCAGCGCCGCGGTCAGCCTCATCACGTTGTCCAGGTACGCCGCGCCGCGGGATCGTGTCAGCCAGTCCTCGAGGAGCAGCTCCTTGGAGATCGACCGGTACTGGTCCTCGACCTTGCGCATCTCGGCGACGACCTCGGGTCCGAGAAGCATCAACGAGACCTCGTAGTTCAGCACGAACGAACGCATGTCCATGTTGCTCGATCCCAGAACCGCGACGTCGTCGTCGACGCTGAAGAACTTCGAGTGCAGGATCGCGGGCGCCGGATACAGGTAGATCCGCACCCCCGCGCGCAGCAGCGCCTCGTAGTAGGAGCACTGGGCGTGGTAGACCATGAACTGGTCTCCGGCCTCGCTCACGAACAGCTCGACCTCGACGCCTCGCTGCGCGGCCGTGGTGATGGCGTACAGCAGCGACTCGTCCGGCACGAAGTAGGGACTGGTGATCGACAGCCGGCGTTGTGCCGAGTACAGCAGGAGCGTGAACGCGCGCAGATTGTTCTCCGTCGAGAAGCCCGGCCCGCTCGGGATCACCTGCCCCTCGATGTCGCCGGCCGGGTTCGGTACCGTGCCGAGCTCGTCGATCAGCTTGACCTCCGTCTCGCTGTACCAGTCGGTGCAGAAGAGCAGATTGAGAGCGCTGACCGCCGGACCTTCGACGCGCGCCACCAGCTCCGTCCACTCACGGCCGAGCTTGTGGTTCGCGGGCTTGTTGTAGCCGGGCTCGATCAGGTTCTGCGAGCCGGTGAACGCCACCATCCCGTCGATCACCAGGATCTTGCGGTGGTTGCGCAGGTCAGGCCGGCGCTTGAACGGTGCGACCGGCAGCATCGGGTGCCACTCGATACCGGCTGCGTCCAGCCGGGCAATGAACTCCTTGTACCCCGGGATGCCCTTGGATCCGAGGTGATCGAAGAGCAGGCGGACCTTCACCCCGCGATCTACGGCCCGCGCCAGTGCTTCGTAGAAGAGTCCGGTCACGTTGTCCCATGCGGTGATGTAGAACTCGACGTGCACCCAGGCGGAGGCCTTGTCGACCTCGGCGGCCATCGCCGCGATGGACTCGGCATAGACCGGGAAGAGGTCGATCCTGTTGCCGGGCGTCACCGGCTGCGCTCCCAGGTTGCGGCTCAGCGTTGCCACCGAGCGTACGTACGCAGGTCCGGGGAAGTCGCTCTCGAGTGTGGGCACGTGCGCCGCTCGCTCCGCCACGAGCGCGTTGACCTCGGCCTGCTGCTCGTTGCGACGACGCCCGAGCTTGGTCCGCCCCAGGACGAGGAAGATCACCCACCCGAAGAGCGGCACGACCAGGATCAGGAGCAGCCAGGCCATGCCGCTGGACGGTCGCCGGTTCTTGGGCACCACGCCCAACGCGACGATCTTCAACGCGAGGTCGATCAGGTAGAGGGAAACGGCGATCCATGGGGCCATGGTCAGGAGTCTGGTGCCGGCCCGGCCGCGCGTCCTCACCCAAGATGCGTGAAGCCCGACGCCGTGGCCGGACCCGGGCGGGTGCTCAGCAGGTTTCCTGGACGTCGGTGATGAGAGTCCGTACGTCGCTGCCAAACGTGGAGAGCGCGGTCGCGGCGGCGCCCAAAGTGGAGGCGGAAACACTCTCCTTGGCCGCCTCGATGCTCGCGTCGAGCGCGCTTCACCAGATCTGCATGATGCGGACTGAACCGAGGTGGGGGTGAATGAGGCGTACGGACGGCGAATCGAAGGGTCGCGGTCAACTCAGAGCGAGCCGGAAGGACGGTCCGGAGTGCACTACGCCGATCGACTCCACCGCTTGGCCATCAACCAGACGGAGTGGTCCGAAGACCCCATCTATGCGGTCGATGAGGCGTGGCTCGAACCCACGCTGGATGCCCGAACCCTGGCTCTGGTCAGGCTGGCGGCGCTGGTTGCGGTCGGGGGCGAGGTCCCCTCCTACGGTTCCGCTGCCGATGCGGCCGTCGATGCCGGCGCGAGCGCCACCGAGGTCGTCGACGTACTCATCGGCGTCCTCCCCATCATCGGTACGGCACGCGTGGTCGCAGCCGCTCCCAGGCTGGCGATGGCTCTCGGATATGACACCGACGCGCTCGAGGGGGAGCACCCGGCCGGGACAGGAGATCCTCATGAAGCACGCCTCCACCACCGCACCTAGCGAGATTCAGCCCCGATCGTTCGCCTGGACCTTGTTGCTCGGTGCCGCCGCGCTGACGCTCGCGCTGGCCGGCGTGAGATCCATCGCGGACATCGTCGGGCCGGTCCTCATGGCCTTGGTCATCACGATCACATTGCACCCGATCCGCCTGTGGCTGGAACGGGGACGACTTCCCGGGTGGGCGATCTCGACACTGATGCTGGCCTCGGCAGTCCTGCTGCTCTCGGTCTTTGCGGTGGCATTGATGGTGTCGGTCGCCCAGCTGGCCGCCCTGGTGCCCACCTACGCCGACCAGATCGCCGACGGTGTCGCGAACGTGGGGAACATCTTGCGGGACGCGGGGGTCCAGCAGGAGCAGATCAACGCGGTCGTGAACGCGTTCGACCCGGGCCAGGTCATCGACGTGGCCATGTCGGTGCTCTCCGGCACGCTCGGCGTGGTCACAGACCTGTTCTTCCTGATCACGGTGCTGCTGTTCATCGCCTTCGACACCGACTCCACGCGCCGCAACCTGAAGACGTTGGGTGACCGGTTTCCCGACCCCGTCTCCGCACTGGACAATTTCGCCCACGGCACCCGCAACTACATGGGTGTCTCGGCGGGCTTCGGGCTGATCGTCGCCGTCATCGACGGGGTCGCCCTGTACGTGCTGGACGTCCCTGGAGCCTTCGTGTGGGCGGTGCTCGCATTCGTCACCAACTTCATCCCGAACATCGGCTTCGTCATCGGCGTCATCCCGCCGGCCCTCATCGCCTTGCTCGACGGCGGGCTAGGCCCGATGGTCACCGTCATCGTCGTCTACTGCGTCATCAACTTCGTGATCCAATCCATCATCCAGCCTCGGGTGGTGGGCGACTCGGTCGGTCTCTCACCGACGTTGACGTTCCTCTCGCTGGTGTTCTGGACCTGGGTGATCGGACCGATCGGCGCGCTGCTCGCCGTCCCGTGCACGCTGCTCACCAAAGCCCTCTTGGTCGAGGCCGACCCGCGCGGCAGGTGGGCCCTGCCCCTGATCTCAGGGAAGCCGGACACAGAGCCGGGGCCGGCCGCTCCGGTCGAGCTTCGGCCTGAGGGAACGCCAGAATGAGATCGGCATGGACTCGAACGACGGGACTCCGTCCTCGGAGAACCAGGCAGACCCAGCCGTCGATCCGGTCCGGACCCGCGTCGACGCCGTCCTGGGACGTCTGCCGGCCGGGCTGCAGCGGTGGCTTGGTTGGCTGCTCGACAGGCAGCTGGGACGGATGCTCCTGCGGGCAGTCGCGGGGCTCGGCCGGATCGAGGTGTTCGACCGGTCGATGACCGTCGCGGCCCAGTTCTTCACCTCCGTGCTCCCGGTGCTCATCCTGATCGCCACCCTGGGTTCGAACAGCGACAGGTTCGCCGACGCGATCGAGATGCCGGAGCAGACCCGGCAGGTGCTCGAGGGAGTCGTCGACAGCGGCGGCGGCGCAGCGTTCGGCATCGTCGGGGCCGTCTTCGTGCTCGTCTCGGCGACCAGCCTGTCTCGCGCGCTGGCCCGCGCCTTCGCTGCGATCTGGGGAGTGCCGCGCCCACCGACCAGGCTGAGCTCGGCCTGGCGGTGGCTGGCCGTCGTCCTGGTCTTCGCGCTCTCGCTGGTCCTCGTCCGAGCTGCCGGCGAGCCCCTCGGGTCCCTCCCTCCTCGCGAGCTGTGGCCGCGGGTGGTCTCGTTCGCCTGGGACGTCGCGGTCGCAGCGTTCATCCCTTGGGCGCTGCTCGCCGGCGCCGTTCGTGCCCGGATGCTGATGCCGGGTGCACTGCTGTTCGCTCTCCTGATGATCACGGTCCGCCCCGCCACCCAGGCATGGCTCCCGGTGGCACTCGAGGCGAGCGCCGACCGGTACGGATCCATCGGTGTCGCCTTCACCTACCTGACCTGGCTCTACGTTGCCGCCTTCTGCTTCCTCACGACCGCACTCGTGGGCCAGGTGGTCGCGACCGATCCGGGACTGCTCGGTCGACGCGTACGGGGCAACTGACAACACGGCTGGTCGATGGCACCCTCAGCCCCGCTCAGCCACGACCCGCCCGTCGGCGACCGCACGACGCATCGCTGCGTAGTCCCGCTCGTTCTGGTCGGCGTAGGCCTCGGCGAACGTCGAGACCGCCCGATCGAACCGATCTCCGGAGCCGAGGTAGCTCGCGATGGCGACCGGGTCACCGGAGCGCGCATGAGCCCTTGCCAGCGTCGCTCCACACATTCGGGCGTAGCCGGTCATGGCAGCGGGATCCATGGCCTCGACGATCGCCGAACCATTGCCGTCCCACAACTGCCGGACGAAGAAGTCTCGCTCGACGCCGTCGAACCCGCTCGCCTTCACCCAGCCGAGCATCACGTCGCTGGCGGACTGCATCAGTCGCTGCCCCTCGACGACCCGCTGACCGTGACTGGTGTACGCGCTCCTGCCGAGAAATGGCTCCAAGACGGATGCCTGGGCCTCCTTGGCCTGGAGGAACAGCGGGTCCTGGTCGTCGTTGCCGATCAGCAGCACGATCCAGGTGCGGGTGCCTACGCTGCCCACCCCGACCACCTTGCGCGCGGCGTCGGTGAAGCGAAACCCCTCGAGCAGGTGTCGATGGTCGCTTCGCAGGGTCGCGCGGTACATCTGCAGGATGGCATGAAGCGTGTCTTCGACCTCTCGGACCTCGTTGTCGGGCATCAGCTCCTGGATCCTCGCGATCATCGGAGGATCGTTGATCAGGCGCGGACGCCCATCCACGATCTCCACGAGCTTGGAGAAGGCCTTCAGACTGTCCTTCGACCGGGCCTTGGCCACGTTCTTGCGGAATCGCCTGACGTGCTTGCCCGTGAACTGCGAGCTCAGCAGGGCGTCCAGCTCGTCCACGTCCAGGCGGGCGTACCACACATCGAGCTTGCGCATCTGCGCCAGATCCTGCATCGCCTCCCGGTAGGACGATGCGGCAGCCAGGTTGACGGCCCTGCGCTCGGCGTCGTCGAACTCGCGGTCACGCCCCGCGACCGCGAAGCTCGCCACCAGGCGCTTGACGTCCCATTCGAAAGGGCCGGGCAAGGTCTCGTCGAAGTCGTTGAGGTCGAAGACCAGGCGTCGGTCCGGTGCTGCGAACGACCCGAAGTTCGACAGGTGCGCGTCGCCGCACAGCTGGACCGTCAGGTCCGTGCGCGGCGCACTCGCCAGATCTGACGCCATCAGGTAGGCGGAACCGCGGAAGAACGTGAACGGGTCCACCAGCATCCGGCCGTAGCGGAGCGGTACGAGCTCTTGCACCCGACTGCTTCCCTGCTCCTCGAGGAGGCCGACAGGGTCGGCCCGGTCGGGCGCCGGCTGCCACTCGCCGTGCACCGAACGCGGGACCTTCGCCCGCGTCCCACGGCCCGACGACGCCCGCTCCGCCAGAGTGAGGTGGTGGGGCCGACGTGCCTGGGTCTCGATCGAGCTCATCAGTCCATGTGACCTCACGCACCCGCCGTTGGCATCACGCAGCCTGTGTGACCCGTCGGAGACCGGCCGGCGGGTAGCACCGCGTCGTTGCGCAGATCAGTAGTACCAGGGGTAGGGCGACCAGTCGGGCTCGCGCTTCTCCAGGAACTGGTCGCGGCCCTCCTGTGCCTCGTCGGTCATGTAGGCCAGACGGGTCGTCTCACCGGCGAACATCTGCTGGCCGACGAGACCGTCGTCGAGGAGGTTGAAGGCGTACTTCAGCATCCGCTGGGCCGTGGGCGACTTGCCGTTGATCTTGCGGCCCCACTCGAGCGCGACGTCCTCGAGCTCGGCGTGCGGGACGGCGCGGTTGACGGTGCCCATGCGTACGCCGTCCTCGGCCGAGTACTCCTCGGCGAGGAAGAAGATCTCGCGGGCGAACTTCTGGCCGACCTGGCGGGCGAGGTAGGCGGAGCCGTAGCCGCCGTCGAAGCTCCCGACGTCGGCGTCGGTCTGCTTGAAGCGCCCGTGCTCGGCGCTCGCCAGCGTCAGGTCGCACACCACGTGGAGGGAGTGGCCACCGCCGGCGGTCCAGCCGGGGACGACGCAGATGACGACCTTGGGCATGAAGCGGATCAGTCGCTGGCACTCGAGGATGTGCAGCCGGGCGAGCTTGGCCTTGTCGATCGGGGTGGGCTCCTCCGCGCCGGTCCGGCCGGCGGCGTACGCCTCGTCCTCCTCGTACTGGTAGCCGGCCTTGCCGCGGATGCGCTGGTCGCCGCCGGTGCAGAAGGAGTGCTTGCCGTTCTTGACCGAGGGGCCGTTGCCGGTGAGCAGGACGCAGCCGACGTCGGCGGAGATCCGGGCGTGCTCCAGCACGCGGAGGAGCTCGTCGACGGTGTGCGGGCGGAAGGCGTTGAGTACGTCGGGGCGGTCGAAGGCGATGCGTACGGTGCCGTGCTCCTTGGCCCGGTGATAGGTCAGGTCGGTCAGATCCTCGAAGCCGGGGACCTCGTCCCAGCGGCTCGGGTCGAACGTGTCGGAGACTCCTTCGATGGCGCTCATGAGGGTGAGGCTATCCGGGCTCGGAATAGCCCGCGTCCCCGGCTGTTGTAGTGAGCATGACCGAACTGCAAGGTGAATATGTCCCGAGCACGGCCGACTGGGTGCGCGAGCAGGTTGCCGCGTTCGAGGCCTCCGACGGCGCCGAGGCCAACGTCCTCGAGCGCGATGGCAAGCCGATCATCCTGATCACCAACCGCGGGGCGAAGACCGGCGCGATCCGCAAGACCCCGCTGATGCGCGTCGAGCGCGACGGCCGCTACCTCGCGGTCGCCTCGATAGGCGGCAGCGACAAGAACCCCGCCTGGGTCGCCAACTTCCGCAAGTACCCCGACATGGTGCTCCAGGACGGCGGCACCAAGAAGGCGTACGTCGCCCGCGAGCTCTCCGGGGCCGAGCGCGACGAGTGGTGGGACTACGCCGTGAAGACTTGGCCGACGTACGGCGAATACCAGCCCAACACGTCCCGGATCTTCCCGCTCTTCCTGCTGGAGCCGGCCGGCGAATAGCCCTTCGGCCGACCGGCAGATTGCCCGCCAGTTGACCGGTGCGTAACCGGGACAGTGCCACGGCTGTCGGTTCGCGACGCTAGGGTCTGTGAACATGCCGTTCCTGCTACGCGTCGACCTGCCCGACATCCCGGGTTCCCTCGGTCGCCTCGCCTCCGCCATCGGTGAAGCCGGTGGCGACATCGAGGCGATCGAGATCGTCGAGAAGAACAAGGTCGACGGAAGAGCTGTCGACGATGTGCTCCTCGAGACCCAACCGGGAACGATGCCGGACTCCATCGTGTCGGCGTGCAACGAGCTCGAAGGCGTGCACGTCGTCTGGATCTCCCGCTACGCCGCCGGCGGCAATCTCTTCCTCGACCTCGAGGCCGTCGAGGACCTCACCGAGAACGCCCTCGAGGCGCTCGACCGGCTCGTGGACGTGCTGCCGCTGACCTTCCGTGCCGACTGGGCGATCCGCGTCCACCGCGTCAAGGGCATCAGCCGCGCCACCGACGGCTCGCCCGAGAACGTCCCCTTCATCGAGCTCGACCGCCCCGAGCGGATCGAGGTCGAGGGTGAGGACGAGAACATGTTCGCCGGCGCTCGCATCGACGGCAACGAGATCGTCATCATCGGCCGCCGCGGCGGCCCCGACTTCCTCGACTCCGAGCTGGCCCGCCTCGGCCACCTCGCCTCGCTCGCCACCTCCATCGCCCGGTCCTGACGCTCAGTGGCCGAGCCGCTGGCGGAGGCCGGAGGCACGCTGGGCCCGGCGGGTGATCGCGGCGGTGACGGCGTCGGGGGTGCCGACGATGCGTACGCGCTCCTGCGCCCTGGTCACCGCGGTGTAGAAGAGCTCGCGGGTGAGCAGGGGTGAGTCGTCGGGTGGGAGCAGGACGGTGACGGACCTGGCCTGGCTGCCCTGGGACTTGTGGACCGTCATCGCATGGAGGGTCTCGATGTCGCCGAGGCGTGAGGGCGCATACGTCGCGCCGCCGGCGATCGCGACGCGGAGGTCGCCGCCGGCGTCGGTGTAGGTGACCCCGGTGTCGCCGTTGAAGAGACCGAGGCCGTAGTCGTTGGCGGTGACGAGGACCGGCCGGCCCGGATACCACTCGTGGCCCCAGCCGATGCCGAGCGGCTCGCCGGTGGTCTCGGCGAGGCCGCGCTCGATCTGCCGGTTCCAGTGGGCGACGCCCCACGGCCCGTCGCGGTGGGCGCAGAGGAGGCGCGACTCGTCGAGCATCCGTACGCAGCGCTCCGCGTCGCCGGCGAGCGCGGCCTCGTGGAGGGCGGCGGCGTGCTCGACCAGTCCGCGCTCGACCTCGGCCACCCGGGCCTCGTCGGCGGGGTCGACGAGCTCGACCGCGGGGTCGCCGGACTTCAGCACGTCGAGTGCCGCGTCGGCGTCGCCGACCCGCAGCGCCTCGGCGAGGGCGCCGATCGCGCCACCGAAGCGATGGGTGATGCGAAGCGCGGCGACGGCGTCGGGCGAGCGCACGGCGAGCCCGGCGACGAGGTCGGAGAGCACCGCGCCGGCCTCGACGCTCGCCAGCTGGTCGGGGTCGCCGACGAGGATCAGCCGCGCCTCGGGGCGTACGGCCTCGAGCAGCCGGGCCATCATCGTCAGCGAGACCATGCTCGTCTCGTCGACGACGATCACGTCGTGCGGCAGCCGGTTGGTGCGGTGGTGCTTGAACCGCGTCGACGAGCCGGGTCGCCAGCCGAGCAGCCGGTGGAGCGTCGAGGCGGTCAGGCCGTGGAGCCGGGCGCGGTCGTCAGCGGTGAACTGCGGCGCCCGCTGGGCACCCTCGACGGCCTCCTGCAGCCGCGCGGCGGCCTTGCCCGTAGGGGCGGTCAGCGCGACCCGCAACGGGGTCGAGGACTGCTCGGTGAGCAGCGCCAGCAGCCCGGCCACGGTCGTCGTCTTGCCGGTGCCGGGACCGCCGGTGAGCACGGTCGTCGACTGCCGGGCGGCGGCGAGCGCGGCGGCACGTTGCTCGGCGTAGCCCTCGCCCGGGAAGAGCCGGGCCGCGGTAGCCTCCAGGAGAGTCTCGTCGGCCACGGGGCGCGGCGAGGCCAGCCGGGCGAGCAGGTCGTCGCGCACCTGTCCCTCTTCGCGGTGATAGCGGTCCAGGTAGAGCAGGCCGTCCTCGACCTGCACCAGGGACTGTGCCGCCAGCGGACTGTCGGCGACGGCCTCCAGCCAGCCGGCAGCGGCCGGCCACGGCAGCGTCTCCTCGGTCTCCCGCAGCGTTCCCAGGTCGACGCACACCGATCCGTGCCGCACCGCGCGGACCGCCAGCGCCACCGCCAGTCGCACCTCGTCGCGCTCTTCTCCGGCGAGCGCGGCGGCGCGGGTCGCGACATGTACGTCGGCCGCGGTCAGCACGCCCTCGCGGTTGAACGAGGCGAGCAGGCCCGTCGCTGACCGGGCCAGGCGTGCGTCGAAGGGGTCCTCGGACTCCCAGCGCTCGATCATTCGGTCACTCCATCCAGAAGGTCGGACAGGGCGACCGCGAGGGACGCGGGCGGCTGCCAGGTGAAGACGCCGGTCGGGATGCCACCGGCGACCGGGGTGTCCGGGCCGAGCATCCCGCGCACGTAGAGATAGAGCACACCACCCAGATGCGTCTCGGGGTCGTACCCGGGCAGGCGCCAGCGCAGGAAGCGGTGCACCACGGCGGAGTAGAGCAGCGCCTGCAACGGGTAGTGGGAGTGGAGCATCGCCTCGGCGAGCTTCGGCTGGGTGTAGTCCATCGCTTCCACGCCCAGGAAGTTGGTCTTGTAGTCGACCACCACGAACCGTCCGCTCGGCAGCCTCAGCACCACGTCGACCGAGCCGGTCAGGTAGCCCCGCAGGGACTGGTCGCCGAGCGGCGGGGCCTCGAGCCGGTCGGCGTACGTCACCATCGGGTCGTCCGCCGGAAGGTGGGCGCGCAGGAGCGGCACGAGGTCACGGAGGCATACATCGGGATCCTCGGGCCCACGCTGATCTCCTCGGGCTCCACGTCGGCCATGGGTGTCACCGCCCCCGAGCGGGATCTCGAAGTCGAGCTCGCGCAGCCGGTCGCGCAGCGGGATCTCGGCCAGCGTGAGCCCGTCGGCCAGCGGGCCGAGCGGGGTCAGGTTGAGCGGCAGGATCCCGGTCGCGAGATCCTCCGCCGAAGCCGGAACCGGCCACCAGCGCAGCTGCTCACGGGTCCTGGTCAGCACCTCTTCGCCCAGGTCAGGAGCATCCGGGTCGGTGTGCTCGAGGACCGCGTGGACCAGCGACCCGAAGCCGGCACCCTTGGGCAGCTCGGCCATCGGCGAGAGCTGCTCCTCCTCCGCGGGGGTATCGACGCGATCGACGTCCTCGGCGATGGGCTCGTCGTCCTTGCCCTCGATCTCCGGCTCCGAGGTCGCCGCGACGCCCTCGTCGACCCGGATGAGCCCCGAGTAGGACGTACGCCGCCACTCGGAGTCGACCTCACGGGTGAACAGGCGCGCGACGAGCTTGCCGAGCGGCGCTTCTCGCACCGGCGTCGCTGTCGTCACCGGCACCGCTTCCTCGGCCGCCGGACCGCCGTGGCGCGCGACATTGCTCAGCAGACTTGCCGCGTCCTCGTCGCTCGGCACGGCGACGTTGTCAGGAACCGCAGCTTGGCCAGGACCTCGCCCGAACAGCAGTCGGTGCAGTCCGCCGGTGGCCGTGTTGGCCGTCGGCGCCCACCACGCGACGACCTGCGACTGCGCCCGGGTCAGCGCAACGTACAGATCTCGAAGCTCCTCCCCCAGCTCCTCGGCCTGGTGCCTGGCCAGGTGCTGTGCCCACTGCGCGCCGGTCCGGGAGACGTCGATCGTCCGCTGTCCCGAGGCGTCGTGGAACCGGGCGACCTCCGGGTCTCGCACGAAGAAGTCGTAGGCGAAGGGCAGGTAGACGATCGGATACTCCAGCCCCTTCGACCCGTGCACCGTGACGATCTGCACCGCGGCGGCGTCCGAGTCGAGCCGCCGCGGCCGCTCGGCGGCCGCAGAACGCCGCCGCTCGTCGCGGAACCAGGCCAACAGCGCCGGCAGCCCCAGCGAGTCACGCACGGAGATGTCGTGGAGCAGCTGCCCCAGATGACGTACGTCGGTGAGCAGCCGATCCCCGTCGGTGCGCCGCAGCACACGGGCGGTGAGCCCCCGCTCCTCCGCCGCCTCGATCAGCGCGGCGACACCTCGGCCACGCAGCAACAGCGCCCAGCCGCGCAGCGTGTCGGCGATGCGCGAGGTCATCGCCTCGCCGCCCGCGTCGAGCTCGGTCGCGGTGTAGCCGAAGAACACGCTCAGCCCGGCCGCCCGCACCAGCGGCGTCCGGTGGGGCGAGTCGAGCGCCTGCAGCAGCGCGAGCCAGTCCTCGCCTGCAGGGGTGAGGAACACGTCGCCGCCCCCGGCCATGACCGCCGGGATCCCGTGCTCCTGCAGGGTTCGCTGAACCAGGAGTCCGTGGGTGCGCACCGCGACGATGACCGCGACGTCCCCGGCCTTGACCGGAGCATCGCACCACGTTGCCCCGGAGCCGAGCAGCTCGGCGATGTCTCCGGCGAGGTCCCGGGCGATATGGGTGCGCGCGTCACCGGCGGTGATCATCTTGCCGCGGGTGAGCTTGAAGCCCCGGCGTCCGACCCGACGGATCCGGAACGGTGAAGGATTCGGGGCCCCCACCAGCCGGGACCCGGAGTGATGGGCCTTCACGTCGTGGACGACGATCTCGGGAGAGCCCAACGCCGCGCCCCGCAGGACCACCTGGAGCCGCTCCACCAGCGGGGCGTCGCTGCGCCAGTTGGTGCCGAGCGTGGCCTGTGTCTGAGCGGACCGGGCGGCTTCCAGGTAGGTGAAGACGTCACCGCCGCGGAAGGCGTAGATCGCCTGCTTCGGGTCACCGATGAGGACCAGGGTGGCGTGACCTTCGAAGGCGCGGGAGAGCACCTGCCACTGCACCGGGTCGGTGTCCTGGAACTCGTCGACCAGCACGATCCGCCACCGCTGTCGCATCCGTGCCCGGGCCGGCGCCGAGGTGTCCTCGAGGGCGATCGCGAGCCGGGACAGCAGGTCGTCGTAGGACAGGACCCCACGCATCTGCTTGCGACGGTCGACCTCGTCCCGCACCTCCTCGGCGAACCTGACCCGCGCGCCTGCGACCGGGTCCTCGGCCGGCGCCTGCGCCAGCACCGACTGCGGGTCCTCGACCGCGGTGCGTGCCAGTCCCAGCGCGTCGTCGCGGTCGAACGGCGGTCGCTCCCGGGCCTCCCCGAACCACTTCAGGTAGAGGTCGTCGACGACCTCCACGACCAGCTCGTCGAGTGACTCGACCAGCTCGGCACCGGCATCGGTGTCACCGGCGACCCCGAGCGAGCGCAGCACGAGCTGGCAGAACTGATGGGTCGTCGCGATCGTCGCCCCGTCGAAGGAGGCGAGCGCGTCGCGGACGCGCTCGTGGCGTACCCGGATCTCTTCGTCGGACACGTCCAGCAGCAGCTCGAGATGGGCGTCGAGCGGGTTCGGACGCCCACCGCGGACAGCCTCTGCGAGTGCCCGCTCGGCGTCGAGCAGGCTTTTCCGCACCCGCTCGCGCAGCTCCTGGGAGGCGGCGCGGCCGAAGGTGATCGCCAGGATCTCATCGAGCGTCGCCTCCCCTTCGACGACGTAGCGGGTGACCAGAGCGCCGATGGTGAAGGTCTTCCCGGTGCCGGCCGAGGCCTCGATCAGCGTGGTTCCGGTCGGGAGCGGACCGGTCAGGTCGAACGGGGTCATCGTCACCAGCTCCCCTGCTCGGCGGTGAGCAACGGCGACCAGACCCGCATCGCGAGCGCGCCGAAGCGGGTCGTCTCCCCGTCGAACTCCTCGCCGGCCTCCGGCGGGTCACCCAGACCGGGGATCCCGGATCCCTTGCCCCAGGCCCGCACCTGCTCCACATCGGACTCCTCGCCCTCGAACCGCCCGTCGTTCCACTCCCAGCCGGCCTTGTAGAGGGCGTCGTCGATGCCGGCCTGGGTCCGCCGCTGGCGTGCGTAGGTGAGCGAGGTCTTCAGCGGCAGCGGCAGCGGCGCGGAGAGCCCCCGGTCGCGTAGCCGCACCAGGTCACGCAGCACATCGACCGCGGTGTGGTCGAGCGGCCCGAGCTGGGAGAGCCCGAACGGCGTACGCGACCTGGAGTTGCCCGGCCGACCCAGCGTCCACGCACTCCAGGCCCGGTCCTCGTCGGAGGCGGCCAGCGCGACCAGCTGCACCCACGACTCGATCCGCTGCCTGGCGCCCAGGCGGGAGTACGTCACCGGAGCGAGCCGGTCGCCGTAGACCTGTGGCACGGTGCCGGTCAGGCGACGACCGTCACCGAGATCGACCTCGACGTCGACGGCCCGCGCCTGCCCGGTCAAGATGCCCGCCTGCCGCACCCGCAGCGCCTCGGCCGCGATCGGCTTCGCCTTGGTGATCACGTCGGTGAGGATGCGCCAGCCGAGCCACTTCGGAGGCAGTACGCCGCGGCGCCACTCCTGCTGAGTCGCCTGTTCCTCCGACATCCCGGCCAGCAGGTCGTGGAGCAATCGATCGCCCACCGACCACTGCCCCAGGCCGTCGAGCTCGACCGGCAGACCGTCGGAGAGCGGATCATCGTCACGCGGCAGCGCGAGGTCCAGCCGGTCGCGGAAGAACGCGCGCACCGGCGCGCGGTAGAAGGCCAGCAGCTCCTCGAGGGTCAGGTCTCCGGCGGCGGCCGGTGCCAGCGGTCCGGGCAGGAACTCCGGCGGCTCGACGCGGTCGGAGACAGCGGCGAGAGCGCCGGCCTCGGCGGCCTTGTCGAAGGAGAAGGAGTGTCCGGCCACCAGCGCCCCGGGCGTCAGGTTGCGCGGGTCGAACGGCTGCAGCGGATGCCTGGTCGTCACGACCTCCTTGACCGGCCTGCCATCCGCGGAGACGGCGGTCGCGTCCAATGTGTCCAGCAGCTCCCCCAGCGGCACCGCGGGTGGCCGCGGCTGGCCGGAGTACTCGTTGGCGCCTGTGTAGGTCACCACCAGCGTCTCGGTCGCGGCCAGCAGCGCGTCGAGGAACAGCTGCCGGTCCTCGCTGCGCAGGTCGCGCTCCCCGGTCTGCGGGTCGCGGGCCAGCAGGTCGTCGCCGTCGGTGATCCCGACCCTCGGGAACACCCCGTCGTCCATGCCGAGCAGGCAGACCACACGATGGGGCACCGACCGCATCGGCACCAGCGTGGAGACGGTCAGCGTGCCGGTGCGAAAGTTGGCACGCGTCGCCCGGCCGGCCAGTCGCGCCCCCAACAGCGCCCGTATGTCGGGCAGTCGCAGCTCGTCGACCTCCTGCCCCGCCGCGGCGTCCCTCACCCGGGACAGCTCCCGTGTCACCTGGCCCGACTGCCACTCGTCGTTGGTCGAGACCGACGTCAGCGCGGCGACACCCTCCTCAATCACCTTCAGCCAGTGCCTCAGCGGATGCACCCCGGCCAGCTCGTCGGTCACCTGCTCCAGCCGATCGACGAGCTCGGCGAACTTCCCGGCCAGCTCGACGCTGCCACTCCCCACGTCGTCCAACGGCAGCGTCGTGTCCAACCAGGTCGCCGAGTCCTCGGACATCGCGACCCCGGTGAGGATCCGGTCCATCCCGAAGCGCCAGGTGTTGGCGACGTACGACTCCAGCCCGAAGGGCTCGCGGTGCTCCGCGTCGAAGCCCCACCTGATCCCGGCGTCCTTGGCCCAGTCCTCGAGCTGCTCCAGGGCGTCGTCGTTGAGCCCGAACCGGCGTCGCACCGGATCGAGATGAGCAAGATCGAGTACGTCGCTCACCCCCGCCCGCCCGCCGGCCAGGTCGAGCAGCCGGGTGGCCACGTCCAGCAGCGGGTTCGTACGCGTCAACGACCGGTCCGCCAGCTTCACCCGCAGCCGGTGACCGGGGTGGCCGGTCTCGCCGGTCATCTCCCCCAGCCCGAACCCGGCCTCGATCAGCGGCGCGAAGGTCTCGATGTCGGGGCACATCACCAGGACGTCCCGCGGCTCCAGCGTCGGGTCGTCCTCGAGCAGCCCCAGCAGCACCTCGCGCAGCACCTCAACCTGCCGCGCCTCGCCGTGGCAGGCATGCACCTGGATCGAGCGGTCCCCCGGCTCGATCACCCGTCCGGCACTCTCCCCGACCGTGTTGCACCGAATGTCCTCCTGCAACCACGAGAGCAGCCCTCCGCTGGTTGAGCCGCCGGAGCCGCTAGGCGAAGGCGTGTCGAAACCAACACAGTCGCTCTCAGAGGCGAGCCCCGCAAGCCCTCGCTCCAGCTCCCGCGTATCCCGCCCCAGCGTCGCCAACAACGGATGCCCGACCGCGTCGTGCGACCGGTCCGCCGTACGCGCGACCGTCCCGTCCAGCCCGGCGAGCGCCTCCCAGAGCGCCTCGGAGGGATGCGGCAGCCACAGGTGCACCTCTCGGTGCTCCCCCAGCGCCGCGACGAGCTCGATGTCGGTCGCCGAGAGCCGGGTGTGCCCGAACAAGGAGACCCGCTCCGGCAGCTCGAACTCCCCCGGCGCCTCCTTCAGCCGGGCGACCGTCGCCGCCTGCCGCTCCACCGGCGTCGGCCCACCGACCATCCCGGCAACGGCCCGCCACAACGGCGGCTGCCACGCCAGATCCTCGGCGATCTCGGCCCCGAGCCCGTCCGTGTCCAGCCCCGCACTCCAGTCGGCGACCACCGCCGGCCGCTGGTCCGCGTACGCAGCGAACAACCGCGCCAGCCGACGGGCCATTGCCAGCCGCCGCCCGCGCCGGCGTACGCCTTCCTCCGTCGCGTCCCCGTGACCCAGATGCTGCGCGAGCGGCCTGGCCCAGGACTCGTCCAGCGATGCGTCGATCGCCGCCAGGACCGGCCAGGTCAGCGACTCCGGCGCCCAGGGATCCTCATCCCCCGTGCCCGCGACCTCAGCGAACAGCGACCAGGGAGACCGGAAGTCGACCCCCGCACATATCCCGTCCCCACGCCCGTCCGCAGCCCCCAACCGGTGCGAGAGCCGCTGCGACAACCACCGCTCCACCCCCCGCGCCGGCACCACCACGACCTCCGTCGCGAACGGATCCCCCAACGGCACCGACAACAGCTCACCGAGCGAGTCAGCGAGCAGATCGGTCCGCGGTGCGCGGTGCAGATGTACGACCACAGACCGCAACCTATCGGTGACCGCCGACATCAGATCCTTGGACTCGGGGCTACCTACTGAGGTCGTTCGGTCGTCCCCGCCTTGAAGCCCGCCGCCACGGGGCTGAAGTCGATCAGCCCTCGAACTTGAACGACGGCATCACCTGGTTGATGAACTCGTCAGCTTCGTCGCGCGTGACCCACTCAGGGTTGAACGACCATGCAACCACGACCTCCGAGTCACCTACGACCGTGCCGTAATGGTCGAACCTCTCAGTGGCATTCGTCCCGCGGAGGTGGAAGAAAGTGCTGCCGCCATACTTCACGTCAGGGAGACGCTTCCCATCCGGGTAGGCCGTCTCAACGCGTGATAGCGCCGCGTCTGCGAGTTCGTCCACATCGGAAGCGAGGGTGACATCGGCGTTGAAGACTCCAACACCAGTCGGATGGTCGTCATCTGGCGCACTGAGTACGTAGCTCGAGTCCTCGAACTCGACCTCCCATCCCGCAGGAGCTGTGAGCGTGGCGCCGTTGATCTCTGCCTTCCCACCGCCGCCACCCGCCGCAGTCGAGGACTCCGATGCCTCCGGGCTGCTCGGCGAGGATGATGCGTCAGGTCCGGAGGGCTCCTCCCCTCCACCACAAGAGCAAAGCACCAAAGTAGTCATGGCCGACACAGCGATTGCGGTGAGGGATCGGGAGAAGCCCGTCCGAGATCCAGTCATGCCGCAGAGGATAGTGGCTCGAGGCGAGAGTCATTGGCAGTGACGATCCGGGGCATCGTGTTTACACTTTGGGCACCGCATGCACACACCCTCGGGGAGGCCGACGTGGCAGGTCAATCAACCGGAGTCGACGAGACTCTGGTCAACAAGATCAAGCAGGTGCTCATCGACGCGAAGGTCGACGTGGACAAAGTACATGTCGACAAGCCTGCTGCTGGACACCTTGGGGGCAGTCAGACTGCGGATTCTCTCGCCGGACTCGTCAATCTAGCCACAGAGCGGATCAACTCCGCGCTTTCGGAGACGTCGGACGCTCTGATCAAGTTCGTTGATGGTTTGGACAACGCGGTACGCGCCGTCAAAGACGCTGACGAGGAAGCCAAGGATGCTTTCGACCGTCAGATGACCGATGCCGTCAAACTTGTCGAAAAGCCGTTCTTCGAGAACCTGGTGAAGGACAACCGCCCCGACATGCCGGGCTTCCAATTGCCGTTCTTCCCGTTGTCTCCCGATGCGCTGCAAGAGATCGCGTCGCGTTCCGAGTTCGGTCAGGATCAGGAGGACTAACCGATGAATGCAATCGCTACGGGTGGTGGCGTCGCCAAGGGCCCGATGATGGTCATCTTGAAGCAATACGTCGCAACGGCGAATCCCGAAGCGGTCAAGGCCAAGCTCCGAGACTGGACTCAAGCACGCGAGTCGTTGGCGGACGCGGCTCGAGACCTGGAACTAGCTAGCGGCAGACTTCCGGAAGCATTCGAGGAGACGTCGTTCACCACCGAGGCTGCCACGCGAGCGTTCCGCGCCGCATCGGAAAGGTTGAACACAAAGGTCAGGCAGCTTGACGCCGCCATCGCGGCTCTGACAACGGCCCAGAATACGACCCAGCGCGCACGGGATGCCCATGAGCAACTAGAAGCTTCCCTCCCCGCCAACCACGGTCCGGCCCCGGACCCCTCGTCTCCTCAGTACGCTCAGTCCGGCCCTGGCGTCGACAGTGCTCAGGCCGGCCAGAACCAGAAGGCGCTCCAAGCAGACCGCGCTGCCCACGCCGCACGAGAACAAGCGATCGCCGACGCCGAGCGAGCCGCCGCCGAGCAGATCAAACAGGTAGACAGCGGCAACTACACCGCCGAACCACCGGTCCGTGAGATCACCGACGAGCCGAACACCGAGAGCAGCAAGACCCCAGCAACGGCCTCGTCCCCTGGGTCATACAGCGACATCGCAGCATCTCGAGCCCGTATGGCGAAGTACAGCTCCGGCACCCTCTACCCCGACGGCTGGGGGCACGAGCTGATCGCTCAGGAGAAGGCGAACATCGCGGCGCACGAGGCTGAGAACAAGCCTGAGTGGAACGGCACGCAGTGGGTAAATGCGGACGGCACACCGGCGCCATCGACGTCGTACGCGATGGTCGAGACGGCTGATGGGCTGGCTCCGCTTGCCGGTGGGACGGGTGGCATGGCGGCGCTCGCGATCGCCGGCGGCGGCGCTCTGCTCGGTGCTGGTGTGGCCAAGGCCCTTGCCAACAAGTTCGCGTCCGGAGCTTCTGCAAAGGCAGCGACGGCCAGTGCGACGTCGAGGTCTGCAACCGCCAGGGCCGGCGCTGCCGGTGCCCGCGCGGGCGGAGCGGGCGCAGGTGCACGCGGAGCTGGGGCCGGCGCACGTGGGGCCGGCGCAGGAGCGGGTGCCCGCGGCGCTGGCGGGCGCGGTGCCCGCGGCGGTCCGACGGGAGCGGGCAGCCGTGGCGGACGCGGCGGAGCCGGCGGTGCCGGCGGTGCCGGCCGCCGGGGCGGCAAGAAGGACGACAAGAGGAACGGCCAGGACCAGGACTGGCAGGCCGATTACACCGACGACTGGACCGAGACGGCGAGCGACGTCCTGGATCCCAACGCGAGCCGCGGCTGGACCCCGAACGCGCCACAGGGTGATGACTCCGGCGCCGACAAGAACGGCCGCAAGCCCTAGTCGGACGAGCACTCGCAGCTGAATCGCCGGCTTTATCCACGGCCCGCAGGATCGTGGATAAAGCCGGCGCTCTGCGTTGTCCAGAGGGCTGCCAGCTGCTCAGACGACGGCGGTCCCCTCGAGCTCGACGAGCTGCCCTGGGATGGCCAGGCGGGTCACGCCGAGCATGGTGGTCGCCGGCGCCACCTGGGCAGCTCCCAAGCGCGACGCGAGGAGGCCGTGGTGCTGGAAGAGCAGGTCGACGTCGGTGGTGTAGACGTTGAGTCGGACCAGGTTGCCTAGGGACATGCCGGCCGCAGAGAGCACGGCTTCCAGGTTGTCGAGACTCAGCCCGAGCTGGGCGGCCATGTCTCCCTCGTACCGGGGCGTGCCATCAGCGCCCATCGCCGTCTGGCCGGAGCAGTAGAGAGTCCGGGTGTCTCCGGTGACGACCTCCCCTTGGTTGAAGCCCATCTCCAATGACCACGTCACGGGGTTGACGGCCGTTCGTTCGATTGCCACATCAGCTCCATTCCCGCGGGGACCTCCCCCGTCAGTTCCAGCCTGGCAACGAATCACGCCATCTAGTGTCAGGTATCTCGATAAAGTGCTGACGTGCGTGCCGACCGGCTGGTCTCCCTGGTTCTCCTCCTGCGACAGCGGGGGCGGCTGACCGCGGATGTTCTGGCCCGCGAGCTCGAGGTCTCGACGCGTACGGTGCTGCGCGACATCGAGGCGCTGTCCGCAGCGGGGGTCCCGGTCTATGCCGAGCGCGGTCGCTACGGCGGATTCTCGCTGCTGCCCGGATTCCGGACCGAGCTCACCGGACTGAACCACGACGAAGCCCTCGCCCTCCTCACCGCCGGATCAGGCCGGGGCGAGCGGATCTTCGGACTCGGCTCGGCGCTCGCCTCTGCCATGAGGAAGGTGGTCGACGCACTCCCCGAAAGTCATCAGACGGCTGCCAGCGATGCGGCGCAGCGGTTCCTCTTCGATCCCGAGACCGATTTGCTCTCCCGTCGCCTGGACGTCGACGAGGTTTCCAAGGAGGCGATGGCCGAGATACGCCAGGCGGTCCTCGCCGGGCACAAGCTGCGCCTCCACTACGCTTCACGCGGCCAGGCGCCCCGCCGGTGCATCGTCGACCCGATCGGCCTGGTCACGGTGCGCGAGAAGGGCTACCTGCTGGCCACCGAGTCCGGCATCGACCGCACCTTCCGGATGTCACGGGTCCTCGAGGCGTACGAGCTTCCTGAACGGGCGCAGCGAGCGGATGACGTCGACCTCGAACGCATGTGGGCGGACCGCTGTGCGCAGTTCCTCTCCGAGGGCCACATCGCCGTCCAGGTTCGGGTGGACCCGGCACGCCGCGACCAGCTGCTGGACATGGCGGAGGCCGTGCGCGCTGAGGAGCCCGACCCCGATGGCTGGCTTCGTCTCGAAGTCACTTTCCAGGATCTATGGCACGCGGAGTGGGCGATGTGGCAGCTCGGCACCAACGTCGAATCGCTCGGTCCGCAGGAGCTGCGCGCGGCCTTGCATCAGCGCGCCCAGACCGTCGCCGACCGATATCGGGACCGCCCGTGACCCGGCCTACGCCACCTTGTTCATCTCACCCGTTTGCTCGATGTCCTCGTCGAGCTGGTGGCGAGCTTCGGGGTGGCCGTGGAAGCGGTGGTAGGAGTAGCCCAGGATGGCAAGGGCGATGATGCACGACCCCAACAGCGTGACGCCGGTCCACGCGCCACCGAGCAGCCAGAAGGTTGCTTCGAGGGGCCACCAGTGTGGCGCGGGCGGGCTGATCAGGAAGATGACGCCGACCGCACCGATGGAGAGCGCCCCCAGCGTCGAGGCCACGATGCGCGGCCAGGTCTCGACGCCCTCGGCGACACCGCGCATGGCGCGGAGGCGGACCGGCTCGACATAGCGACGAGCCCAGGCGTACTGGCGGGAGAGCACGGCCAGCCCCCCGAAGAGCATCAACAGCCCAGGCCCCGGCAACACCATCGCGGCGATACCGGCGACCACGAGCAGCCACCCAACGGTCTCGTAGGCGAGTCGCTTCGCTGCGGCTCCTGCGAGGGACTTCATGCCAATAGCCTGCCATTCGGGGACAACCCCGAGAACAACTAGGGGAATTTTACGCCTCATGCGGCCAAGTCGTACTTGACACCCTCAGGGCTCGGGAAGGTCAGCCAGAGAACCGCGAGGACGATGTCACCGATCACAGGTACGACCAGGATCAGCTGCCACCACCCCGAACGGTTGATGTCGTGCAGCCGCCGCGCACCGAGCGCGATGGTAGGTACGAACGCCACCAGCCCGTAGAGACCGATCACGAGGCTCACCACCTCGTCTCGCGCCAGTACGAGGACGATGAGCATCAGAAGGTTCACGAGCATCGGCCAGAGCAGCTCGGTGCGGCTGGCGCGACCCGAGAATGTCGCGTACTTCTTCCAGAACCGCGAGTACGCCTCGGTGATCGAGGCCGCACGAAGCGGCTGGCTCAAGGGGATCGTCACGGGCAGGAACCTTAGGTGGAGGACATCGGCTGCGTAAATGTCTGGCCGGGCATCTGTCCCAGATGCGAACAAAGTTCATCTTCCCGTAGGAAACGAACGCAGACGGAGACAACGGGGGCGGCGTACGGAAAGAAGTTCCGTACGCCGCCCCCGGCTGTGGTCTCGATCAGGCCTGAGCGGCCTCGTCGATGGCGGCTGCGACGCGCCTGTGCGCCTCCCAGATCTCCTCCGGCAGCTTGAACTGCTTGAGGTGCTCCTCGCGGAAGCCCATCTCCTGCTTCCAACGCTCGACATCGATGTTGAGGATGCGGTCGAGGTCCTCCTGCGGCAGGTCGAGGCCGCGCAGGTCGAGCTCCTCCTGGGTCGGGATCACACCGACGGCGGTCTCCTGGCCCTTGACCTCGCCCTTCTGGAAGGCCTGCAGCCACAGCAGCGCCCGCACGTTCTCACGGAATCCCGGCCACAGGAAGTGACCGTCCTCCGGGTCACGCTGGAACCAGTTGACGTGGGCGAAGATCGGCTTCTCGGTGGCCGCGTTGATGATGTTCAGCCAGTGGCGGGCGTAGTCGCCCTCCTCGTAAGCAAGGAACGGCCGCATCGACATCGGGTCGTAACGCAGCTGACCCTCGACACCCTCGGCGGCGAAGGTCGCCTCGGCGCCCAGCGTCAGGCCGTCGTACACACCCTCGGCGACGTCGCCGATCGCGCGGATCAGCGGCTCGCGGTCACGGGTGCGCCCGCCGAAGATGATCGCGTCGACCGGCACGCCGGCCGGGGCGTCGTAGTCGGCCGCAGCGTTGGGCACACGCGAGATCGGGATCGTGAAGCGGGAGTTGGGGTGGGCCCACGGGTCGCCCAGCTCGTCGGCGATCCGGTTGGCGATCTTCTCGCCCTTCCAGTCGATCCAGCCGTCGAGGTCGTCGGGGTGGTGCTTGGTCTTGCCCTCCCACCAGACTTCCTGGGTCTTCTCGTTGTAGGCGACGTTGGTGAAGATCGCGCCGGAGCCCTCTTCGATACCGGTGATGGCGCCGGGGTTGGAGCCCTCGTTGGTGTCCTTGGCGACACCGAAGACACCGTTCTCCGGGTTGAAGGCGTAGAGCTTGCCGTCCTCGCCGACCCAGATCCAGGCGATGTCGTCACCGTAGAAGCTGACCTGGTAGCGGTCGCCAAGCGCGTCCGGGGTGAAGGTCATCGAGAGGTTGGTCTTGCCGGAGGCCGAAGGGAAGCCACCGACGACGTGGAACTCCTCGCCGGTTTCCTTGTCCTTGATGCCCAGCAGCAGGAACTGCTCGGCCAGGAACTTGCCGGAGGCGCGACCGTCGTAGCAGGCCTGGCGCAGGCCGTGGGCGATCTTGCCCAGCAGCGCGTTGCCGCCGTAGGACGAGCCGAAGTGGAGGATCGTACGCTGGTCGGCGACCGTCGCGAAGAGCCGCTGGTCCTTGTCGGTCCCCTGCCCGAGGTTGGGCAGGTCGCCGGTCACGTGCACCGCACGGACGAAGGAGCTCGGGTCCTCGAGGTCGTTGATGTAGTCGATGCCGACGCGGGCCATCCGGATCATCTGCTGCACGACCGGGCGGCTGTCGGTGAGCTCGACGCCCGCGGCGTAGGCCTCGAGCGGGCTGCCCGCAGGAGCCATCAGGTAGGGGATGACGTACATCGTCTTGCCTGCCGAGGCGCCGGTCATCCGCTCGGTGAGCGTCTTGACGGTCTCCTCGGCGGGCTTCCAGTTGTTGTAGACGCCCTTGTCCTCCGGGTTGGAGGTGGCGACCACAGTGCGCTCCTCGGAGCGCGCGGTGTCCTTGCTGTAGGAACGGCTGTAGTAGCGACCGCCCGTGACCGGGAGAAGCTCACCCGCTGCGAGGGACTCCTGGAGGAGCCGCTCGTCGTCGGCTGCGCTGACAACCTCGATCTGCTCGGCTCCGGTCACCCCTGCCCAGTAGGAGACATACTCCCGAACATGAGGATTCGTCAGCCCCGCCTCATCGAGGACCTTGTCCACGTCAACCATTCCGACACCCTTCAAAAGTTTCGCCGATTGCAGGCACGTTACCCCAGTTGAAGAGGCCTCCAACCGGGGTACCGTGCACCAGAGTGGGTCATCGATCACGGGCCTGGACAATTGATCGATCCAACTGCAGGCGATGTTCCGATAGCCGGTCCTGAGACCCTTGTGACCCCCATGTTTAAGTGAGAAAGGCCTCATTTCGGCGAGCGGTCCGTAATGTGGATGTGACGCCGATGTCGCATCGTGACACGGATTACATCTAAGGTTTCGCGAGTGATCCCCCAACACACTGACGTTGAATTGTTTCAATTCGTGAGCGGTCCAGAGGTCGCCTGATGGACCTCGTTCTCGGGACCTTCGCAGCCTCCTTCGCCGGAGGACTCTTCCCCGTCATCAACTTCGAGACCTACCTCGCGGTGGCCGCCTCGAACCTGACCTTCTCCGCCCTGGTGCTCGCTCTGGTGGCGGGAATCGGCCAGACGAGCTCCAAGGTCGTCTGGTATTACGCCGGCCACGGCACCACCTCGCTCCCCTTCGTCCGCAAGAAGATGTCCTGCGAGAAGTGGCAGCAGCGGATGGAGAAGTGGGAGCGGCGTACGCAGGGCCGGCCCGCCTACGCCGGCGGGCTGCTCGCCGTGGCCGCGCTCAGTGGGCTTCCGCCGCTGGCGATCCTGGCGGTGGTCTACGGCACGCTCAAGGCCAACCTGATGCTCTTCGTCGCGATCACGTTCGTGGGCCGCGTACTTCGGTCCTGGATGATCCTGGAAGCCGCCGCGTTCGCGTGGTTGCGGACATAGGGCGCCGCCCGCTCTGACTGGTTCTAGGCTGTCCGCATGCCTCAACCAGCCGGATTCGTCGGAGTCACCGCCAACCTCGGACTCAAGGAGGGCGCTGACGACTTCGCGGTCGTCGCCGCCCCCTCGGGCCCGGTCACCAGCGCCGCGGTCTTCACCCGATCCCGCTTCGCCGGCGCCTCGGTGCTGCTCTCCCGAGCCTCCGACCTCTCCGCATTCCGCGGGATGGTGACCATCTCGAAGAACGCCAACGTCGCCACCGGGCCGACGGGCGAGGCCAACGCCCTGGAGGTACGCCGCCTGGCGGCCGAGGTGGTCGGCGTCCGCCCCGAGGAGCTGCTGGTCGCCTCGACGGGCGTGATCGGCGTGCAGTACCCGATGGACGTCCTCACGCCCGCGCTCGAGAAGCTCGCCGGGACCGCCGGCGACGCCGACTTCGACGCCGCGGCTGCGGCGATCATGACGACCGACACGATCGCCAAGATCGAGACCCGCATCGTCGGCGAGGCCACGATCACCGGGATCGCGAAGGGCGTCGGGATGCTCGAGCCCGACATGGCCACGATGCTGACCTACTTCTTCACCGACGCCGCGGTGCCCGCCGCCGAGCTCGACGCGGCCTTCCGCCGGGTCGTCGACCGCACCTACAACGCCGTCTCGATCGACACCGACACCTCGACCTCCGACACCGCCGCGATCTTCGCCTCCGGTGCTGCTGGCCCGGTCGACCTGGACGAGTTCGAGGCGGCGCTCTACGACGCCGCGCTCGCGCTGGTGAAGAAGATCGCCTCCGACGGGGAAGGCGCCTCCAAGCTGATCACGGTCTCGGTCAGCGGCGCCCGCGACGATGCCCAGGCCAAGCGGGTCGGCAAGGCCATCGTCAACTCGCCCCTGGTCAAGACCGCCGTCCACGGCGCCGACCCCAACTGGGGCCGCGTCGCGATGGCCATCGGCAAGCTCCGCGAGGAGACCGACATCTCCCCCGAGCACGTACGCATCGCCTTCGGCGGCACCGAGACCTACCCCGCCCAGGTCTCTGCAAATCTATTGGCAGATTTGTCGACTTATCTGTCTGGCGATGAAGTCTCGATCGAGGTCGACCTCGGCATCGCCTCGGGTGAGTTCACGGTCTACGGCTGCGACCTCACCGACGGCTACATCCGCATCAACGCCGACTACACGACCTGAGCACAGGCTGGTCGAGCCGCGAGCGCTAGCGAGCGTGTCGAGACCAACACGGTCACCCGAGCGCGGATGTGACCGTGTTGGTCTCGACACGCCACCGCCGAGGGGGGGCGGGCGCTCGGCCCGCGGGTTAACCGCCAGCGCGGAA